>NZ_CP046674.1:2714043-3015603 GCF_018243235.1 Ralstonia nicotianae
GACGGCGGCCGGTAGTATGGAGGCGACGTCGCTCGGTGGCGGCAGTGTTGGGGGGATAGCGAGAGTGATGCGCTATCGGCTGGTGAAGAAAGGTCAAGCGCCCCATGAAGACGATTGGTATCGAAAAAGCTAGGAAACGGTGATGAAGGTATTTCTTGACGACGAACGGGAAACGCCAGATGGTTGGCAGCGAGTGTACTGGCCCGAGGAGGCGATACAGTTGCTAGAAACTGGTTCCGTCGAAGAGATTAGCCTTGATCACGACCTGGGCGATGATGCTCACGGTACTGGCTACGATGTCATTCTTTGGATTGAAGAGGCTGTGGCGCTTCGCGGCTTCAATCCACCGAAAATCACAATTCACTCAGCCAACGCGTCGGCAGCAGAAAAAATGCGCGCCGGAGTACGGACCATAGAGCGCCTTGCCGGGCGCTGATTGATAGGAAAAAGGACCGTGCTGCCGGTTTCGAACTCGCGAATGCGCAAAACCCAGCGCTTTCTTTGAGCTGGCCTGGAAAACGTCGGCAAGTCGCGGTTGCAGCACTGGGCTGCACTTCGTTGGTTGGGTCAGTCTGACCTCTTTCCATGGCGAAGCGCAGCGCTGGGGCGACAAACTGTGGAACCTGCACCATGCGGCTGTTAGCGTTCCATCGTCAATGCGTGAATCTACAGTGCGCGGGAAGCTTCAGTATTGATAGATCAATTGAAAGCCCGCTGTCACCCGGGCAGTTTGAAACGCCGCAGGCTTATAGACCGGCGTACCGGCGAACAGATCGTAAGAGAACGACCCGGCCCGCGTCCCCCATCCGCCGCGCAGCCCGATCACAGCGCCCGCCAGTTGGGTGCCGGCCAGGCCCACCGTTGACGGGCCATAGACATGGCCGTAGTCGAGACCGCCATAGAGCGACAGGCCGGTGTTGCCGATCGGCGCTTGCAGCTCATTGCGCCAGTAGAAACCCCGGTCGCCAATCAGCGACATCTCACCGTCAAAGCCCCGCACGGTGTAGCGGCTGCCGATGGTGATCGCGTCGATCGAATACAGGTGGTCGTTGGTGAACTGTCCACGGAACGTGGTCACGTACCGCAACGGCTGCCCGCCAAGCTTGAACGGCACCGACAGGTTGGCATCCGCCACCAGCATGCGATAGTGCCAGGTCGGGCCACCGCCGTCGGCCAGCGTGTCGTCCTGCGCGCCCAGGTCGCCCACGCCGTGGCGTAGCATCAGGCTGCCGTCGAACTGCGCGGCCCCGAAGTAGTGGCGATCCGTCAGGCCGGTTTCCACTACCGTGTTGTTGCGCCGCTGCTGGGGGATCTCGGTGTCGTCGACGAAGTTCTTGCCGAACCGCTTGGACAGGCGGAACTGCACGCCCAGCACATCGTTCTGCGAGCGCTCGATGACGCGCTGCAGCTTGATATCGAAGTTCTGCGAATTGCCGCTCGACACGAAGGTCTGGTTGACGCCCGCGATCTGCTGGAAGTACGTGCTGGAATACGCCGACACCGTCGCCGTCCAGTACCCCCACGGCACGGAATAGAAGCCGTTCCAGCCGTGGGTGCCATGATCCTTGTTGCTGAAATCCAAGTCCTGGCTGTAGCCCACGTTGAACAGGTCGTTCAGGCCCAGCGGGTTGTCGATGCTGACGCTCAGGTTGCCTTGCAGCTTGCCGGTCGAGCGCGTGCCTGAGTTGTCCACCGCGGCCACGACCGTCCAAGGCTTGGTCCGCTTGACCGAGATCACCACGTCGCTCACACCCGGCACGTCCGTGGGGACGATCTGCATGTCGACGTCCTGGCTGGCGACGCGCTTCATCTGCTCCAGACCTTGTTCGAGGTCGCGCAGGTTCAGCAGGTCACCCGGGCGTGAGGGGAAGGCGGATTTCCAGGTGCCCCGCACATCGGCCTGCGCGAAGCGGATCTGCCCGATCATGCCGGGCACCAGAACGAAGCGCAGCGTGCCGGTGCTCAGGTCCTGCTGGGGCAGCAGTACGCGCGTGGTCACGTAGCCTCGGCTCAGGATGGCTTGCGAGATGCCCTTGGTGAGCAGGTCCACGCCTTGTTTGCCGATGCAGGTGCCGTTGTAGTGGTCAAGCCATGCCTGGGCGAAGGCGAAGGGGTCTTGGGGCAAAGCAGAGGCGCCCTTGATACGGGCGGCCTCGGGCAGGTCGTGAGGGACCTCCAGCGCGAAACGGTCAATGCGGAAGCATGGCGTTTCAGTGGGGAGTTCGGGGAACTCGGCCGGTGCGGCTTGCTCGGCCCGAACCGCAGGAGCTTGCACGGTTTGCTCGCGTTCGCGGGCTTGTTGCTGCTGGCGCAGGCGTTGTTCCTGTTCTGTGTTGGCGGCTGCGGCCGACTGGGCGGGGGTTGCTTGAGCGAAGACGCCGGCTGAAAGAGACGACATCAGAAGGCCGATAGCGCCCAGCGCGATCGGCAGTGATTTTTTTCTGTGTTTCATGTGGAATACAGCAATACTTCACGCGGGCAGCAATTGAGATGGCCCGCCGATTCGCGTTTAGGAATGCTGACTACGCGTTCAAGTTCGCTTGCCGATCCACCTAGACAGCTTACCCATCAGCCCTTGTGGCGGCGGTACCCATCCCGGTTTGAGGAAATCGTACACATCGTCGTAAGCCGCCAGCGGACGGATCGGCATCAACTCCATTGGTACCAACGGATGATCGATCTCGACTGGGATACCTCGATACCAACAGAGCTTTGCTTCGAGGGTTCCGAAGTAAGACATGAAATCCTCATCTATTGGATCATGGCTCTTTATTGGGGCATGCTTTTCCTGAATCAATTTTTCCAGGGCGACTTTGTCTCTCTTGAGCAGGAGCGAATAGAAGTCCTTCTCTTCCGCGCATTCTTCTCGCAGAGGTTTCCTGCCATGTTTGGCAATCTTCTCCACCATGCTACGAAGAGCCTCGTCCTCGCCGCGGATCGCCAGTTGCAGCATGTAGACATGGAACCGGTTATTGAGAGGATTACTGCGCTCTTTTACCAGTGCTGGAGTCTCTACGCTCGCGATTGCTTCAATGACTTCGCGACTATCCGAGAGCAAAGCGGCAAGAATGTCTACACCAACCTCGAATTCAGCCCCTCCATCTTGCCCGACGCTTGCCAGCGTGAGTTTAGAAGCAAGGTGATAATACTGCTTGCATTTTTCAACATCATGCTCTATGAAATAGGCGCTAGCACCCATCACTTTCGCATGACTGGATAGAAATCCAAGAACCGTTCCCACCCTAATTTTTTTTCGTCGACTGCGGATATCATAAAGCAATCCTGGCAATTGACTCTCATAGAAATTTATCAAATTTTCTAATTTCTTCTCGCGACCAATTGAATTCATCACTTCCCTCCAGACAATTTGACTGCGGTTATACCCTTACTGTCGACTCCAGTTACAATCTTCACCAACGTATTATCTTTTTTCGCCTGAAGGAGAATTTCTGCCGTCCTTACAGCATCGGGGTTGCCTGACTTAGCGAGACGACTAATCGCATTGTCAACCCATGCATCAGTCATCTGAGTTGGCAGGCTCCCAGACTGCCCGCTCAACTGTATCGATCCATTCGCATTTAGCGGCTTTACCTCGTTGATGTAGACGGCGTCTCCCTTGACATAAACACCATCAAAGCAATTCCCGCTACCACATTTACCATACATCGGCGTAAAGCCGTTGCGCACGAAGTAATTGTTTGCCACGTATTCTCGTAGATCCCCTTGCAAGGCGCTGCTCGGCAGATTGCCAATCTGAGATAGGAGCGCTCGATCGGCAGTGCTCATGCGCAAGGCTAAGCCCTCCTGAGTGATCTGCTGTGCGCTAATGTTACCGCCTGGTGACGCGGTAACACGGCCCAGCATGGCCACGTCCACTGACTCCAATAGACGGCCTATCGTGCCAGCAAGTTTGCCGGCGACTTGCCCCCCAATCAGCCATTCCTCCACCGGATAAACCGGCTGCGCCGAGCCGTTGGGCGTGGCGAATTGTTCGAGGCGGTTCTGATCGCGCAACTCCATGCCCGGAACAATAGGAGCTGGCGGCTGAACGTTCAGCAAATAGTTGCCGTTCGGATCTGCACGCTGAGCAGGCGTGGCACTGAAATAGGTCTGTACTGCGCCATCGGCAGTAGCAGCCACGCCGTTGACTATGATGGCCTTGCCCATATAGGGCACAAGCATGTCCTGCGCGGTTTGCAAATTCTTGAGATACGCCTCGATGCCGCCGCGCGAACCTTCACTATTGGGGATACTGCCTGTTTGCAAAAGGGCTTGGAGATAAGCCATATTCTTGGCATTCTCCCCGTCGTCTACCATGCCCTTGGCGGTGCGCTCCAGCAGATCAGACCACTCCGTAGTCTTTTGGGATATGCAAGCAGTATCACTGCCGCAAATTTGTCGGGCCTTGTCCTTGGCAAGTTTTGCGATCAGGCTCGTTTCCTCCTGATGCAACTGCCGATTGAACTGCTCCGCCATCTGCGAAGTCGCCCCACCCGCCGCAGCCGCTGTACCCGACCCGCTGGTCGCTCCCGCCACAACCCCACCGATTGCACCCGACACCAGTTGCATCAGTGCCTTGCGGTCCTTTTCAGACAGGTTGCGCAGCGCATCGCTGCTCTCCAGCTCCTTCCCGAACGTCTCCATGATGAGCGTCGCCGCACCCGCGCCCGCCGCCCCGGCCACAAACTCCCCACCCATCGCCCGGCTGATCAGCCCGCCGACCAGCGCATGCACCGCCACCTTCACCTCGGGAGGCTGCCCCTCCAGCATGCTACCGACCTTGTTGTACAGGATCGGCGCCGCCTGCTGCACCACCTGCGCCTGCAACCGCGCAATCTCCTGCTGCTCCTCAACCTTCTGCTTATCAAAGATCTTCCCGATCGCCCCGTCGTTGGCGTGCTCCGTGTCCCGGTTCAAGCCCGCTACCGTGGCCTGCGCGTCCTTGCCTGTCTTCGCCACCTGCCCAGCGTTGTCGGTAATGACGACCGTGCCCGCCGAGATGGCCGAGCGCGTCGTGCCCGACGCATTCCCCGCGATCGGTCCCTGCGCGTTGCCGACCGCATTGCTCGCCAGGTTGCTCACCCCCTGCTGCATCGGCGTCGGCACCGCCTCCGAGTTGAGCGGATTGGCGCTGGTGTAGCTCACGCTGACGCTGCTCTGCTCGCTCGAGTACGCCGCGTGGTTCTCCACGTCCCGCGTGGTCAGCGTGCCCGTGCGCAGCACGTTCTTGCTCGGTGCCGCCGTGGACGAGATCACCCCGCCCACCAGATCCGTGTTGCCCTTCACGTTGATGTTGTAGCCGCCCGTGCCCGCCGCGATACCGCTCTGATGCACCACCGACGCATACGTGCTGTCGGTCTTGCCCTCCGCGACGTTCGCGTTGCCGCTGAAGGTCGACCCGTAACAGAACGGCGGAAAGCACAGACTCACCTGCGCGCCGCCGCTCTCCGAACGGCTGGCGTAGTTGTCCGTGTCCTGTCGGCTCTCCACGTTCAGGTTGCGGCCCACCGTGGCGTTCACCGTGCTGCCCGACGCTTGCGCACCACGCAGGTTCGCATCCCGACCAGCGTTGAGCGTCAGCGTGTCGGCGGCGTTCACCGACGAGTTCACGTGTGTGACCGCATCCCCGTCCGCATGCGCCCGGTTGAAGCCCGCGGCCAGCTCCAGCGTGAAACCGGTCTGGTTGCCGCCCAGGGCCACGCCCACGCCGATGCTCGCATTCGAGCCGCCGCTCTTGCTGTCCTGGTGCGTGTTGTCCTGACGGCTTTCCAGGGTGATATCGCGTGCCGCATCGAGCGAGACGTTACGCCCCGAGATGCTGGAGCCGCGCGCCACGATGTCGCCGTCCACCACCTTGCCCGACGCGTCCTTACCCGTCGCCGTGATGGTCACGTTCTGCCCCGCGCGCAGCGTGCTGCCCTGGTTGACCGTGGCGTTCGCGTTCGACTCGCTCGATGACGACCCGCCGCCGATGCTGAGCGTGGCCTTGACGATGGCGGACGACTGCGCTTGCGGCTGCGCCGCTGCCTGCACCTGGATGGCAGATCCGTTCTGGGAGTTCAGACCTGGATTCCCCGCAGCGTTGTAACCCATCAACGCCGCCTGCGCCAGATACAGCGCCGCGACGCGCGGATCCTTGTGCTGCTCGACAGCCCGCCCTGCCTGCTCCACCGACTGCGCGATGCTCACCGCATAGCCCGACATCGCCAGCGTCACGCCGTACTGGCTCGACGATTCCGTCTGCCGGCTGCGCTCAGCGTCCTGCCCCGCATCGAGCAGCACGTTGCGGCCGGTCACCTTGAGGTCCCCACCGGCCGACACATCGGCACCGTGCACCGTTACGTCGTCTCGCGCGGCGATGGTGACGTTGCCCGCCGCGCTGCTTACCTGGCTGCGGATCGTGCTCTGTTGGCTCTTGGCCGTGTCCAACGTGCTGCTGGCGCTGCGCACGCCCACCGTGCCGGAGTAACCGTTGCCGCCCAGATCTCCGATCGTGCGGTCGGAATGGTCCTCGTGGCGACTGGAGGTGTCGTTGCCCGCCACGATGTCGACCTTGCCCTGCCTGGCCAGCAGGTCCACATCCGACAGCGCCGAAATGCCACTGCCCGCGACGGTGATGTCGCCCGTGCGCGCCTGCACCTGCACGCTCTTGCCGATCACGACCGACGCGTTCTGGCGGCTGCTGTTGCCGGCGGCGTTGTCCGCACTGTGAGCGGAGCCGTAGGGTGCAAGCCCCACCCCGCTGCTGTTCGGCCCGCCACCGACATTGCGGCCAAGATCGCCCCAGGAGGGGCCGGCCGTGCTGAAGTGCGAGCCGGAGCTGCTGGCCGAACTCGACTCCTGGTAGGTGTCGGTGGACGCCTGAAGCACGACACTGCGCTGCGCATCCAGCGCTGCTGTGCCGCCGGCGCTCAGGGTGCTGCCGGTGATGGTGATGTCGCCGCTGGCGGCGCGGCCGTTGGCATCGGTGGCGCCGTTGCCCGTGGCGCGCAGGCGGATGTCGCCCGATGCGGTCAGTTGGCTGGCGCTGTGCGTCAGCGATTCGCTCGACGTCCGGCTGCTGCTGCCGCGGGCGTTGAACCCGATCGCCAGTTGCGGCGTATCCAGCGCCCCCGCGCCCACCTCATTGAGCGAGTTGCGCACGCGGTTGACCTTGCTGGGATCACGCTGCGCCTCGCGCTGGTTGCGCAAGGTGTCCAGCGGCGTGCCCACCAGCCCGACGGAAATGCCGCTGCTGTGCGCCTCCTGGGACGAGCTCGACCACGCGTGATCCTGCCCCGCTTCGATCCGGATGTTCTGCGCGCGCACATCGATGTTGCCGGTGGCGCCGCCAGCCGAGCCCGCCATCACATCGCTGCCGATGATGGCCGCGTCCTTGCCGGCCGAGATCGACACGTTGCCGCCGGTGCTGCCGACCGTGCTGCGCGCATCGCTCTGCGTGACCTCGTGCAGTTCGGAACGGCCGTTGGCGCCGCTGTGGCCGTAGGCGATCCCGATCCCCCCGGTGCCGGAGAAGCCCGACTGCTTTTGCTCGAAGCTGTGCGATTCGTCACGGACGTTCTGGCCGGCCGTGATGAGCACATTGCCGCCCACGGCGTTCAGGCTGACATCGTCCGAGCCCACCACGGCACTGTTGCGCACGGTCAGGTCATTGCCGGCCTGCACGCGTACGGAATTGCCCGAGACTGAACTCCCCGCCCCCACGTCCAGGTGCATCGCGTCGCTGGACGAGGCCGACTTGGACGACAACAGGCTCCCGCTCGCGCTGGACACGGACCGGGTACTGTCATGCACCTCGCGCGCCTCGGCGAGGGTCACATTGCGGTCGGCCACGATGGTGACGCCGCCCGCCTTGGTCGATGCAGTGGACTTGGAGCCCGTCGGATCGATACGGCCGATGCTCATGTGCTCGGGGTTACCTGCAGCGGCAGCCGCGGGTGTGCTGTCCTGCTGCGCGGTGCCTGCCGTGACCGATGAACCGATGAAGGTCACATTCCCCTTGCCGTCGGTCCGCGCCTGCCCGCCTGCGTTCGCGTTCACGGCGGCGAAGGTGGCGTCGCGGCCTGCGGTGAAGGTGGTCCCGACGACCGTCTCGTCGTAGGTCCGGCTGGACTCTTTCCGTGCTTTGTCGTCTGCCGCAACGTTGTTGTACTTCGACGTGTCAGTGACCGTTGTTGCCGTCAGATCGCCGCCGGCGACGACGACAAGATCCTGCCCGGCACTGACCTTCGCCCCCTTGAAGGTGGTGTCATTGCCGCTCTGCATGGCCAGGCTGCCGCCCGCCGAGATCGTGCTGCCCTGGTGGGTCGTGCTGTCAGCTTCCCAATGATGCTGGCTGTTCTTGGTGACCGACTGCGACGTGGTCGACTGCACCGCATCGACCAGGATGTCATGCCCCGCCGTCACCTGGGCGTTGCCGCCGGCGGTGATGTTGGCCCCGTGCACGGTCAGATCGTTGCCCGCCCGCACCAGCAGATCGCCCGTCGAGGCAATCGAACCCTGACGGCCGACCAGCGTTACGTTTGCGCGACTGTTGCCGGCGACCGCCGTCGCGCCGACGGTATCCACCAGCGTCGTGTTGACGATGTCGTGGCCGGCCTGCGCTGCCACCCGGTTGCCGCTGATCTCGCCCGACGCATTGAGGATGTCATGGGTGGCGGAGACCACCGTCGTGCCGTGGGCCTTGTCGCTCGAGATGGTGCCGCCCCGGTTGACGATGTCCGTGGCCGTGATGACCGTCTGCGTGCCACCCTTGATCACGCCCGAGTTGGTCGCGCTGCCTACGGCATGGATCTGTACATCATCGGCGGCAATCAGCGCGCCGGTGGGCTGCAGATCGTTCGCGTGCGTATGTGCCAGATAGACGACCGGCGCCAGCACCTGCTGCGTGGAGCCGTCCGGCAGCTTCACGGTCTGGCTGACCAGCCAGACGATGTCGCTGGTCAGGGCGTCCATCTGGGCCGCCGTCAGTGCGATGCCCGGCACCAGGCTGAACTGCTTGGCCGCGTTGACGCCCGAGGCCATCAGCGCGCGGTACTGGTCTTCGTTGTTGCCGTAGCCCTGCAGATAGACGCGCCCGGTGAGCTGCGTGATCTGGTCGCGCACCAGCTTCTCTTCGTAGAAGCCGTCGCCCAGGCGCTTCTGGACCTGCTGCGGGTTCAGGTTCAGCGCGCTCAGCATGTAGTCGCTGGAGATGAACTTGGTATAGCTGGTCAGGCGCGGGTCGGTGGCGATCAGGTAGGGCTGGCCGGGCGCCGTGCGGAACGAGAACAGGCCGCTGGTCGGCAGGCTGATGTTGAGCGCGCCGTTGCTGCCGGCCACCGACTGGGGCGCATTCACGGCGGGCTGCTGGGCACTGGCCGCCCCCACCGTCTGCTGACCGGAGGTGGCAACGCCGGCAGCGGACTGGTTCGCGCCCAGCGTGCCGCCCGTCGCCCCGGTCGCGGAGCTGGCGGCGGCCACGTTGGTGTTGTTCAGGTTCGTCGCGTTGATCTGGATTGCGTTGTTGGCAATGAGGGTGCCGCCCGTGCCGCCGATCGCCACCGGTGCCGCCACCACTGGCGCTTGTGCCACTGTGCCGACATCCTGGTTCGTCCCCTCGTTCCATGCATAGGTCGAGACGATGTTCCGGGTCTGGTACTGATAAAGCGTCCGCCCGACGTTGTTGACCGTGGTGCCGCCGTAGTTGCCGCTGCCGACCGCGCCGCCTTGCTGCGAACTGCCGATCTTGATCGAGCCGCCGGCCGCGATGGCGCTGTAGTTGTTGTTGATGGTGCCAACGTTGGCCAGCGTCATGTTGCGGCCGGACAGCAGTTGGGCCTGCGGTGCGCTGCCGCCGCTCACCTGGTCCTGCTGGGTCGTGGTGGTCGTGTCGCGGGCGATTTCGACACGCTGGTAGCCGTTGTGGCCGTCACTGCGCGTCGCATACTCCGTGGAGGGCACGTAGTTGGTATGCGGGTCGTAGGCGTCCCAGTAGTTGACGCTCACCGTGCCGTTGCCGTTGTTGGTGACCGCGTTGTAGTAGATCGTCTGGTTCTGGCCGTTGACGTTGACCACCAGCACGTTGTCGACCGGATTCGGCCCCGACGTCTGCGACACGATCTGCGACGTGGAGAAGGTCGCATCGATCGGCGTCTTGTAGCCGCTGTTCCAGACCGCCTGCGTGCAGCCGCCGTGCGGCGCGGCGTTCATGGTCGCGCAGGCGATGTACTTGCCGCGCTTGGTTTCGTGCGCCGTGCTGGTGCCCGTCGTCACGGTCTGCACGATCGGCTCCGGCCGCGTGTTGTTCAGCGTCTGGGTGGCGATCTCCAGGTTGCCCTGCGCTTCGATGGTCGACTGATCGTTGTTGACCAGGTTCGAACGGTTGGCCAGCAGGCCGCTGCCATCGCGCGCTGCGTTGGCGGCGATGTTGATGTCGCCCAGGCTGAAGATCGTCGCGCCGCCCGTGTTGGACAGGCTGTCGGACGCGTACAGGTTCAATTGCGTCGCCGCGGCCAGCGCCGCCGACGCCCCCGTGTTGCTGATGGCTCGGGCGTTCAGCGTCACGTTGTTGCCGATCACGGTGCCCGTATTGGCGAACGACCCGCTTTGCGTGGAGACCGTGTCGCCTTCGATCCGGCCGGCGTTGGTGATCGCGCCGCCGGCGTTGACCGCGGTGGACGCCGAGTTCAGGTCGGCTCCGGCGCGGTTGTCGACGCTCGCCGCATTGACCGTCAGCGCATTGACGGCGGCCAGCGTGCCCTGGTTGGTCAGGGTGCCGGTGGTGGTGAAGGTCAGGTTGTGGTTGGCCTGGATCTGGCTGGCGGCCGAGTGGGTGTAGTTACCGTTGATCGTAATGGCGCCATCGCCACCGGCAATGATCTTGCCGTCGCCGCTCAGTTGCCCGGTCGTGACACTCAGGTTCCGGTCGCTGCCGATGGCGCCGCCCTGGTTCGCCAGCGAACCGGTCGTCATCGCGACACTGCCGCCGCTGCCGGCGTCGTTTCCGATCTTGCCCGCGGTGTTGTCGAGCGAGGCGACATTGAGGCTCACCGCGCCGTTGCCGCGCATCGAGCCCCCCTGGTTGATAACAGCGGCACCCGACTGGTCAAGCGTCAGATTGTTGGCGGCCGATAACGAGCCCGTGCTGTTATTCACAGACTGCGCCGTCGCGAGCGTCAGATTGTGGCCGGCAACAATCTGCCCGCCTTGGGTGTTCGACAACGCCCGCCCGGAGACCGTCACATCGCCGTTGCCGCCGATGGTGCCCGCCCCGGCAACGCCGCCGGTGTTGGCATTGGTGATCGAGGCCGCGCCGACCGTGGTCGCGCCGCTGCCTGCGTTGGCGATCCGGCCGTTCGTGTTGTCGAGGCTCGCGCCCGTGACCTGGAGCGTTGCCGACGCACCGTCCGCTTCGATCTGGCCACCGGTGTTCGTGATGGCGCCCGCCGCTGTGACCGAGGCGTTGCCCTTGGCCTGGATCAGCCCTGCCGCGTTGCCCAGGGTACTGCCGGACTGCACGGTGACGGCACCGCCTGCGGCAACGGTTCCACCCGAGTTGTCCACGCTGCCGCCCGACACCGACACCTCGCCATTGCCGCCGATCAGGCCGCCCCGGGTGTTGGAGAGCGCTTGGGTTGCACTCACGCGGGTTGCCTGGGTGCCGGCGTTCTTGATGGCCCCGCCGGCATTGACGATGGAACCCGCCGATACGGTCAGCGCGCCGCTTGCCGCGACGGTACCGCCCGCGTTGTTCAGCGCGCCCTGGTCCGTGATGGCGACACCTTGCGCGCCCACGTAGCCGCCCGCGCTGTTGTCGAGCGATGCGACGTTGAGTGTGGCCTGCGATTGCGCCGACAGCTTGCCGCCCTGGTTCGACACGGCGCCGGCCTGGACGTCCAGCGCGCCGTTCGTTGCGATCGTGCCGCCGGTGTTGGACAGGCTTGCGGCCGTTACCGACAGCGTGCCCGTGCCGGCATCGGTGATCGTGCCGTGGTCGTTGATCAGCGTCGCCGGTGCGAGCGTCAGGTCCGCGCTGTTGGTCTGGATGGAACCGTTGGTGTTGTCGAGCGTGCCGGACACTCCGATCGTGATCGGCCCCGTTCCGGACTGCGTGATGCTGCCGTTGCGGTTGATCAGGTTGGCCGCGGCCAGCGCAAGCTGGTTGCCGGTGAGGGTCCCCGCGCTGTTGTCGAGCGTCGCGGCGGAAACACTTGTCCGCTGGCCGGATGCAATCGTGCCGCCCGCGTTGGTCAGCGTCGTCCCGGCGGAGACCGTGGTATTGCCGTTGGCGGCGAGCGTGCCGGCATTGGTCAGGGTCTGCGCCGTGCTAACGCCCAGGTTCTGCACGGCACTGATGGTGCCGGCGTTGCTCAGTTGGCCGGCCTGCACGGTCACATTGCCGTTGCCGCCAATCGTGCCGCCCTGGGCGTTGGTGAGCCGCCCGGTCGTGGTGAGGTTCAGACCGTCAGCATTGAGCGAGGCGATGTGGCCCGCCGTGTTGTCCAGGCTGCCCGCGTTGGCATTGAGCGCTCCGGCCGCTTGCAATGTGCCGCCCTGGTTGGCGAGCACGCCCGCGATGTTGGCCGACAGCGCATTCTGCGAGACGACCTGCCCGCCCTGGTTGGACAGACTGCCGGCCGTGATGGCTGTGGCGCCCTGGCTGGCGAGATGGCCACGGTCGTTGATCAGCGCGCCCTGGGCGTTGGCGCTCAGCGCCCCGCCCGCGCTCGCTGTCGCACCGGTCAGATCCAGATTGCCGGTCTGGGCGTTCAGACTGAGGTTGCCGTTGGCCGAGGTCTGGCTGCCGGCAAGATTGACGCTCGCACCCTGCAGGGTCGCATTGCCACCAGCCACGTTCTGGCCGGTCGCGGACATCGATCCTCCGGCAACCACGGAGAGGTCGCCCGCATGCGCGAGCGAGCCGTCGCTGTTGACGCCGGCACCCAGCGTCCCGCTGGAGGTGACGTGGTTCGCGTTGAGGCTCAGGTTCTGCTGCGCGGCGAGCGTGCCGCTGTTCGTCAGGTCACCGGACGTGCTGAGGGAGGCGGATTGCCGGCCGTAGGTGGTGCCGGTGTTATCGATGCCGCCCTGGGCGGACACGGACAGGTTGCCGCTCGCGTTGGTCTGGCCGGCGAGCACCAGTTTGCCCTGCGACGTCAGCGTCAGATCACCCGCCTGGGCCGCCGCCACGCCGCGCAGGGAAACCCCAACACCTTTCTCGGTCGAGGCCAGCAGAATCTTGTTGGCATACATGCCGCCCAGCTGGCTCACGTCGATGCCGTTGGCGGGCGCGGCGCCGTCCCCGGCAATCGGCGTCGCGCCGAGGGTGCTACGGTCGACCTGGTTCGCGCCAGCCACCACGTTGAGCTGGTTGGCGTACACGGAAGCGTTGACCGACACCGCCCGCGCAATCAGGTCCACCTGGTCGACGTTGCTGGCGTTCAGGCCCGCGCCCTGCACCGTGATCTGGCCCCCGGTCACGCGGTAGGCATCGAGGCTGCCGCTACCGCCGAAAACGGGCACCCCGGTCGTCAACGTCGCCCGGCTCGTATTGATGAAGCCCCCGCTGTTGACCAGGATGCCGTTCGGGTTGGCGATCACCACTTCCGCACGCGGTCCGGCCACCTCCAGATACCCCTGCAGGGTACTCGGCGACGTGCTGGTGACCTGGTTGACGATGATGCGCGCCGAACCGCCGGGCAGCAGGTTCGGGTTGCCGTTGATGTAGCCGGCCTGCTGCGTTTGCGTGATGCCGGGGGCGTTGTTGAGGAGGGTGCCCTGACCGGGAACGTTGAACTGCGTATAGGTATTGAGCGAAACACCGCTTCCGTTCGGACGTGCGATGTTGACTTGCTGCAATCCACTCTGCGTCTGGATGACATGGGCGCCCGACCCCGGGGCCGCGACAACCTGGGCCTGCACGGTATAGGACATGCCCAATACGCACCATGCCCCGAACACCACCGGCAGCACGGCGAAGCGCGCGGCGGTGGAGGTCGATGCGGCCGACATGCCGGCTTGCCCGCCGGTCTGACGCCCCTTGCCTGTGCTTCTCGCCGATTCCTCTACGGCAACCAACATGCCGCGTACAGCGTTGAAAACGGTTCGATAGCACTTCGCGTTCATGACAACCCGGATTTTGTAATTTTTACGAGGCCCGGATTCTAAGCGAAAACAGCTTCACAAAGTGGTGATTACTACTCAATATGAGGTATCTGTGCGGCAACGTTGCGGAAATCAGTCGCAACCCCATCCAATTCTCAACAAAACTCACACAACTAGATTCACCCGGGAAGTTTCCCGCGCTAGGTGGGTTACACCCTGGCTTGCTCTTGAGCCAGGCCAGTCATTGCCCTTTTGATTCGCTTTGCGGGGCAAGACTACGGCAAGCGAAACCGGATACCATCGCGGCCGCTCGCCGACGGCGAGGGGCCATCCGGCACGGCCCATTTCTCAATGGCGACACGATGCTGTCGCCGCCATCGCAGAACAGGATTTGATGTGGCAAGCGACAAGCTGAACCTGGGCAAGACGGTTCTTGCCTTCCTGCAGGCCCACAGTGGGGAGAAGTTCACCGCGCGGCAAATCGCCGAATGGGTGTTCGAGACCTTCCCCGCCGAGTGCCAGGCAAAGAAAGCGCGCAGCCAGGCGCTGGCAACGGACGCAGCACTCCTGCAGCAACTGGCAGCTGAAATCGGCTCACAACGGCCACAGCTGCAGAAGAAGCATCCCGAATTGAAAATCACCGAGGGGCGCCCGCGCCGGTACTACCACTCCGAGCAGTCCGATGCCGACGAGGTGATGCTGGCCGAGGATGCCGAGATCGCCACCACTGCGGCAGAGCCTGGCTTAAAAGGCGAACATGCGCTCTACCCCCTGCTGGCCCGGTACCTCTGGGAAGAGCTGGACATCTACACCAAGCGCATCGATGAGAAACGCTCGTCCAACAAGCGCGGCTCCAATGGCAACCGCTGGCTGTTCCCGGACTTGGTCGGCATGGAGGACTTGGGCCGAGAATGGCACCGCGAAGTCCAAGATTGCGTCAAACAGTACGCGGGCCAGCGGACCAAGCTGTGGTCCTTCGAGGTCAAGCTGCTGCTCAACCGCTCGAACGTGCGGGAACATTTCTTCCAGGCGGTGTCGAACTCGTCCTGGGCCAACTTCGGTTACCTCGTTGCGGGCGAAGTGCAGGCCGACACGATGAAGGAATTGCGGATGCTGTCAGGCGTGCACGGCATCGGGCTCATCCGGCTGGACACCACGAACCCATCCGAAAGCGAGATTCTCATCCCGGCACGCGAGCGAGCCGAGATCGATTGGGAGTCGGCCAACCGGCTGGCGGCCGAAAACAAGGATTTCCTGGACTACATCAAGCTCGTCAAGCAGCTGTACCAGACGAGCGAGGCGCGCGCCTCGGACTGGGATGTCCCGATGGCGCCGCTGGACTTCTGACCACCTTAGAGCCCGTTTGGAAATTCAAGGATGAGCGATTCTGCGCAGTAGCAAGCCGCTCATCGCGATATGAATCATGGCCTCCGAGACGTCCGCGCGCTGCTTGTAGTCGCGTACGAGCCGACGCCAGCGAACCATCCACCCAAAGGTGCGCTCAACCACTCAGCAGCGCGGCAGGACGGCAAGGCCCGTGTGCTGCTCGTGACGGCGTGCCACCTCAACCACGCAGTCGAGGGTTGCGGCCTTGTCCATCAGCGTTGTACGGTCGTACGCGCCATCGGCAAGCAGGTGTTTCAAGCCCGGCCAACGTTTCTTCACCGCCTCCAGTACCGCCAGCGCCCCGTGCTATCGGCAATGTCCGCCGGTGTCAGGTTCACCATCAGCAGCCGTCCATCCGTGTCCACCGCGATATGCCGCTTGCGCCCGACGATTTTCTTGGCCGCGTCGTAGCCACGCTTGTCGGCCGAGGGCGCTTTGACTGTCTGGCTGTCGATGACGCCCGCACTTGGGCACGGCTGCCGCCCAGCCAACTCCCGGTCCAACATCAGCACCACGTCATGCAGCGTGCGGAACAGGAAGCGACGCATGAGCCGACGAAACCACCAATACACGGTTTGCCAAGGCGGGAAGTCGTGCGGCAGCATGCGCCAACCGCAGCCCGCTCGCACCAGATAGCGCAAGGCGTTGACCACCTCCCTCAAGTCGCACTCCCGACGCCGGCCTCGCACGGCCGCGCGTGGCAGCAGCGGCTGCACAGCGGCCCATTCGATATCCGTCAGGTCGCTCGGGTAACGCTTGGTCTTGCGACCCAGCTTCGCCTCGCGTTCTCGATGTTCTTTTTTTCACATCCCGCCTTTACATCACGCTCGCGGGGAATTTTCAAACGGGCTCTCAGGAATAGATCCGAGCGTCGCGCCTGAAAGGCACACCCTTGAACGTGCCCGACAGCTCCCATTTACCTGCTTTCGCTTGTGCTTGTGCGAATGCGCTTGCCTGTAAGGCCATCGCCAGGCAGAGGGCCGACCGCCGGGAGTGGTTCCACCGCATGATGTCACTCCTGTTCAGTGCGTCGGGATGATGCAGGCATCGTAAAAGCGCCGTCCGTTCACCACGGTTCAGCAGCGTTCAGGGCGGTAAAAAATGCGGCGCTGTTTACGACAGCGCCCGAACCGATAAGCCCAGACGCCATCGGAACCTATCGTTTTTACTCTTCTTAACGCTGCTGAACCGCAGTGAACGACGCGCCCCTTACGATAGTCGGGTTGCCCGCGTTCGCTATTTCCCACGGAATCCGGCCCGCCACAGTCCGGCCACGATTTCATCACTACGGATGGGGCGGCGGTCGCGGTGCCCAACACTTACTGACCGGGCAAAGCACCGGCGACATCAACATAAGCGGAAACACAACAATCTCGGGGGAATATCATGAAAGGCTTCATTCGACCGGCAGTACTGGGTTCGGTGGCCGTCGCCACGCTCTTGGCCGGCTGCGCTGCCGAAAAAGGCCCAACAACCGCACAGGCACGCCCGACGAGCGTGCCGGATATCACGGTCCTAGTCGATTGTGGGGACTGCGAGGTACGCCCTTCGGTTCCGGAATTGATCCGCACCAGCTACACGGCAGCAGCGGTTAAGGCGGGGATCCCGATCGCCAATGACAGGCACATGACCCTGACGATCCGAGGTTACTCCGAACGCAGCCTTTTGATGCGGTCCGTTTCGCTCCTGGCGGGGCCGGCCGCCATGATGCTCAAGGATGAAATCAGGGCCGTTGCACTGATTAACGGCCAGCAACTGCCTGTGGCGTACCACTACAGCATTCCCTTGTTTGGGATTGAGACTGCGGCGCAAAAACTGGGCGAACTGAGTTTTGATGCAGCAGCGGCCCATTAACGCGCTCCAGGAATAGAGGGCCACCACTGTTGGGTGGCCCTCTCTGCCGCCATCCAATGCGCAGACGTTAGCACCTGCAAGTTTCGTTTAACGACGGGTCTTAGAGCCACCCCTTTCAAGGTCTTGTCGCCCGGGCCTTTTTGAGTACGCGGGCAGTGCAGACATGGGCTCGGGCGATGCTGCCGTCCACATAGCCCGTGGGCTTGTCGAGCTTGGGGCCGCGTTTGCTCGTGGCCACTTGAGTGGGTGAGATGCGCCGCGCCAAGTGCAACAGCCTTTGAGCCAGCGACTGCGCAGACGCTTCGGCCGCACTGGGCCAGTGCTCGGCTGGCAAAGCGATCAGCATGCCCTCATAGCCGCTTTTGATGTGCTCGGCCAGGTGATAGCTGGAGACCTCCAACTGCGGCGCCGATTCATGGTGCGCCTGCTCGACGGCACGCTGCAGCAGTGACACGACGTTATAGGCCAGCACCGCCACCGTGAAGCCCAGTAAAGCCGCTCGGGGATGCCCCAGACTCTTGATCTCGCTGTGCAGCACCGACTCCAGGCGCTGGAACATGCTCTCGATGCGCCAGCGCTTGCGGTACAGCGCAGCGATCGTTGCCGCATCGACCTGGGCAGGCAGATTGCTCCACAGCCCGATCACGGTTTCGCCGGCCTCGGTAGGCGTGTCCAGTTCGATCTCGATGCGGCGCCAACTTGGCGGCCTGGCTTGGCACTCGTCATCGTGAACGACTCGCACTTCGATGGCCTGCTCGCGCACGCGGCCCGTGTCGATACGCTTGTACCCACTCCAGCAGCCATGCCGGCTTAGTCGCGGGTGGCGCGCATGCTCGCGCACGATGAATTCCGCTCCCGCCCGACTCCAGCCTTGCATGATGGTGTGGGTGCAGAAGTGCCGATCCGCTATCCACAATTGCCCGGCTTGGGCACTGTCGAGCAAGGGCTGCATGCCGGCTCGCTCGCTTCCGTACGCATCCTCGCAGGCCACCACATCGCACACCAAGCCCAGATCCGGGTCGTAGACCACCAAGCTGTGCCCAGGCAGCGCGGCGCCACGATAGCCGCGTAGCGGCCCCAGCCGCTTCTCGCTGGCCGGTAGATGGTTGCCGTCTACGATGCGCAACTGCCAGCCCGGCAGGCTGGTGCGCTCATCCAGGTGCACCGCCACCTGCGCCAAACGCTGTGCGCTGCCGCGTACCAAGCCTCGCAGAATCGCTGGCTCTGTGCGGTTGAGCTTGTCGTACAGCGCTGCCATTGACACCGGCAGATTGCCCATCTTGCGCGCGGCCGCATGTAACGAAGGACGCAGCCCCAGGGTCACCAACGTCATCAGCTCCACGATGGTGGAGAACATCAGCTCTCGCGGGTACTGGCGATTTCGATGCACTTCGAATACCTCGTCCACCCACGTAGCCGGCAACGCCCGCTCCAGCGCCAGACGCGCCATCACGCTCGCCGGCGCATGCTCCTCAAATCGCTCTACAACGGCTTGCCAGATTTCCTCTCTCCCGTTTCCTCAAGGCGAGCGGAAGAATACGGCACTTCTGTGCGACAAGACCTTGAAAGGGGTGGGTCTTAGAGCCCGTTTGGAAATTCAAGGATGAGCGATTCTGCGCAGTAGCAAGCCGCTCATCGCGATATGAATCATGGCCTCCGAGACGTCCGCGCGCTGCTTGTAGTCGCGTACGAGCCGACGCCAGCGAACCATCCACCCAAAGATGAGCTCAACCACCCAGCGGCACGGCAGAACGGCAAAGCCCGTTTGCTGCTCGTGGCGGCGCACCACCTCAACCACGAAGTCGAGGGTTGCGGCCTTGTCCGTCAGCGTTGTACGGTCGTATGCGCCATCGGCAAACAGGTGTTTCACGCCCGGCCAACGTTTCTTCATCGCCTCCAGCACCGCCAGCGCCCCCGTGCTGTCGGCAATGTCCGCTGGCGTCAGGTTCACCATCAGCAGCCTCCCATCCGTGTCCACCGCGATATGCCGTTTGCGCCCGACGATTTTCTTGGCCGCATCGTAGCCACGCTTGTCGGCCGAGGGCGCTTTGACTGTCTGGCTGTCGATGACGCCCGCACTCGGGCACGGCTGCCGCCCAGCCAACGCCCTATCCAGCATCAGCACCACGTCGTGCAGCGTGCGGAACAGGAAGCGGCGCATGAGCCGACGAAACCACCAATACACGGTTTGCCACGGCGGGAAGTCGTGAGGCAGCATGCGCCAGCCGCAACCCGCCCGCACCAGATAGCGCAGGGCGTTCACCACCTCCCGCAGGTCGCACTCCCGGCGCCGGCCACGCAGGGCCGCGCGTGGCAGCAGCGGCTGCACAGCGGCCTATTCGACGTCCGTCATGTCGCTGCGGTAACGCTTGGTCTTGCCAGCCAGCTTCGCCTCGCGTTCTCGATGTTCTTTTTTCCACATCCCGCCTTTACATCACCCTCGCGGGGAATTTTCAAACGGGCTCTTACCTGAGGTGGCCAGTCAGAATTTCCTGCCGCGCATCCGTATTGACTCTCCGAGCGGGTTCACCAAGACTGTCCCCCGTCGCCGAAACAACGGTGACCGGGTGTGGAAACCCGAATGGCATATGGTGAAAAGATCCTCCTACGGCGATTTCTATTTCTAGCGTACTTGCACGCTTACAATAAGCGCCGCGGGCCGGGCGAGGCAGCCTTCGGGCTGGCCGGTCACCGTATGCCGGTTTTCCACCCTCGCCGTCTGGCCCGCCCTGCTTATGTGGAAATGAGCAGCGGGCCACCACATCATACGGAGCCCGCAATGCCCAACATCTCTGCTTGCGTCAAGCAAGCGCTTTCCCCACCACCACATGTCATCCACCGTCCGCTACACGATCTTATCGTCAGCCGGATGGAGGTAACGGGTGCGTAAGCGAAACCGATCCGCGCAGCCCCTCGCCCTGGCCCAGTTGCGCGAGCTGGCTCGACAACTGACGCCGGAAGCCGCGAGCAACCGCAAACGCACAGTGCGCGCGTCTGCTCAATGTCACTACCGGCCTCGTCGGCATCCTGCAACTGCTTGACTTGTGGAGCGACCGTGCTTGGGAATGTCGATGCCTGCACTGCCTGCTGGTGCCGCTCAAACTCGAACTGGATGACGCGCTGAGCGACATTCAGAAGATGCTGTAGCGCTCGGCATCCGATGGCTTGAAGAGAAAATCGTGGCCGGGCTACCCGGCCACACTGTTGCTTACTCAAGGTGCCCAAGCACTTCGAGTCGTTGCTCACCCCGCTCGGAAACGCCAACCCACGCATCCCGCCGCCTGCCGGGCAAGACCTGCCGCATCGCCAGCGTGAAACCATCGCAGCCGGCCGACCTGCTGGTCTCGAAATCATCGGTGTGGAAGCTCGCTTCGCGCGCCAGGTTCACGGCAACCGACCGCATGGCATAGCGGAAGAGGCGGAGGTCTTTGCCGCGCAATACAGGGCCGTAAACCATTACATGATCACCGGCCGCCAGCGCATGGACCCACGGAGCGCTGGAGTTCTGTCTTTGCACCGCGATGCGTCCTTATCCACTAGCTTTGCGGTGTCAGGAACCAACCTTGGCACGCATTCGCCGTTCCGGTGAGCGCCGTAGCCCCAGATGTTCAGACGCTCGGCGTATGAATAAAAACCTTGTCGCCATAGCCGAATTTCGGCGATATCCAAGATGCGGTTCCCGGCGCCTTATCCAAAGCAACCGTCTTCTGCTGCAGCGCGACATCACGGAGAAAAACAGGCTGCGAGCGACAATCATTGCTCTGGTGTGTGTCGCAAACGACCGCCCTGATCAGCGAAGCCTGCGGCGACAGAAGATGTTTCGTGTTCTCGTGTTTGTAAAGATTGGAGGGAATCCCCTTCTCCATGAGAAGCGTCTGACCCTTATCGCTGATTCTGGAAAGTAGCCCGTGGAGATTGGCGATCTTGGCAAGAGCGGCGGCATCGTCTACATCGAGGGAATAGTACAGATACAGTTTGGATTCGCCATCTTGATTGGTTAACCAGAACGCGACATGATCATTGTTGGTGTTGTCAGGCTTGGTTCTGGAAAAATTCAACTGACCATTTTCACCGATATCAAATGCGCTGATCTTCAGGCTTTTCACAGATTCCCCATTGAGAGCCTGCGCAGCAATAGCGCGTGCGATGGCGAGCGGCCCGAGCGTTCCCATGTTGAAACCGAGTGTTTCTGCTCCCTCGCCCCAGTCCCGCACTCCGTCGAATCCACCGCCCAACCCCATTCCGCCAATATTGCCAGCATTTTTTTTAAAATTCAGGGCTCGCTTGACGTCTTCCGTCCCCCCCCAAGGCTCTGCTCCGGTCATCACCGTGATTTTGGCGTTGCTCAACAACGCGGGGTAGAACCCGTCCGCACCTCCGCACGGGTAGAAGCACACCGGGCTATCAGGAAGTGTCTTTCGCAGTTGCTGCAATTGGCCAATGGTCGAGGCGAGTTGCACGCGCCCCTGAAATTGCAAGCTACCAGGATCGTCACGGGGAAAATTGACAAATGCCCTGTCTATTTGGCTGCCCACCGAAGCCGGTAAAGGCACCGAATGTGCCACGGAAGGAGCTAAAAGCAGTTCGCGCCGCACTGCCGCTGCAGCTTCTTGGTGACCCGTGGAAGGGCCTGGTTCCTGCGAAGCACGCAAGTGCGATTGCGCTATGCGCGCTTCGCGGAGATCGGGTTTTCCCGTCAGACTGCCCTGCGCAGAGAGGCGCGTCAGGTTCGCCAAATTACGCTGTCCGCCGCTTCGCCGATGCGCGCCATCGCCTACCCGCAAGCCCTCCAAGGGACCTGAACGCACTCTCCCGCTTGTATCCGAGGCATTCTGCCGTTCATTTTCACGTTCGGGGCGAGATGTGGCCTGACTATTGTGGGACCGAAAGATTGAGTTCAATTTAAGCCTATTAAGCATTTTGCCCTCTATTTCCTCAATAAAATTAATACCCAAAATCTCTCATCAAAAAACAAAATAAATTATCCAAGATTATGAGGCAACCCCATTCAAATATATTAATTTACAATTACACAATCCCAATAAAATATTGAAAACATATAGCCCACAAATTCGGATAAAAAATTCAACAGTTTAAATATGCCGATAAATATATGCAGCACCTTCCTCCTGCACACCGAATGTGATCGATAGTGTGCATATATAATATTGCCTAGGCATTTCCGCTTCGCAATGATCCACCGAAATTAGCCACCCCAATCCGAAATTGGGCTTACCTAGGCAAGACAAAAACCTTGACGACCTTGCAGCGATTCATGCACGGTAACGCTCTCGCTTCTGGTGAAACGACGGGAAATCGCATCACAGCGATTCTTGAGCCTCATGCGGCGCGAGCGTATCCACCGAGTGGAGCGGGCTACAGTCGCCCCGCTATCAAACGGGAAGCTGAAATGGTGTTGCATCATTCTCCTTGCAAGCGCCGCGCTCACGCGAAGTGAGCGCTCCAGGCGCGACGGGTGAATGGTGTCGACACCACACAAACCGCACCGCACACTTGATAGACGATCCCCCCTGAGAACTGGCTCTGGTACGAGTGCAGGCTCAAGCCCTGCTGAATGGTCTGGCCCCGCCCTGCTTGGTGAGCGAGGAGTTCGTGTGCGGCCTGATCTTGCATACTGCGCTTCATGCCCCGCATCCCGAGTGGTGATCTGCTCACTGACGACGGACACGCCAGCCTTGACCTGGGCGATGCCCACTGCGGCCCTGTCGCCTGCGGTCTTGGCTGATGCAGCCAATTCACCGAGGCTGCGCTCGGCAGAGGTGATGGCGCGTTTGAGCCCCTCGTCGGCGCCATCGAGCGCGACGAGGATGGAGATGCGTTGGTTTGCCACCTACGATTTTTCTCTTACAGGAAGTGGTACGGAATGCCGCAAGCAGCAGTTGAAAGCGGCCGGTGAGCTTGCCGGTCTTATGCCTTTGGCCACCACACCGTTTTTCTCCGCTCGGCTATTCGCGCCAGCACTCGACGGTTTCTTGCGCGCACATCCGGGCCCGCGGGTGAAACTGATGGGGGATCGCCGCAACCTCGATCAGACGTGGCGGTACGGTTGTTGTGCCCAGAGGCACCGGGGCTCGTCACGCGGCGAATGGGAGAAGTCGCCTTCGCCTGCCATTCATACACCGCCAAGAAGATGGCATCGGCCAGCGGAATAAGGAGAAATAGCGCCTCGGCGCCCCCTGGAACCAGGACCTTCAGCCAACCCGCTTGCTGCTATCCGCACTGACTCTGGCCGCCCGGTTTCATGGTCGCGTACCGCCTGTTCCGGGACTACGTGCCGATCCCCTATCCGATGAGCGAAAGAGTGAATAAAACTCCGCTCCTCATCGTTGCGTAGGCTGCTTACGGGTGAACAGCCCGGTGGGGTTGCGGGCATTTCTTATCCATACCCGTGATCGCCGCCCTAAAATTGTGCTGTCGCAAGCGTGGGTCGCACAGAGCCTAGGCAGCGAGGTGCCCTGGCACACGGCAGCCGTCATTTCTGGAGCCCCACCAGATATGTGCCCGATTCGAGTTGAAGGGAGGCTGCCATGATGGCGCAACCGAATCCGAAGCTGAACCATCTGTTGTCCGTGCTCCCGCCCGAGGAATGGTCGAGAATCGTACCGGAGCTTGCCCTGGTCGACATGCCGCTAGGGCACGTTGTCTACGAATCGGGTGATCGGCCTGACTACGTTTACTTTCCCACCACATCCATCGTGTCCCTGCTCTATGTCATGGAGAATGGTTCGTCGGGAGAAATTGCGATTGTCGGGAACGAGGGGTTGATCGGCATTGCCATCTTCATGGGCGGCGAAACCACGCCCAGCCGCGCCGTGGTACAAAGCGCGGGCGCCGCGTACCGCCTGAGCGCTCGCATTCTCAAACAGGAGTTCATCCGCGCCGGTGCCATGCAACGCCTGCTGTTGCGTTACACCCAGGCGCTCATTACGCAGATGGCGCAAACAGCTGTCTGCAATCGCCACCATTCGATCGACCAGCAGTTGTGTCGTTGGCTGCTGCTGAGCCTGGACCGCCTGCCGTCCAATGAGTTGCGGATGACGCAGGAACTGATCGCCAACATGCTCGGTGTGCGCAGATCCGGTGTCACCGAGGCTGCGTTGAAGCTGCAGACCGCAGGATTGATCCGCTATAGCCACGGGACGATCGAAGTGCTGGACCGGCCCGGCCTCGAATGCCGCGTCTGTGAATGCTACGCCGTGGTCAAGCGGGAGTTTGACCGTCTCCTGCCCGACCTCCAGGCGATCTGACCGCCCGCGCATCGGGCGCCATTGCCTCCGTCTGCCCCAGTGGCATGCAGCCCGTTTGAACGAAAGCGTACAGACACGGCGGCCGGGCAATCGGACCGTTTCCATGTGGTTGGCGCGTCGACGCGCCATTTTTCGGTCGCCTTGTCAGGAGGACAGCATGCGCGCAGTGATTTATATGTGTCTTGGGATGTTGGTAGCCATCTTGGCGGGTTGTCTGTGGGTCCCTGATGGCGGCTATTACGGAGGCGAACGACATGACGGCTATCAGAGCGAACGACATGGCGGCTATGAAGGCGATCGCTCAGAATCTCGTGATCGTGATCGTGATCGCGATCACCGCTAGCTAGCCCTCCCGGTACATTCGCCAAACCGCCATCTCTGGTCGTTTCCGTACCGGATAGCGTTCGTGCGTCTCGCCCCCGAGGCGCCGGACCGCTCTGTCACTGTGCGGATAGGCAAAACTGTCCACGAATACGACGGTAGTCTGGGGCCGGACTGGCCCATCGATTTTGAAGGCGATATCCGGTCACGTGTCTTCGGATGGACAAAGCGCTCAGGTGTATCGAATTCCGCGTCATCCTAGGCTCGGCAGAAGTAGCCATTGCAGCCAGATTTTCGACGGCATTCCCGACGGTGTGGGAATGCCGATTTCATTTCCATGGCCGCGACTATTTACCGATCTGGTTGCCCACAACCCCGCCTACGGCTGCACCGCCCACTGTCCCCGCCGCACTCCCGCCTGTAAGCGCCGCGCCGGCCACACCGCCGACACCGGCGCCGATTGCCGTATCCGCGCCTCGCCGAGACATCCCGGTACACCCACTTGCGAGTGTCGCGATCAGCAACATCGCGCCGCACAGTCCTGCTATTCGATCGTTACGCATTTTGTGCACCTCCGTCTCGATCGCACCCTCAAGCATCTTGTTGCGAAGGACGTCGAAGCGAGACTTGAATTTTCTGTACAGCCCATGAACGGCGTACAGCCCATCAGGCCATCCCTGCGGCAACAGATAGGTGTCGCGCGAATGCCTCGGGAACCAAGATCCTCTCTCGCTGGAAAGGTGTCGGTACGGTGGCAGACGCGTTGGTCGCGTGCCTGACGCTGCACTATCTTCGCGCATGCTGGCGGCGATGTAACTGCTTCGACCTAGGGCAATAACTGACCGACTTCTGTACGGTACCGAGCCGACAGGGTCTTGCCCGCAAACTACGCTGGGATCACAAAATAACAGTGCACCGGCACATTCCGGCATCCCGGGTCAATCGCAACGAGGCTTGCTATGATCAGTTCGCTTAACTTAACAAACGGAAAGCTTGAGATACGCACGACGCAACGTGGCGACCAGCGATGGTTTTCCGAATATCGCTTCACGCCCGATGATGGACGCGCCACCGGCTGGGCAACGGCCGAAATCCCGGAAGGATTCATTTCGTCAGACCTCGCATTCAGTGCCGCGATATTGCTAGGGCAACAATGTGCGGAGCTCGCGCGCTGAAGCAAACGGATTAAAAAGAAGAAGCCCGGCAGATCCGGAGTTCTTTTCAAGCAGTCAAGACCTTACGAGCATTCAGCGCAGCGAGGACGCAAATTCGACCTGATCGCTTGATTCACCGGCAGGCGCCGCCTGCCGCCACGAGGCGCGCACCGCTCAGCCCAGTTGCCGGATGCGCGCCTCGATGGCAGCGGCCAGGCGCGGAATGCGCCGCGCCACCAACTGGTCGATGTCGAGCCGCTTCTTGAGCACGACACGCGGCACCAGCACCGCAATCGGGATGTCCGCGCCGCGCTTGATGCGTTTGACGCCTTCGGCCTTGCGGTAGCGGCGCTTGAAACCCGCCAGCGGCCGGTCGTGCTCCCCAATTTCTCGGCCATCAGCACCACGTTCCCCCGGTCGCTCTTCACGAAGTAGGCGTCGGCGACCTGCACGATCTCCTGAGCCTTGCCAGCGGCCCAGTTGATCGACAGGAAGGCCAGCACCTGAGTCCTGGCTGCGGCGACCTGTTCGCTGAGCACGGACACGCCTGCCTTGACCTGGGCGATACCTGCTGCGGCCCTGTCGCCTGCGGTCTTGGCTGATGCAGCCAAGCCAGTTCGCCGAGGCTGCGCTCGGCGGAGGTGATGGCGCGTTTGAGCCCCTCGTCAGCCCCTTCCAAGGCTACGAGGATAGAAATGCGATTGGTAGCCATAGGGTTAACTAGAAGCGGCTCCGCCAGCAGATATTGTCAAAATCGAAAAGTGTGACTGGACAATTTTCTGCATGCCCCCCGCTCACGGCCAGCTCAAATAAATCCAATTAAATCCAGGATTAAACGCGACAACATAACACTGAAGAGGGGTATCGGAGGCAGTTTCCAAGAACTAGATTCCACGCAAGCGAGAATCTCCTGTTCATTGCAAAAAATTGCAATAAATTTTTCGGATGACTCAATCTCGCGTCAAAAATAATTATTTTCCTGGATGGAGGGAGTATGAAAATCGTTCAATTTTTGCAAGATGGATCCGGCACCCTCTCTGCCACTCGACTCGGCTTTCTTTTATGGGTGATTGGCGTCTTGGTGGTATGGGCAGTCGTATCAGTAACACACCCCGAATCAGCGCACGGCATTGATAATTCCGTCCTGACACTTATCGGAATTCTGATGATCGGCAAGGTGGTTCAGAGCTTCAGTGCCAATGATGGCCCCACGCCTCCTGGCGGCAACCAGCCTCCTGGAGGAGAAAACTCGCCCGCTCCAATCATTCCACAAGGAGCGATGAAAATTTGATACTGAAAAGTAGCGCTCAAAATAAAAATAAAGTGTCGTAAAACAGATGGCCAGTCAAACGAGGTTCGGGCGAACTGTCCAGAATGACTGGCCACGATCATGGCAAGAGGTGGGAGACAATCATGCGAGCAATTTCTGTAGGGCTTCTTACTTGCTTGATGAGCGGTTGCACAGCGTTCTTTCCACCCGCACAAAAGCAGGATCTTCCAAATGGGGGATATTGGCTGAACTACGATGCAGCCCGGCGTGGTGCGGTGATTCTACCGAAAAGCGATAACTATAAGTACTGCGCCGAGCAATCTCCGGATGTTGCCCTGAGTCTTGTCAACAAAGTTCAGGCGGATGTCAAAGCGCAAGGCGTCGATCTCGGTAGCGGCCAATTCGAATCCGCCGCTGAGGTGGTAGCGCTTGCTGGTCGGACCAAAACCGTTCTTCTCGCACGCGAATCGCTTTATCGGCTATGCGAGCTATCAATCAATAACGATCTGGACGCGAAAACCGTTAATGAGATGCTCAAGAACATTACGGATATGATCGGAAGGATCGCGCAAAGCGATAGCGACCAAGCTAATGCGCGGCAGGCGGTCGCAAAAACGGCTTCGTCAGCTCTGTCCCAAAACATGAATCCAACCCAAGTGCAACAGTTGCTGGAAAGAATCAAGTAACACAGGGAGTGTTCCGGCAACACAGTCCACAGAGGGCGGCAAAGCTCACTGCCCCGCTTGGGGCTACCGCCGACAAGCGTCGCCTGCCGCCACGAGTCGCACACCGCTCAGCCCAGTTGCCGGATACGTGCCTCGATGGCGGTGGCCAAGCGCGGGATCCGCCGCGCCACCAGCAGATCAATGCCGAGCCGCTTCCTGAACACGACCCTCGGCACCGGCACTGCAATCGGAACGTCGGCGCCACGTTTGATGCGCTTGAAACCCACCAGCGGCCAGTCACGCTCCCCGGTGTTCGCGGCCATCAGCACGACATTCCACCGGCCGCTCTTCACGAAGTAGGCATTGCCCCACGCATCAGCTCGGCAATCTGTGCCTTGAAGCGCTTCCTACCGACCCGGCCAATATGTTCCACGCGTCGGCGACCTGAACGATCTCCTGGGTCTTGCCGACTGCCCAATTGATCGAGAGGAAAGCGAGCAGTTGTGTCCTGGCGGTGGTGACCGTCGCTGATGACAGAGACGCCCGCCTTCACTTGTGCGAGGCCGGCTGCGGCCTTCTCGCCTGCGGACTTCGCGGATGCGACCAGTTCACCGAGGCTACGCTCGGCGGATGCGATGGCGCGTTTGAGCCCCTCGTCCGCACCGTCGAGCGCGACAAGGATGCTGATACGGTTATTGCCCACCTATATTGAACGACGATAGAGAATTGTCAGAGGACGACGCGGCGCAAAACACTGCACCGATGAGAATGCAAGGCGGCTTCCACAAGCGAAAAACGGAAGGGGCGGCGATGAACGTGACGTATCTGACCAATAATAAGGCAGCTAGGGACACCATCCTTCGCTTGGCTAAGCAGTGCGAGTCCATGGCTTGGACTGTCGCGTGGGCCACCGATAACGATCTCGTCGAGACAGCTTACAAACTCAAAGCGAAGTTCAGCTATCTCCTCGTCGGAACTCACAATTACGTCACGAGCCCCGCCGTGCTAGAAAAATTCTTAGATCTTGATAGCTTTAGGGTTAATCCGCCGAACGGTTCGCTCTTTCATCCGAAGGTCTATACGTTCGATTTGGGCGGCGAAACAGCTGCGGTTATCGGGAGCCACAACCTCACTGCAGCCGCATTCACCGAGAACATCGAGGCCAGCGTGTAGTGGTCTAATGAATCCGGACACTGACTTAGAGTCGCTAACAAAACCAAGTCATCGAACGCAGGTGGTTGAGCGTTGTTGTTGGCATGGCACGAAAGAAGATCAGCAATGAACTGTGGAAGGCATTGCAACCGCTGCTGCCGGTTGTGGAGCCTTCGACCAAAGGCGGTCGTCCGCGCGTGGATGATCGGGCGGCGCTCAACGGCATCCTGTTTGTTCTGCATACCGGTATCCCGTGGGAAGAGCTGCCTAAAGAACTGGGCTTTGGCAGCGGCATGACGTGCTGGCGTCGCCTGCGGGAGTGGCAGGCCAACGGCGTTTGGGAGCGGCTGCATTTGGCTCTGCTCAAGCGCCTACGCGAACACGACCAGATCGACTGGAGCCGAGCCAGTGTCGACGGTGCAACGGTGGCCAGCCCCCGGGGGGCGAGCAGACGGGGCCGAATCCAACAGATCGCGGCAAGCTCGGTAGCAAGCGCCATCTCGTCGTAGATCGGCGCGGCGTGCCGTTGGCGCTGATGGTCACCGGTGCCAATCGTCACGACTCGGTGGTGTTCGAGGTGCTCGTTGACGCCATCCCGAGCGTGCCAGGACTCGATGGCCGCCCGCGATGCCGCCCCGACAAGCTTCACGCGGATAAGGGATACGACTTCGCGCGATGCCGCCGGCATCTGCGCAAGCGGGGCATGACTCCCCGGATCGCTCGCCGTGGCATCGAGAAGAACGACCGGCTCGGCAAGCATCGCTGGGTGGTCGAACGCACCCATGCCTGGCTTGCTGGCTTCGGCAAGTTGCGCATTCGTTTCGAGCGTTCTCTTCAGACTCACCTCGCTTTGCTCACCCTGGCTTGCGCTGTCATCTGCGGGCGATTTGTTGATCGGTTTTGTTAGATGGTATGGACGCCTCCCCCCGGCAACGAGCAGGCCCGACCATGAGAGTCGGAATCCGAGGGATCCTCGCCGCGACGGCAACGCTGTGCCAGAGTGGAGATGTCAAGTAACCACCCGAGCGGGAGGACCCAAAATGAAGCTTACTGTAATCGGCATGGACATTGCCAAGCATGTCTTTCAATTGCACGCGGTCAACCCTAGCACCGGCGAAATCGAGCGCATCAAGCTCAGGCGCAGCCAGCTTCTGGAGTTTTTTGCGAAGCGGGAGCGTTCGTTGGTGGCGATGGAAGCTTGCGGTGGCGCGCATCACTGGGCCCGAGAGTTGTTGCAGCTCGGACATGACGTCAAGCTGATCTGCCCTCGGTCCGTACGCCCCTTCGTGTTGCGCAACAAGAGCGACGCTGCCGACGCGCGTGCCATCTGGACAGCAGTGCAACAACCCGAGGCACGCCTTGTTGCGGTCAAGAGCGAGGCGCAACAAACCATCCTCGCCCTGCACCGCCTGCGCGCCCAACTGATGAAGTTCCGGATCATGCAGACCAACGCGCTGCGTGGCTTGCTCCACGAGTTCGGCGAAGCGTTGCCGGAAGGCTATCAGGCCCTCTCAAAGGAGATTCCTGCGGCCCTTGCCAAGGTCTCGGATCGCTTGCCGGCCATGCTGATCGACAGCCTGCGCGAGCAGTGGGCTCGCGTGCAGGCTACGGACAAAGACATCAACCTACTTGAGCATCGGCTCAAGCTCGCACTTCGCGACAGTCAGCAATGCCAAAGGATCGCTGAAATCCCTGGTATTGGCTTGCTGACTGCAACCGCCGCCGTCGCCACCATCGGCGACCCCCATACCTTCCGCTCCGGCCGCGAATTTGCTGCCTGGCTCGGGCTGGTGCCAAAACAAGTCGGAACGGGCGGCAAAGTTCGACAACTTGGACTGAGCAAGCGCGGCGATACCTATTTGCGAACACTACTGATGCACGGTGCGCGATCAGTTATTACTCGTGGTACGCGATCCCCGTGGCTCGACGGCCTGCTTGCTCGACGTCCCTTTAACGTGGTGGTTGCCGCACTGGCAAACAAGCTCGCCCGCACGATCTGGGCGGTTCTATCTCGAGGTACTCCGTACCATGGTGCGGCCTAAACAAGCCGACATTGCTGGGTTCGAGTACATCGGTTCCTCTTCACCAAGGAGCGCAAGCAACTACGCATAATGGCTAACAGGTTGGACCGGGACGAGGAAAGTCTGGTAAGAAAAATGAACCTTCGTGTTCGATTGTTAGATGAGACCCTCGTCAGCGAAATCCATATGGGCCAGCAGGCCAAACGGCCTGCATCAACGGGCCGGACATAAGCGTGCTGCCTTTACCTGCCGACCAACATGCCAAACAGCTTGCAATCCGGGAGGCGTCCACATAAGCGACTCTTAGGCGAGAATGCTCGCAGGAGAGAGGTGCCTGATGGTCAAGCAACGACGTTCGTTTTCCCCCGAGTTCAAGCAGCAGGCTGCCTGCCTGGTTCTCGACCAGGGCTACAGCCATATCGAAGCGAGTCGCTCGGTCGGCGTCGCCGAGTCGGTGCTGCGTCGCTGGGTGCAGCAGCTTCAGATGGAACGCCAGGGCATCACGCCGCGGGGCTTGGCCATGACGCCGGATCAGCAGCATATCCAGGAGCTTGAAGCGCGCATTGAGCGCCTCGAGCGCGAGAAGGCCATTTTAAAAAAGGCTACCGCGCTCTTGATGTCGGAAGGCATCGAACGTACGAGGTAATCGATCGGGTCTGCCAAACCGAATCAGTCGAACTGGTGTGCGGGGTCTGTGATGTGCTGCGCTCTTGTCTGTATGCCCATCGGGAGCGGGCTCGGCATGTCGATGTCGAGCGCATGGCGCTGCGCAGTCGCGTCCCCGAACTGTTCGTCGAGAGCCGAAGCTCGGCTGGCAGCAGAAGCATCATGGGCATGATGCGCGAGGAAGGCACGGTCATTGGCCGCGTCAAGGTCAGTCGGCTGATGGAGGAGTTGGGGCTGATCTGCAAGCAGCCGGGCTGTCACGCCTACCAACGGGCCACGGTCGAGCGAATCGACATTCCAAACCACCTCAATCGCCAGTTCGAGGTCGATGCGCCGAATCAGGTCTGGTGTGGTGACATCACCTACGTCTGGGCGCAGGGTCGCTGGCATTACCTGGCAGCGGTGCTTGATCTGTTCACGCGGCGCGTCGTCGGCTGGGCGTTCTCGACACGCCACGACGCCGATCTGGTCGTGCAGGCGCTGGACATGGCTTATGAGCAGCGCGGCAGACCGCAGGGACTGCTGTTTCACTCGGACCAGGGTGGCCAGTACGCCAGCCGGAAGTTCCGGCAGCGCCTGTGGCGCTATCGGATACAGCAGAGCATGAGCCGTCGTGGCAACTGTTGGGATAACTCCCCGATGGAGCGACTGTTCCGCAGCCTGAAAACCGAGTGGTTGCCGCCAGTGGGTTACATGACGGCGCATGAAGCACACCGGGACATCAGCCATTACCTGATGCACCGGTACAACTGGATACGGCCACATCAGTTCAATGACGGACTCGCGCCGGCTGTCGCGGAACAAAAACTTAACGCAGTGTCCGGGATGGGTTGACCACTACAGTAGGCGCCCGACGCGCAATCAAGGTAGATCGTCCGAAATCGGTGTCACGATGACTAGGGCGGACTAACAGCCACTCAACAAAAAGAGGGGCCAGTGATCCATTGTGGTGAGGTCGAGCCGGATTCAGATGGCGTGGAGTCTCGCGCTCCGGGGCGATCGTGATCCCATTCGACGGCGCCCCAGATCGGGGCCCGGGCGCCGCTCGATTTCTGACCGATCGGCTCCAAGTCACTGATCACCTCAAGCCGGTGCCCCCCGCTCTCGAAGACGCCGGCCCATGCATCCCGCTTACCGGGGAAGGCTTGCCGGATAGCCGTCGCAGCCGGTCGCCTTCGCGTTTGCGAAATCGTTGATATCGGCCAGGGCCATCTTTGCTCTGAACCTCTCCACGTCAATGCTCCACGATCAGGTCAGTCAACGACCTGCGCCACTGGCGCTCGATCCTCGCGTTCTGCGATCGATACCCAAGCGCGATGACCAGCGGTATCACGGTCCCCCGCGGCAAGGACAACATCTCGGTCAGCTTCGGTGCCGAGAAGCCCTCCATCGGGCAGGAATCGACCCCTTTGGCCGCAGCGGCCAGCATGAGTGTCTGCGCGGCAAAGGTGGCGTTGCGAGCCGCCCAGGACCGGTTGCCCAAGTGCCCCACTGGAAGCAAAGAGAGGCTGGGCCGGAAGAGTCCGGCAAGCGCGGTGAGCGGCGTCCAGACCGGCCATGACCCGACGTTCAGGATGCGAAGAAACATCTGCATTTGCTTGCGGTGGTAGGCCTTCGATGCCTCAGGCAAGTCCGTCGATGCGTTGAGATAGGCCAGTTGCTGAGCCGCTGTGCTGAGCGCGATTTGCCGGCTGGCCGTGACCACGATCAGCGTCGATGCCGAAACGGCCGCGCGCTGCCCGTTGCAGACGGCGGCAACGCGCGCCTTGAGGGTCGTGTCGCGAATCCAGTGAAACCGGTACGGCTGGAGATTCCCGCTGGAAGGCGCGCGCGCTGCCTCGGCCAGGAGTTCACGTACGTGCTCGTCCGGGATGGCGATGCCGTCGAAGTCGCGTATGGCGCGGCGTCGACCGTTCAGCGCCTGGAAGGCGCCCCAAAGTATGGATGTGTCTTGCGTTTTCATGCCGAGATCGTAAGCTTTAGCTTATTTTTCTGATACTCGCATTCGGACGCAACGCGTGAAGACAGCCCGTACACCCGTCAAACCCAGGAAACTTCCCACACAGGAGCGTTCGCGGGCCACCGTGGACGCCATAATGCAAGCAGCAACTTACATTCTGGTGAAGTTCGGGTGGGAACGCCTGACAACCAACGCGATCGCGGAGCGTGCCGGCGTGAACATCGGCTCGCTCTATCAATACTTTCCGAACAAGCAGGCGATCATTGCCGAACTGCAGCGGCGCCATGTCCTTCAGACACGCGAGATACTGTCAAAGGCGCTTCCGCAAGTCTCCGAGCAGCGCTCGCTGCGCGAGGCGCTGACCCTGCTTGTCGTCGCGATGATTGATGAGCATCGCGTTGCGCCCGCGGTTCATCGAGCGATCGATGCGGAGTTGCCGCGATCGGTAAGGGTTCCGCTGGGTGACGAGAGTCGCGGCGGCGACCAGCCTTTGCAAGTGCTGCAACCCTTCATGAAGAACGTGCCCGATCCCCACTTTGCGCTCCGGATCGCACGCATCGCGGCGCACGCCGTCATCCACGAAGCGGCCTCGCATCAGCCTGAACTGTTCGATCGCCCCGATTTCGTCGATGAGGTCGTTGCGCTTTTGGAGGGGTACTTCCGACGCCCAGCGGCAAGATCTGCCGTTGAAATCGGGCGCGTGCCCGTGAAGAAGGCAACCCGCTCGAAGCGTTGACATCAGAGTGCGCTCGATGGGCTTGGCAACGTGTCGGCAACGCCCCGGCGCGGCACGCTGAAGAGGGTGCCAGCGTATTACGCGTCAGCCATCTACCCCGTTCGGGAGCCGAGGCCATCACGGCCAGGCAACCTATTCGCTACGGGATCTCCGCACGCCTTGACGTTCAGGACTGATCGGTACAGAACCTTTCCGGCGTTTCCGGGCTTCAGCTTCCAAATCGAGCGGATGGTCGCCGAGGGTGATCAGGTGGCCGCCTACCTGGTCTTCGACGGCGAGCACAAGAGCGGCGTGATCGATGGCATCGCCCCTGCGGGCAAGCGCCTGCGCTTTTCGCTGCTGATGCTGCTGATGCTGCTGACGATCTCGGATGGGAAGATCATCGAGAAGCGAGCGCACTTCGATCGCATGGACATCCATCGGCAGCTCTCGGGCGAGCCCTGATCACCCACCACCGCTTACTCGGAAAACTGCACCTTCCCCTGGACAAAATAAGGCTTGCTGCACGGCGATGCCTCGCCCGCCTTCTGGGGTGTGCAATCCTTGAGCAGCGGGGGCAGCTTGTCGACAAGAATCCGTCCTCGGATGTCGGTGATCCGGATGACCAGGGGCTTGTCGCCGAGCTGCGTGCCGACAAAGTGGTTGTAGTCTGCTTTCGGCAGGCTCACCCAGGCCTTGCCCTGGAAGACTTCCAGCTTCACCACCGGGAAGGTGTGATTGCGCACCTGGATCGCGGCCCACCACATCGTGCTGCCCTCTTTGATGCGGTAGACGACGTTGCCGGTGACCGGGCCCGGGATCAGCCTCCACTGGACCGGAATCCGTCCCTGCTGCAGGTCGCCGATCTTGGCGAAGGCGTTGTATGAAAGATCCAGACCGCCCGATGCTGCTTCGGGGTAGAGATCGGTCACGTACACCGTGGTACAGCCCTTGGGGCCCTGCACGCGCAGATAGGCCCCGGCCATTGCCGCGGGGATGCCGCCGAGGTTTGCCTGCGCCGGGTTGAGCGCGGTGATTTCCCGGTCCTTGGTGATCGGATCGAGCAGGAAAGCACCGCCCGAATAGCCCGAGCCGGTTGCGGTCGCAATGCCGGTGAACGTGCTGCCCCAGGTGTTGGCCGGCGCGGTGGTGCCGGTGCCGAGACAGGAAGGCTGCGCGGCGGTGGCATTGTCGGCCGCAACGACCTGGCCATTGGCATGCATGCTCCAAACCGAAAGAGACAGCAGCATGACCGCAATCCATCGCCATTTCTTCAAACATGGCATGTCGCACCTCCTGCATTGAGCGTGGAAAGGCTATTCACCATAGACCAGAATATTTTCGACATGAAGTTTAAAAATCGGCATCGAATCGATTTGCAATCATTGCTCCAATTTTTGTAATTTGATCCGTATTGAATCAACAGCGCCGACCACGGACGACAAGCGGAAGAGACCGTCACCACTGGTCGGCGGCGTCGTTCCTGACCAGTCGATCGATTCACCGGACCGCATCAGCCCGCGGCCCCAGGGTCGCCGGACATTGGCAGGTTCAGCTCCATGACACCCGGGCCATGACGCAGCATTCGAGTGTCGAATCGGCTGCCGGATTCCGATAAAAAAACCGGGCTCGAAAGCCCGGTTTCTGACTGGCGCATTGTTGCTGACAACGTTTCTGCCTTACGCCCCCGCCTCGCTCAACAGCCCCTCGGCCTCCAGCGCCGCCAGCACGGCCGGCCGTGACGCGACGCGCTGCTGGAATGCGGCCAGCGCCGTGAATGCCGACAGGTCGAGGCCCACCTGCCCGGCCCAGTTGGTGACCGTGAACAGATAGGCGTCTGCCGCCGAGAAACGTTCGCCCAGCAGCCAGGGATGGGCCGCCAGGTGCTGCTCCACCAGCGCGTACTGCCGGTGCAGGGCATCCTTGCGGTCCTGCCGAACCGTCTCGGGCGTGGACGGATTGAACAGCGGCGAGTAGCTCTTGTGCAGTTCCGAGTTGATCCAGCCCAGCCATTCCTGCAGGCGATAGCGTGCCATGGTGCCGTTGGCGGGAACCAGGCCGCTTTCGGGCTCGAGGTCGGCGAGGTACTGCGTGATCGCCGGGCCTTCGGTCAGCCGCTCGCCGCTGTCCAGTTCGAGGACGGGCACGGCGCCCTTGGGGCTGATCCGGTGGAAGTCTTCACCGTGTTCCGTGCGCTTGGTGCTGAGGTCGACCTTGACGAGCTGCAGGGGGATGCCCGCCTCGCGCGCCACGATGTGCGGCGAGAGTGAACAGGCTCCGGGAAAGTAGTAAAGCTTCATCGTGTTTTCCGATTGGTTGGACAACGGCGCGGGGCCTCCGGAAACCCTCCGCCGGACTCGCCGCGCGCGGTGCATGGTAGTCGAGTCCATCGGTCTGCGGCACAGGGCCGCCGATAGTATCCGGTCACGCTGAAGTTACCGGCTGTCGCCGAAACGAACATCCATGGGTCTGCCGCTACGCAAGGACAGAGCCGCGCCGCCGCCGGCGTGCCAAGTCACCGAGGCGCTCGGATTCCTGCGCGGGGCCAGGGCGCTGAACGTCGTCTGGCAACTGCGCGATCAGGCCCGGCGCTTCGGTGAGCTGCGCCATGACCTGCCGCGGATTTCGGCGCGCGTCCTGAGCCTGCGCCTGCATGCGCTCGAGTCGCGCGGACGGGTCGTGCGGCACGCGCTGGACAGTTCGCCGCCCTCGGCCTGAGCGCCGTCCAGGCAACAAAAAACCCGCGATCGCCAGGCGGCTTCGCGGGTTTTTGTTGCGGCAGGCGCGCGTCAGCCGCCGATCATCACGTTGAAGACGATACCGGTCGGGGCGACCAGGAAATAGTCGCCGCCGACGCCGACCCAGTGGTAGCCGCGCGGCGGCGGGGCCAGGTGGTAGGCGCGCCAGTCGTCGACGATATATTGGCGCTGGCGGTATTCCGGGGGAATCCGGTCGCCTTTGGCCCAGCGGCCCGGACGGTCGCGATCGGCGCGGCGGTCGATGTCGACCGGGCCACGGCCCTCGTCGCCGTGGTGGCGGTCCCAACCGCGATCCCTGTCCCCGTGGCCCCGGCCCATGGGGGGCCCGCCACGCTCATCGCCCCGACCCCGGTCCTGGGCATGGCCGGCAAGCGGCAGCAGCGCGCTGGCCGCGAGTAACAGGCAGGAAACAATCTTGGTCTTCCGCATCGTTCGGTTCTCCAGGAAAACGTCCACCTCATGCCGGACGTGCCATCCAGTCTAGGATGCGGTTGCCGTACCGTTGGGTAAGAATGCTTGCAACAGTGTGACGGGATGCATCCTCCGCCCGTTGCCACCGGGCGGAGCGTGCACATTTTGACCGGTCGTTGGCAGGCGCGGCGATGGCTTGGGCTCGCTGATGGCGGGCTGGCTGCCGAACCGGCTGATCCGCATGTCGCGGGTGCCGGTCACGCTGGTGAGGTGACGCCACCGCACGGCGCCGGCCTGCCCGACCGGTACAGAATTCGCCAAATACCCGACGTTCTGTACCTGTCATGCGCCGTGGCATGGATGCTAGCCTGCAGGCTCATCTTTCCGCCACCCGCAGCGCTCCGCCATGCCCACCCTGACCAACCTCCTCACCTTCGCCCTGGTCGCCCTGGGCATGGTCCTGACCCCCGGCCCCAACATGATCTACCTGATCTCGCGGTCGATCAGCCAGGGGCGCAACGCGGGGCTGATTTCGCTGGCGGGCATCGCCACCGGGTTCGTGTTCTACATGCTGTGCGCGGCATTCGGCATCACGGCGCTGCTGATGGCGGTGCCGTTTGCCTACGACACGCTGCGCTTCGGCGGGGCGATCTACCTGCTCTATCTGGCATGGCAGGCGGTGCGTCCCGGCGGGCGCGCCCCGTTCCAGCTGCGCGAGCTGCCTGAAGACAGTCCGCGCCGCCTGTATTCGATGGGCCTGCTGACCAGCCTGCTCAACCCGAAGGTGGCGGTGCTGTATCTGTCGCTGCTGCCGCAGTTCATCGAGCCGGCGCACGGCAGCGTGCTGGTGCAGTCGGTCTGCCTGGGGCTGACGCAGATCTGCGTGAGCCTGACCATCAACTCGATGATCGCCTCGGCCGCCGGCAGCATCGCCGCGCTGCTTTCCCGCAAGGCGAGCTGGCTGGCGCTCCAGCGCTACCTGATGGGCTCGGTGCTGACGGGGCTGGCGCTGCGCATGGCGATGGAAGCCCGCAAGTAAGCCCGCCGGATTGACATGGCGGTCGCCATGTCCTTGGATAGCTTGTAGGCCGCTACCAAGGAGACGACCGCATGGTTCCCCCCGATCCGCCGCGACGCGCCACCCGGCGCGGCATCCTCAAGGCGCTGGGCACGCTCGGTGCCGGCGCCACCCTGGGCCACCCCGCACTGACGGCGCTGGCCGCCACCGCAAGCCGCATCACCCTGCCGTTCGACAACGGCGAGCGCGAGCTCGTCGTCTTTCCGCAGAAGCGTGCGCTGATCCTGCAGACCAGCCGGCCGCCGCAGTTGGAGACACCGTTTGCGGTGTTCAACGAAGGCCTCATCACGCCCAATGACGCGTTCTTCGTGCGCTACCACTGGAGCGGCATCCCCACCTCGATCGATCCGGCGACCTACCGGCTGCAGGTGGGCGGCAACGTCGACACCCCGCTCGATCTGTCGCTGAGCGAGTTGAGAGCACTTGGCGAGACGCGCGAGATCGTCGCCGTCAATCAGTGCTCGGGCAACGGACGGGGCTATTTCCAGCCGCGCGTCGGCGGTGGGCAGCTGTCGAACGGGGCGATGGGCAATGCGCGCTGGACGGGCGTGCCGCTCAGGCAGGTGCTCGATCGGGCCGGCGTGCGGGCCGGCAGCGTGCAGGTCGTGTTCGACGGGCTCGACCACCCGCCGCTGGCCGATGCCAACAGCCCGGACTTCATCAAGGCCCTGGACATCGACCACGCGCGCGACGGCGAGGTGATGATCGCCTGGGCCATGAACGGCACTGACCTGCCGATGCTCAACGGCTATCCGATCCGCCTGGTCGTGCCGGGCTACTACGGCACCTACTGGGTCAAGCACCTGTCGGCGATCCGGGTGGTCGACAAACCGTTCGATGGATTCTGGATGCGCACGGCCTACCGCATTCCCGACGACCCCTGCGCATGCGTCGCACCCGGCACCGCGCCAGCGCGGACGGTGCCGATCGGCCGCCTCAACGTGCGCGCGTTCATCACCAGCCTGACCGACGGCGCGACGGTGGCGGCCGGCCGCGAGCACATCGTGCGGGGCATCGCCTTCGACGGCGGCTATGGCATCGCGGAGGTCGCCTTCTCGGCCGACGGCGGACGCACCTGGAGCGAGGCGCAACTGGGCGAAGACCTGGGCAGGTATGCGTTTCGCGAATGGCGTGCGCCGTTCAGGCCCGCGCGGCGCGGCGCCTATGCGCTGAAGGTGCGCGCTGTCAACCGCATCGGGCAGAGCCAGCCGCTGACGGCGCTGTGGAATCCGGCGGGCTACATGCGCAACGTGGTCGAGACCACGCGCGTCACCGCCGCCTGAGGAGACTGCCATGTCCGATCGCAAACCCCCGCGCGGCGGCATCGTGGGTGCCGCATTGGCCTGCGCTGCCGCCTGGGCGGCGCCCGTCTGGGCACTGGACGTGACGCTGCCGCCGGAGACCGCGCAGTACCGCCCCAGCGAACTGCCGGGGTACCGGCTGGTGCTGCAGCACTGCATGATCTGCCACGCCGCGCAGTACGTGCAGAGGCAACCGCCGACACTGCCGCGCAGCTACTGGGAAGCCACCGTCAAGAAGATGAAAGCGTCGTTCGGCGCGCCCTTCCCCGAAGAGGACATCCCGGCCATGGTGGACTACCTGGTGAAGACCTACGGCGCCGAACGCGCCAGTGAGACGGCGCCGGCCCGGCCCGCGGCGCCCTAGACGGGATGCGGCCTCAGCGGCGGCGCATGTAGAAGGTGAAGACCTTGTCCTGCTCGCTGTGCGCGAGCAGCTCGTTGCCGGTCTGCTTGGCGAAGGCCTGGAAATCGCGCGTGGCGCCGGGGTCGGTGGCCAGCACCTTGAGCACCTCGCCGCTCTGCATGTCGGCGAGCGCTTTCTTGGTGCGCAGGATGGGCAGCGGGCAGTTCAGGCCGCGCGCGTCGATTTCTTTCTGGAACTCCATGACTGACCTCTGTGGGCTGGCGCGGCAGCCGCGCCGCGCTCATGCCGTGATTGTAGCCGTGCCGTCGGGTTGCCAGTGGCGCGGCGGCGGTTCGGCGGGCGCGCCGGTACGCAGGTCGATGTAGCGGATCGGCAGGCCGCGCGCGGCGAGGAAGTCCGCCACCGCGTAGCCGGTGCCTGCCGTCCACGGGCGGACCTGCTCGAACGGCAGCAGGCGGTATTCGGCCAGTTCTTCCGACAGCGCGATCTCGCCGTCGGCCACCACGTGGTAGGCGATGATCAGCTCGTTCTTGCGGATGAACTCGTAGACGCCGATCAGTGAGATCGCGCGGGCATCGAGGCGGGTCTCTTCCTTGAGCTCGCGCGCGATGCCCTGCTCGGGCGTCTCATCGCGCTCCAGGAAGCCGGTGACCAGCGCGAACATGCCCTCCGGCCACAGCGCGTTGCGCGCCAGGAACATCTGTCCGCGATACTCGACCACCGCCGCCAGCACCGGCAGCGGATTGTTCCAGTGCACGAAGCCGCAGTCCGGCGCCGGGCACGCGATGCGCAGCCGGCCGCCGGCATGCTGCTCGACGAGCGGCGCCGCGCATTGCGGGCAGAAGCGGTAATCGAAGCCCATGGCGTGTCGTGCCCGGTGCTATGCGACCTGTCCGCAGGCCAGGCGGATGTCGCCTGCGAGCGCCTCCACCGTCTCGGGCTGCAAGTCCCACGCGCACATGAAGCGGCAGCCGCCTGCGCCGATGAAGGTGTAGAAGCGCCAGCCGCGCGCGCGCAGCGTCTCGATGGCGGGCAGCGGCAGCTCGGCGAACACGGCATTGGCCTGCGGCGGGAACATGATGCGCACGCCCGGCACCTCGCGGATGCGCTGGTGCAGCAGTTGCGCCATCGCGTTGGCATGGCGCGCGTTGCGCAGCCACACGTCGTTCTCCAGCAGGCCCAGCCACGGCGCGGAGATGAAGCGCATCTTGGAGGCCAGTTGCCCGGCCTGCTTGACGCGATAGGCGAAGTCCTCGGCCAGGCGGCGGTTGAAGAACACCACCGCCTCGCCCACCGGCAGGCCATTCTTGGTGCCGCCGAAGCACAGCACGTCCACCCCCGCGCGCCAGGTGATCTCGGACGGATGCACGCCGAGCGAGGCCACCGCGTTGGCGAAGCGCGCGCCGTCCATGTGCACGCGCAGCTGCCGGCGGCGGGCGACAGCGGCAATCGCCCGCACCTCGTCCACCGTGTAGACCGTGCCCACCTCGGTCGACTGCGTGAGCGAGACCACCTTGGGCTTGGGGTAGTGGATGTCGGAGCGGCGCGTGACCAGCGCCTCCACCGCGTCGGGCGTCAGCTTGCCGTCGGCGCCCTCGGCGGTCAGCAGCTTGGAACCGTTGGAGAAGAACTCGGGGCCTCCGCACTCGTCCGTCTCGATGTGCGCCAGCTCATGGCAGATGACGGAGTGGTACGACTGGCACAGCGCGGACAGCGCCAGCGAATTGGCGGCGGTGCCGTTGAAGACGAAAAAGACTTCGCAATCGGTCTCGAACAGGTCGCGGATGCGGTCGCATACGCGCTGCGTCCAGGAGTCGTCGCCGTAGGCGGGCTCGTGGCCGCTGCCGTTCGCTTCCAGGAAGTACTTCAGGGATTCCGGGCAGAAGCCGGCGTAGTTGTCGGAGGCGAAGTGTTGCATGGCGGGTCGGGTTGGCGGGGCCAGGCGGGAGGGCGGGAGGGCGGGAAGATCGTCTTGCGCTTACTTCTGCTCGGACCAGAGCACGCCGCCGGTGGCCCAGTTCTCGCGCTTGACCTCGGCGATGATGATGTCGACCGCGCCGGGCGCGCAGCCCAGGGTCTCGCAGGTGACGCGCGTGACCTCCTCGACCAGCTTGCGCTTCTGGTCGGCGCTGCGGCCCTCGAACATCTCGATGTGGAATGTCGGCATGGTGGTCCCGGGTTAGTCGCGATACGAGCGGTTCATTCTATCCAGTTTGCGCAGCAGGGCCGGCCACTCCAGCACGCCCTCGATGGCGCCGCCGTCCTCCAGTTGCTCGGCGGCGCGGTCGGCAACACGTGGTGCGGGCGTGATGACCGCGCCGGCCGTCAGCGCTTGGATCTGGATCTCGCAGGCCTTGAGGAGCGTGGCCATCAGCACATGGGCCTCGGCCACGGTGCGGCCGACCGTGAGCGTGCCATGGTTGCGCAGCAGCATGGCGCGGTGGCCGCCCAGCGAGGCGGTCAGCCGCGCGCCCTCTTCCTGCGTGAAGGCCAGGCCCTCGTAGTCGTGATAGGCGAGGCGACGGTGGAAGCGCAGCGCGTGCTGCGACAGCGGCAGCAGCCCGTGCTGCTGGGCGGAGACCGCGATGCCCGCCGTATTGTGCAGGTGGATCACGCAATGCGCGTCCGGACGCGCCGCATGCACGGCGGCATGCAGCGCGAAGCCGGTGACGTTGACGGACGGGCGCGCGGCGGGATCAGGCCAGTCGCCGACCAGCTGGCCGGCGCGGTTGATCTTGACGAGGCTGGAGGCGGTGATCTCGTCGAAGGCCAGGCCGAAGGCGTTGATGAGGAAGTGCTCCGGCTCACCGGGGACGGTGGCCGACAGATGGGTGTAGATCAGGTCATCCCAACCGTTGAGCGCGGCCAGCCGGTAGGCGGCGGCCAGGTCGATGCGCACGGCGCGCTCGGCCTCGCTGATCCGGCCGCCGGATGCGGCGGCGCCGGGGCGTATGGCAAACGACATCGGGGCGCCTCCAGTGGCAGTGGAGGAAGCATTCTAGAGCGGCCGGGCGACCGGCGCGGCACCGTGCCCTGCCTGCCGGGCATCACGCACCGGCCGGCGCGATACGCCTGACCGCCAGGAACATCGCCATGCCGAGCACGAGGGACGCCGCCGCCGCCGCCAGCGAGGCGTCGAACCCGCCGGTGGCCGCGAACAGCCGGTTGGCCAGCGGCGGCCCCGCGATCTGGCCGATGCCATACACCGCCGTCATCAGCCCCATCAGGCGCGGCACGGCATGCGGCCACAGGCGGCGCGCCTCGCGCATGGCGAACAGCGTGATGGCCGTGAACGGCAAGCCGAGCAGCAGGCTGGACAGCGCCAGCCCGCCCACCGTCGGCCAGACGATGCTGGCTGCCACGGCAACCGCCTGCATCGCATACGCCGCGGCGAGCAGCGTACGGTTGTCGCGCGCCAGGCTGATGCGCGTGGACAGCAGCGCGCCCAGCGCTACGCCCACGCCGAAGATCGGCCAGAACAGGTCGGGCCAGATCGAGCCGGCCGGCAGCACCCTGCGCGCGATCACCGGCAGGAACGTGGCGGTGACGATGTAGCCGAAGCCGGCCAACCCATAGGCCAGCGTGATGATGACGGTCGGCAGGCCCAGGCCGGGCGCCGCGCCCGATATGCCCGGCGCGGATGCGGCCGCATGCGGCCGGCGCTCCGGGCGAACGGTCGACCACACGGCCGCCGACAGCACTGCGGACAGCACGCCGAACGCGATCCACGCCGACGACGCATGCCAGCCGAGGGCCACCATGCCGCTGGCGACGAGCCCCGGAACGGCGATCCCCAGCCCGGGCCCGCAGAAGATGATGCCGCCCAGGGCGGCATGCCCGAGTTCGGTCAGCCGGTGCAGGCACCAGCCCGCCGTGAAGACGAACACCAGCGCGCTCACCACGCCGGCCGCGAATCGCAGCACCAGCCACGCGGGCTGGCCCTGCAGCACGCCCATGCCGGCGGTCAGCAGCACGGTCGCGACCAGCCCGATCCGGATCAGCCGCGCCGCGTCGCCGCGCAGCGCCATGCAGGCCAGCGCGCCGACAAAGTAGCCGAGGTAATTGAGCGTCGCCAGCCAACTGCCCTGCCCCAGGGTGACGCTGCCGTCGTGCAGCATCATCGGCAGGATCGGCGTGAAGGCGAAGCGGCCGATGCCCATGGCCACCGACAGCGCGACCATGCCGGCAATCGCCACGCGCCAGGCGGCGGTGCGTGTCGCATGGGCGGCGGGCAGGGAAGACAACGACGATGAGAGCGTGTGCTGCATGGCGGGCATGGATCCGTACGAAGGCAATCGGCACCTCATGCTATGCAAGCCAACCCATCCTGAAAAATGAATTATATTGAACAGATCCATTCATATTTGAGATGCACCATGGATCTGGCCTCGCTGGAAATCTTCCGCACCGTTGTCCGCGAAGGCGGCGTCACACGCGCGGCGGCGCAACTGCATCGGGTGCAGTCCAACGTGACGACCCGCATCCGCCAGCTCGAGGCATCGCTGGGCGTGCCGCTGTTCGTGCGCGAAGGCAAGCGCATGGTGCTGACGCCGGCCGGCCAGACCCTGTTGACCTATGCCGACGACCTCCTGCGCCTGGCCGCGGAAGCCCGGCAGGCCGTGCAGCCGCGCGAGCCGCACGGCCGCCTGCGCATTGCCTCGATGGAAAGCACGGCCGCCAGCCGCCTGCCGACCCTGCTGGCGTCGCTGCATCAGCGCTGGCCCAGGGTCCAGCTCGAGCTCGTCACCATGACGACGCGGCAATCGGTGCAGGCACTGTCCCGCTTCGAGGTCGATTGCGCCTTCATTGCCGAGACGACGTGCCTGGCCAACATGCGTTCCGCACTGACGACGCTGCCGGCGTTTGCCGAAGAACTGGTGCTGATTGCCCACCGCGCGCATCCGCCCATCCGCCGCGCCGCCGACGTGCAGACCCCCACCCTGCTCGGTTTCGAGCCCGGCTGCGCCTATCGCCAATTGATCGACGACTGGTTCGAGGCCGGCGGCGTGGTGCCCTCGCGCGTACTGGAGCTGGGTTCGTACCACGCCATCATCGCGTGTGCGGCGGCGGGGATCGGCGTGGCGCTGGTGCCGCGCTCGGTGCTGGATCTGTACACCAACGCGCCGGAGATCAGCGTGCATGCGCTCGGCAATCCGGGGCGCGTCGACACGCTGCTGGCCTGGCACCGCGATATGGCCGGGCCGGCGCTGCAGGCGCTGGTGCAGGTGCTGAGCGAGGCGCATGCCGCCGCGCCTTCACCCACCGGTGAGGCTGTCGCCGCCTAAACTGAATGCGAAGACCCCGCCGCAGGTCTAATAAGAAGCGCAAGCAAGCGCGGCAGTAACGAACGGAGGCGCGCATGCGACCGTCGTTGCGGATACGGCAGTGGATCGGCTGGCTGGCGGCAGGCCTGGCCGCCGCCTGGAGCGGCCTTGCCATCGCGGCCGCCGCCCCGGTGATGGTGCTGCCGCTGACCGGCGCCATCGGGCCGGCCAGCGCGGCCTACGTGGTGCACGGGCTGGAGCTGGCCCGCAAGGAAGGCATGCAGCTCGTGGTGCTGCAGATGGACACGCCGGGCGGGCTCGATGCCTCGATGCGGCAGATCATCCAGGCCATTCTCGCCTCGCCGGTGCCGGTGGCGGGCTATGTGGCGCCGGGTGGCGCGCGGGCAGCCAGTGCCGGCACCTACATTCTCTATGCCAGCCACATCGCCGCGATGGCGCCGGCGACCAACCTGGGCGCCGCCTCACCGGTGGCGATCGGCATCGGCGGCCATGCGCCCACCGGGCCGACGCCCACCCCCGGCGACACCGCCAAGCCGGCCAGCGCACCGGCGGCGGCCTCCAGCAACGAAGACACCCTCGCCCGCAAGCAGATGCACGATGCGGCCGCCTACATCCGCGGCCTGGCCCACCTGCGCGGGCGCAACGCCGAATGGGCCGAGCGCGCCGTGCGCGAAGCGGTCAGCCTGTCGGCCGACGAAGCCGCCACGCAGCGCGTGATCGACCTGATCGCCACGAACATTCCCGACCTGCTCAGGCAAGTGGACGGACGCGCGCTGCGCACCGCCACGGGTCTGGTCACGCTGCATACGGCAGGGGCCCCCACCGAGACACTCGAGCCCGACTGGCGCAACCACTTCCTGGCCGTCATCACCGATCCGAGCCTGGCCCTGCTGCTGCTGACGGTGGGCGTGTATGCGCTGATCTTCGAGTTCTCGACGCCGGGCATGGTGGTGCCGGGCATCCTGGGGGCGATGTGCATCCTGGTGGCGCTGTACGGGCTGCAGATGCTGCCCATCAACTATGCCGGGCTGGCGCTGCTGGCGCTCGGCCTGGGCTGCATGGTGGCCGAGGCCTTCCTGCCGACCTTCGGCGCGCTGGGCGTGGGCGGCATCATCGCCTTCATCCTGGGCGCGGTGATGCTGATCGATACGCAGACGCCGGGCTATGGCGTGCCGATCCCCGTGATCGTCGGACTCGCCTTCGTCAGCCTGACGGTGATCCTGGCGCTCTCCAGCCTGGCGGTCCGTGCACGGCGTCGCCCCAAGGTATCCGGCGGCGACACCCTGATCGGCATGACCGGCGAAGTCGTCGACGTCGACACACCGGAAGCGGACGCCGACAGCAACGGCTGGGCACACATCCGCGGCGAACGGTGGCGCGTGCGATGCGATGCCGGCATCACGCGCGGTGACCGCGTGCGCGTCATTGCCCGCCACGGGCTGACGCTGATGGTCGAGCCTGTCGCACCTGCGGCGGCGGCATCCTGAGGAGAATAAAAATGTTCTATGGCTTCTTCAGCGCAGGCGGCTTCATCTTCCTGATCGTGCTGCTGGTGATCTCGTCGTTCCGCGTGCTGCGCGAGTACGAGCGCGGCGTGGTGTTCCTGCTCGGCCGCTTCTGGCGCGTAAAAGGGCCGGGGCTGGTGCTGATCGTGCCGGCCATCCAGCAGATGGTGCGGGTGGACCTGCGCACCATCGTGATGGACGTGCCGCCGCAAGACGTGATCTCGCACGACAACGTGTCGGTCAAGGTCAACGCGGTGGTGTACTTCCGCGTGGTCGATCCGGAGCGCGCCATCATCCAGGTCGCCAATTTCCTGGAGGCGACCAGCCAACTGGCGCAGACCACGCTGCGCGCCATCCTCGGCAAGCACGAACTGGACGAGATGCTGGCCGAGCGCGAAAAGCTCAACCTCGACATCCAGAAGGTGCTCGACATCCAGACCGACCCGTGGGGGATCAAGATCGCCAACGTGGAGATCAAGCACGTCGACCTGAACGAGTCGATGATCCGCGCGATCGCCCGGCAGGCCGAGGCCGAGCGCGAGCGGCGCGCCAAGGTGATCCACGCCGAGGGCGAGCTGCAGGCCGCCGAGAAGCTGCTGGAAGCCGCGCGCATGCTGGCCCAGCAGCCCGAGGCGATCCAGCTGCGCTACCTGCAGACGCTCACGCAGATCGCCGGCGACAAGAGCTCGACGATCGTGTTCCCATTGCCGATGGACATGCTGGGCGCGGTCAAAAAGGCGTAGCGCGGACGCTCACTTGCCGCCGGTCGCGGCCCAGTCGATGGCCGCGTCGAACAGCTTGCGGCCGGCGGGCGTCAGGTTGGGGAAGGTCTCGTTGTCGAGGAAGAAGAACACGCGGCGCGCCGGGGCGAGCGCCTCGTAGTCCATCGTCGCGCCCTTCTCGTAGCCGAAGATGACGGCCTTGGCCGGGTCGCCCGACACCGTGGCAATGATGCTCGCGCCCAGGCCCGGCTTGCCCCAGCCCATCGGCGCATCCTTGGCATAGCCGACCGCGACGCCCGCCGGCAGACCGGCCGACAGCGGATGCGGCGCATTGACCATCCACAGGTAGTGTTCCTTGTCGACCATGCCGAAGTCGACATCGCGGCGCTTGCCGGTCATGGCCATGTCGTCGAGCAGGTCGTTCTCCCATGTGACCAGCGGCACCGGCACGTTTCGGTAGGCGCCGAGCAGGTCGCGCGAACGCACGGTGGACGACAGCACCACCAGGTCGAACGCCTTGGCGCGCTCGGTCGGCTGGGACTGGTCGTACAGCGTGACGGCATAGCCGCGCGTTTCGAGGTGCGCCGCGATCTGCTTGTCGATGGGCAGGCTCTTGCCCTCCATGCGCACCACCATCAGCACGGTCTTGCCGGCGCCCGGCTGCGGTTCGGCGGCGGCGGCGGCGGCGGGCCGCAGGCAGGCGCATGCCATCAGCGCGACCGCGCACAGGCGAAGGAACGGTTTCATCGGTTTGGCTCCGGAAGTGAACGGCATCAGAGATCGATCTTCATCGACAGCTTGAACACGCGCGGCGCGCCCATCGACAGCCGGTTGTTGCCGGCACCCGCCCAGTAGCGCTTGTCGGTCAGGTTGTCGACGTTGAGCTGCCAGGTGGTGCGCTTGCCGGCGACGCGCGTGACATAGCGCGCGCCGGCGCCGAACAGCGTGGTGCCGCCCAGCCACGCCTGGTCGGCGTCGTTGACCGGGCGCGGGCCGACGTAATAGGCGCCGGCGTTGAACGACACCGAGCGCAGCATCGGCAGGGTGTATTCGGCGAACAGGCTGGCGGTGGCGCGCGGCGTGTTCTCCGGCGTCTTGCCGTCGAGGCCGTTGCCGACGCCGCGGAACTTGGCGTCGATCCAGCCGGCCGAGGCCAGCAGCGACAGGTCGTTCGTGACACGTCCCTGCGCATTCAGCTCCAGGCCGCGGATGCGCTGGCGGCCGTCCTGCACGTAGACGTTGGAAGCGTTGGTATAGCTGGCGGCCCGGTCGATCTCATACAGCGCCGCCGACAGCTGGGTGCCGGCCGGCGTTTCATAGCGCACGCCCACTTCCTTCTGCTTGCTGACCGCGGGCGGCATCGCCACGTTGGCGTTGGCGGCGGTGTTGGGCGCGCGGTCGCCCGCCTCCAGGCCCTGCGCGTACGAGGCATAGGCCGACAGGGTCGGGGTGAACTTGTAGATCAGCGCGCCGAGCGGCGTGGTCTTGCTGGCCTCGTAGCGGTTGGGCGCCTGCACGCTGGTGTAGCTGGTGTAGCGCAGGCCGGCGATGACCTGCCAGTGCTGCGTCAGGGTCATGCGGTCCAGCGCGTAGACGCCGGTGTCGACGGCGCGCTGCGCGGCGGTGACGCTGGTGCCGGTGGTCGGCAGCCAGCCGAGGTCGACCGGGTTGTACAGATTCTGCGTGCCGGAGAAGCGGCTGGAATACACCGCGGCCTGGCGCATCTCCGAGCGCGCCACGCCGAAGGTCAGCTCGTGCTTGACCGAGCCGGTCATCTGGGTGCCGTTGAGGTCGGCGCGCAGGTGGCCGGTGGTCCAGCGGCCGTCCTGGCGGTTGCCCGAGATCGTGCCCTTGCCGGTCACCGCGTTGACGCTGCCGATTTCCGTGAAGGCCCGCGTGCGCGCCAGCTCCGAGGTGCCGCCCTCGACCGTCACCAGCCAGTCGTCGTTGAGCGCGTAATCGGCGCGCAGCATCGCGGTGGTGCTGTTGGCGCGAAACTTGGCCCAGTCCGGCGACAGGCGCTTGGTCGGGTCCGGCATGGCGGGCAGCGAGATGACGCCGTTCTTCGCGGCCGGCAGCGTCACCACCGACTGCTCGGTGATGACCTGGCGCGCGTACTCCACATCGGCCTTCAGGCTCAGGCGGCTGTTGACCTTCCAGTCGAAGGCCAGGCTCGCCATCTGGCGATCGCCGTCGATGCCGCTGGTGGCCGATCCCAGCCGGCCGCCCGCGGCATTGAAGCGCAGGCCGTACTGGTTGTCTTCGCCGAAGCGGCGGGCCACGTCGACGTTGGCGATGGCGGTGCCGTTGCTGTCGACCGACATGCCGACCGAGGTGACCGGCGTGTTGCCCGCGCGCTTGGTGACGAGGTTCACCATGCCGCCCGGCGTGGTGTAGCCGTAGTAGAGCGCCGACACGCCCTTGAGCACCTCCACGCGCTCCTTGTCCTCCAGCGGGATCGCCATCAGGTTGAAGACCGGCATCGAGCCGTTGAGGCGGAAGTTGGTGCGGTTCTCCAGCGTCACGCCGCGGATGGCGAGGTTGTCGAAAGTCTCGCCCGAGAGCTGCTGTCGCGTCACACCCGCGGTGTTGCGCAGCGCGTCGTACAGCGTGCGGTCCTGCTGCGCGTCGAGCGCCTCGCGCGTGACGACGTTGACGGTGGCCGGGATGTCGCGCAGCGACTGCCCGCGGAACGAGCCGACCTCGGCCGTGCTGGCGGCGAACCCGCGCTGGCTGCGCGCGGTGACGGTGGTTGCGTCGAGATCGACGGTGGCGGCGGCATCCGTGCCGGAGGCGGCATCGGCACGCGCCAGGGTCGACACGGCAAGAGGAATGGCGGCGAGCGCGCACGACAGCGCGCGTGCCGCGAGACGGCTGGTCATCGCGAGCAAGGGTCCATCAGGATTGGCGAAAACCGGACGCGCCCAGAACGATGCTGGGGAATGGAAAACGCGCCGATGCGGTCGGCATGCAGCGCGTCGGTCAACTGGCTTGCGGCTGAAAAGCCCGCTGGCTCGCCCGGCAGGAACGATGGCCAGCGCTCAGGCAGGATACCCTTTGCCGCCCACCAGATGAGAATGGTTCTCATTATAAAGTGATAGATGAGATGTAAGCAATGGTTAATTCGCCGGCACCCCCTGCGCCCATTGCGGCCAGCGCAACACGATGTCGTCCAGCAGCGGCTTGGCGGCATTGACGAGGTTGTGCGTGGCCGGCACGAAGCCGCCCTGCTGCGCGTAGTTGACCAGGCCGTCGGCGGCGGACTGGCCGTCGTACGGGCGGTCGAAGTCCGAGCCGGTACGCAGCAGCGCGACGCGGCTGAAATCGACCTTGCCTGCGCGGGCACCGCGCGCCAGCACTTCCAGCGTGGCGTTGTCCTCCTGCGCGGTGGTGCAGTAGGTGCCCTTGCCGTCGGTCATGGTCTTGGTCCAGTCACGCGCGCGCTGGCCCAGGTTGCGGCCGGCCCACCAGGTATCGGCGGAGGCGACATCGCACTGGATCACCGCGGGCGGCTGGTTGGCCGGCGCGTACGCGTAGTGCTTGCGGAAGGCGATCGCTTCGGGGCTGTCCTCCAGCGTGACCGGCTTCGACAGCGCGTACGCCCTCTGCAGCAGCGCCTCGTTGAGCCTGAACACTTCGGTGCGGTAGTTCATCGGCGGCTTCTCGCCCGGCCCCTTGGTGCCGATGCCGAAGTAGCCGTAGGGCCAGGCGGCGGGCATCTCGCGCGCGTCGATCTCGTGCGACAGGCCGTAGTCCACCGCATAGCGCGCCCACGCGGCCGAGCCCACCGTGCCCTGCCCCGGATCGATGCCCGCGATGCCGGCGATCACGAAATAGGTCTGCGTCAGGTCCAGCTTGCTGCGGTAGAGCAGCGCGGACAGCGTCGCGGCGGCGTTGGCGTAGCCCATGCCGGTGGTGACCTGGCAGATGCCGTCGTAGTTGCACAGCAGGTTCGGCGCGTCGGGCGACAGGCCGGCGATATAGACCTTCTCCTTGAGGTCGTAGCGATCGATGAACGGCTGGGCTTCGCCCTGGAACATGTTGATGACGATGACCTTGATGCCATCGTAGGCGCAGCTGTTCAGGGTCAGCACCGCCGCGCCGGCGGCGAGCAGCTTGGCGGCGGTGCGCAGGGGCGTCGTGGTCGGGGCATGGGTCATGGCGAGGGCACTCCGTGTTTCCACACGCTCCAGCGCGTGACGATGTCGTTGACCAGCGGGCCGCCCGCCAGATAGAGGTTGTTGAGCGACGGCACAAAGCCGCCCGAGTTGCTGCCCACCAGCGAGTCGTACGGCGTCTGCCCCGGATACGGCCGGTCGAAGTTGGAGGCGGTGCGCAGCACGGCCACGCGCTGCAGATCGAGCAGGCCGGCCTTCGATCCGCGCGTCAGCGCCTCGAAGGTGGCGTTGTCTTCCTGCTGGGTGGTGCAGTACGTGCCCTGCCCGTCGGTCAGCAGCTTGACCCAGGCGGCTTCGCGCTGGCCGAGCAGCGCGCCGTGCCAGTACGTATTGCCGGCCGCGGTGTCGCACTGCACGACGGCGGGCGGCTGGTTGGCCGGCGCGCTCGGGTAGTTGGCGCGGTAGGCGCGCGCGGTGGCGTTGTCGTCCAGCACGGCGCCCTTCGAGAGCGCCAGCGCCTTCTGCAGCAGCGCCTCGTTCACGCGGAAGATTTCCGTCTTGTAGTTCAGCGGCGGCTTCTGCCCCGGCCCCTGCGTATTGATGCCGATGAAGCCGTTGGGCCAGTCGGCGGGAACCTCGCGCGCGTCGATCTCCCAGGCCAGATCGCTGTCGACCAGGTAGCGCGCCCACGCCGCCGTGCCGAGCGTGCCCTGCGACGGATCGATGCCGGCAATGCCCGCCACCAGGAAATACGCGCGCGACAGATCGAACTGCCCGCTATGGATCAGTGCCGACACCGACGATGCCGCATTGGCCTTGCCCATGCCGGTGGTCAGCTGGCAGACGTCGCTGGCGTTGCAGTGGACGCTCGGGTAGTCGATCGACAGGCCCGGCACCGGCACCGCCTGCGTCAGGCCCAGCTTGTCGATCCACGGCTGGGCCTCGGGCGCGAACATGCTGATGATCAGCACCTTGACCTTGCGCGCGTGCGACTGCGGCGCCTGCTGCGCGACCGGCTGCGTGGACGCGCCGACGCCGGCCGCCAGCAGCGCGCCGGCGGCGATGGCCCGGAGCCATCGTTTGCCGCGCCGCCCAGACGGCGGCTGCGGCGGCCGGCCGTCGACCTGTTCGGATAGGACGCTCATGGTTCTCCTCGTTTGGGGATTGGGGAACAGCGGGAACACTGCAGGGACTGCAAAAACAGCGGGCGCCACCCATGCAAATTGCCTGCCACCCGCGCGCTTCCCCGGTATAGGCGACGGCGCGGCCTGTCACCAGCATGAGGGGTACCAAGCACTTGTCCACATTGTGTAGACAACCCCCACCGGCGTGCGCGATGCCCGACCGCACGCCCCAAAAGCAAAACGGCGCGCGCCCCGTTGCCGGAAGCGCGCGCCGTCTGGCGCAACCCGATCGAGAAGCCGGATTACCGCATCACACCTTCTGCTGCACCCACGCCGTCACACCAGCCAGCGCCTGCGGCAGCTTGTCGGGCTCGGTGCCGCCGGCCTGGGCCATGTCGGGACGGCCGCCGCCCTTGCCGCCGACCTGCTGGGCGACGAAGTTGACCAGTTCACCCGCCTTGATCCTGGCGGTGGCGTCCGCCGTCACGCCGGCGATCAGCGCGACCTTGCCGTCGCTCACGCTGCCCAGCACGATGGCGGCGGTCTTGAGCTTGTCCTTGAGCTTGTCCATGGTCTCGCGCAGCGTCTTGGCGTCGGCGCCGTCGAGCTTGGCGGCCAGCACCTTGATGCCGGCCACGTCCACGGCCTGGCTGACCAGTTCATCGCCCTGGCTCGCGGCCAGCTTCGACTTCAGGCGCTCCAGCTCCTTCTCCAGCGACTTGACCTGGTCCTGCACCTGGACGATGCGCTGCGTCAGTTCCGACGGCTGCGCGCGCAGGGCGGCAGCCGCTTCGCCGATGCGGGTGTCGAGCGTCTGCAGGTAGTGCAGCACGTTGTCGCCGGTGATGGCCTCCACGCGGCGGATGCCGGCGGCCACGCCGGACTCGCCGACGATCTTGAACAGGCCGATGTCACCGGTGCGCGCCACGTGGGTGCCGCCGCACAGTTCCTTGGACGAGCCGATCGTCAGCACGCGCACCTCGTCGCCGTACTTCTCGCCGAACAGCGCCATGGCGCCGCTCTTGACCGCATCATCGAAGCCCATCATCTGCGCGTTGGTGGACGCGTTGGCGAGGATCTCGGCGTTGACGCGCGCTTCCACCTCGCGGATCTGCAGCGGCGTCATCGGCGTGTTGTGCGAGAAATCGAAGCGGGTCTTGTCAGCGTCGACCAGCGAGCCCTTCTGCTGCACGTGGGCGCCCAGCACTTCGCGCAGCGCCTTGTGCATCAGGTGGGTGGCCGAGTGGTTGCGCATGGTGCGCGCGCGGCGCACGGCATCGACCTCGGCGCCCACCGCATCGCCGACCTTCAGCACGCCGGTGCGCAGCGTGCCCTGGTGGCCGAACACCTCCGGCAGCACCTTCTGCGTATCGGCCACGTCAAACCAGACCGTGGCGGCCTTGAGCGTGCCCTGGTCGCCGACCTGGCCGCCCGATTCGGCGTAGAACGGCGTGTGGTCCAGCACCACCACGCCGGTCTGGCCCGGGCGCATCTCCGGCACCGAAGCCCCATCGACGAACAGCGCCGTCACGCGCGAGGTCTCGGACAGCAGTTGGTCGTAGCCGTGGAAGGTGGTCTTGTCGCCGGTGTAGTCGAGCGTGCCGGCGGCCATCTTGAACTTGCCGGCGGCGCGCGCCTGCTCGCGCTGGCGGTTCATGGCGGCGTCGAAGGCGGCCTCGTCGACGATGACGTCGTTCTCGCGGCACACGTCCTGCGTGAGGTCGAGCGGGAAGCCGTAGGTATCGTGCAGCTTGAAGGCGAGTTCGCCGTCGAGCATCCGCTGTTTCTCATCCTTGCCGGCGGCCTTGAGCTCGCCCAGCGCGCCGTCGAGGATCGACATGCCGTGCTCGATGGTCTCGAAGAAGCGGGCCTCTTCGGTGCGCAGCACATCGACCACGCGGTCGCGCGCTTCGCGCAGTTCGGGGTAGGCCTCGCCCATTTCCTTGACGAGATCGTCCACCAGCTTGTGGAAGAACGCGGCGCGGCAGCCCAGCTTGTAGCCGTGGCGGATGGCGCGGCGGATGATCCGGCGCAGCACGTAGCCGCGGCCTTCGTTGCCCGGGATCACGCCGTCGACGATCAGGAACGCGCAGGCGCGGATGTGGTCGGCGATCACGCGCAGCGAGTTGTTGGCCAGGTCCTTCGTGTTGGTCTCGCGCGCGGCGGCACTCACGAGCGCCTGGAACAGGTCGATCTCGTAGTTGCTGTGCACGTGCTGCAGGATCGCGGCCAGGCGCTCCATGCCCATGCCGGTGTCCACGCACGGGGCAGGCAGCGGGGTCAGCGTGTACTCGCCGGTCTGCGGATCGAGCTGGCGGTCGAACTGCATGAACACGTTGTTCCAGATCTCGATGTAGCGGTCGCCGTCGGCTTCCGGCGAGCCCGGGGGGCCGCCCCAGATCTCGGGGCCGTGGTCGTAGAAGATTTCCGAGCACGGGCCGCACGGACCGGTTTCGGCCATCTGCCAGAAGTTGTCGGAGGCGTACGGCGCGCCCTTGTTGTCGCCGATGCGCACCACGCGCTCGGGCGGCAGGCCGATGACCTTGGTCCAGATGTCGTAGGCCTCGTCATCGGTCTGATAGACGGTGGCCCACAGCTTGTCGGCCGGCAGCTTGTATTCCTGGGTCAGCAGCTCCCACGCCCACACCAGCGCGTCGCGCTTGAAGTAGTCGCCGAACGACCAGTTGCCCAGCATCTCGAAGAAGGTGTGGTGGCGCGCGGTGTAGCCGACGTTCTCGAGGTCGTTGTGCTTGCCGCCGGCGCGCAGGCAGCGCTGCACGGAGGCCGCGCGCACGTAGGGGCGCTTGTCGGTGCCGAGGAAGACGTCCTTGAACTGCACCATGCCGGAGTTGGTGAACAGCAGCGTCGGATCGTTGCCCGGCACCAGCGGCGAGGAGCGCACCACGGTGTGGCCCTTCGTCTCGAAGAACGTCAGGAATTTTTGGCGGATATCGGAGGCTTTCATGTCGCGGGGTGCCGGTGTCAGCATCGCGCCCGGGAGCAACCCGCTCCCGCGCGTCTTGGATTAGTGCAAACCGTTGATTATACGGGGTTCGCACCGCGTTCGCGCCCATTCGTCGCAGGGGGCTGGGGTGACGCGGAAGGCTGGTGTACAGTGCACGCGTCCCAACCATGCCGAAACGCTTGCCCATGGGCGCCCTGAGCCATCTCCGAGTCCTCGACTTGACCCGCGTGCTTGCCGGCCCGTGGTGCGCGCAGAACCTCGCCGACTTCGGCGCCGATGTCATCAAGGTGGAACGCCCCGGCGCGGGCGACGACACCCGCGCGTGGGGGCCGCCCTGGCTCAGGGACGCGGCCGGCAGCGACACCGCCGAGGCCGCCTACTACCTGGCCGCCAACCGCAACAAGCGCTCCATCACGGTCGACATCAGCACGCCCGAGGGCCAGGAGATCGTGCGCCGGCTCGCCGCCCACAGCGACGTGGTGCTCGAGAACTACAAGGTCGGCCAGTTGAAGAAATACGGCCTGGACTACGACGCGCTCAAGGCCGTCAGGCCGGACCTGGTCTACTGCTCGATCACCGGCTTCGGCCAGACCGGCCCCTACGCCGCGCGCGCCGGCTACGACTTCATCGTGCAGGGCATGGGCGGCTTCATGAGCCTGACCGGCGAGCGCGACGACCTGCCCGGCGGCGGCCCGCAGAAGGCCGGCGTGGCCATCTCGGACCTGATGACGGGCATGTACGCCACCGTCGCCGTGCTGGCCGCGCTGGCGCACCGCGACCGCACCGGCGAGGGCCAGTACATCGACATGGCGCTGCTCGACGTGCAGGTCGCCATGCTGGCCAACATGAACACCAACTACCTGGCCAGCGGCCAGGCCCCCAGGCGCTGGGGCAACGCGCACCCGAACATCGTGCCGTACCAGACCTTCCAGACCGCGGACGGCTGGATCATCGTGGCGGTCGGCAACGACGGGCAGTTCCGCCGCTTTGTCGTGGCCGGCGCCAACCCCGAACTGGCCGACGACCCGCGCTTTGCCACCAACCCGCAGCGCGTGGCCAACCGCGACGTGCTGGTGCCGATCCTGGCCGACATGGTCCGGCGCCTCGGCAAGGCCGAGTGGATCCGCCGGCTCGAAGCCGCCGGCGTGCCCTGCGGCCCGATCAACTCGCTCGACGAGGTGTTCGACAACGAGCAGGTCAAGGCGCGCGGCCTGCGCGTCGACCTGCCCCACCCGAGCGCGGGCACCGTGCCGCTGGTCGGCAGCCCGGTCAGGATGAGCGCGACACCGCCGCAGGCCGTCGCCCATCCGCCGCTGCTGGGCGAGCACACCGAGGCCGTGCTGCGCGACGTGCTGGACCTGCCGCAGGCGCAGATCGCGGCGCTGCGCGCGCAGGGCGTCATCTAGCCTTCCGATTCCCCACCGAGACGAGGTCACCATGTGGTCCGATGCGTTGCTGGCTTACCTGCATTACCTGTCGATCTTCACGCTGATCGTCTTCGTCACCGCCGAGGCCGTGGTGCTGCGCCCGGACATGACGCCGGCGATCCGCAAGCGCCTGGCGATCTACGACGCGGTCTACGGCGCCTCGGCGGGTGCCGTGCTGATCAGCGGCCTGCTGCGCCTGTTCTACGGCGCCAAGGGCGTGGCGTTCTACGTGCACAACCCGGTCTTCCATATCAAGATGGGGCTGTTCGTCCTGGTGGCGCTGATGTCGATCCCGCCCACCCTCGCCATCCTGCGCTGGAAGCGGCAGGGCAAGACGCTGCCCGACTTCGTGCCGACGCCCGCCGAGATCGCCAAGGTGCGCCGCTGGGTCATGCTCGAAGCGCACCTGATCATCTTCATCCCGCTGGCGGCGGTGCTGATGGCACGCGGCATCGGCATGTGATGCGGCGTGCGCGCTCGCCGCGCCAAGCGCGCCTGCGGCACGGCTCGGGACCAACCCTGAACCCCTTTACCGACACGCCCGCCGGGGCATCCCGGCGGCCCGCCACCCCTCTGCAAGGTGCTTGAAAGTCGGCCGGCTTCGCGTGCACACTTGGGCGCCCATCAGGCCCCGGTCCGCCGGCGGCCTACCGCGCCCGCACGAGGAGACCCGCTTTGCCCACCGATCCGCTGCGTCCTCCGGTGATCCGCAGTCACCAGGATTTCGCCTCCGGCATCCTGTTCATCATCGCAGGCGCAGCCTTCGCCATCCTGGCGCGCAGTTACCGCATGGGAACCGCCAGCAACATGGGCCCGGGCTATTTCCCGTTCTGGCTCGGCGTGGTGCTGGCGCTGCTGGGCGCGGTGGTGATGGCGCGGTCACTGTCGCGCAAGGGCGTGGCCGACCGCATCCCGCGCTGGGACGTCAAGACGCTGCTGTGGATCCTCGGCTCGGTCGTGCTGTTCGGGCTGCTGCTGCAGCCGCTGGGGCTGGTGCTGTCGCTGGTGGTGCTCGTGCTGGTCTCCAGCATGGCGAGCCATGAATTCACCTGGAAGGGCGCGGCCGGCACGGCCGTCGTGATGGTGCTGATGAGCCTGGCGGCCTTCGTCTACGGGCTCAAGCTGCAGTTCCCGGTGTGGCCGGCCTTCATCGGCGGCTGAGCGCGCGACATGGACCTCCTTGCCAATCTCGCGCTGGGCTTTTCCACCGCGCTGTCGCTCCAGAACCTGGTCTACGCCTTCATCGGCTGCGTGCTCGGCACGCTGATCGGCGTGCTGCCGGGGCTCGGCCCCATCGCCACCATCGCCATGCTGCTGCCGGTCACCTATACGCTGCCGCCCGCGGCCGCGCTGATCATGCTGGCGGGCATCTACTACGGCGCGCAGTACGGCGGCTCCACCACGGCCATCCTGGTCAACCTGCCGGGCGAATCGTCCTCGGTGGTGACCACCATCGACGGCTACCAGATGGCGCGGCGCGGACGCGCGGGCGTGGCGCTGGCCACCGCCGGGCTGGGCTCGTTCTTCGCGGGCTGCGTCGCCACCCTGGTGCTGGCCGCGTTCGCCACGCCGCTGTCGGAATTCGCGTTCCGGTTCGGGCCGGCGGAATACTTCTCGCTGATGGTGCTGGGGCTGATCGGCGCGGTGGTGCTGGCCTCGGGGTCGCTGCTCAAGGCCATCGCCATGATCGTGTTCGGGCTGCTGCTGGGGCTGGTGGGCACCGATGTCAATTCGGGCGCCGCGCGCTATGCGTTCGACGTGCCGGAGCTGGCCGACGGCCTGAACTTCGTGTCGGTGGCGATGGGCGTGTTCGGCTTTGCGGAAATCATCATCAACCTCGAGCAGAAGGAACACCGCGAAACCTTCGTCGACCACGTGCGCAACCTGTGGCCCAGCCGCGAAGACTTCCGGCGCATGGTCCCCTCCGTGCTGCGCGGCACCGCGCTGGGCTCGCTGCTGGGCATCCTGCCGGGCGGCGGCGCGACGCTGGCCTCGTTCGCGTCGTATTCGCTGGAGAAGAAGGCGTCCAGGTATGCGCATGAATTCGGCAAGGGCGCCATCGAGGGCGTGGCCGGGCCGGAATCGGCCAACAACGCGGCGGCGCAGACCTCGTTCATTCCGCTGCTCACGCTGGGCATTCCGTCCAACGCGGTGATGGCGCTGATGGTCAGCGCCATGACCATGCACGACATCCAGCCCGGCCCGCAGGTGGTGACCAGCAACCCGGCGCTGTTCTGGGGCCTGATCGCCTCGATGTGGATCGGCAACCTGATGCTGATCGTGCTGAACCTGCCGATGATCGGCCTGTGGGTGCGCCTGCTCAAGGTGCCCTACCGCTTCCTGTATCCGGCCATCCTGGTGTTCTGCTGCATCGGCGTGTATTCGGTGTCGAACACCACGTTCGACGTGTTCCAGACGGCGGTCTTCGGGCTGCTCGGCTACCTGTTCGTCAAGCTGCGCTGCGAGCCGGCGCCCATGCTGCTCGGCTTTGTGCTCGGGCCGCTCATGGAAGAGAACTTCCGCCGCGCCATGCAGTTCTCGCGCGGCGATTTCTCGATCTTCGTCACGCGGCCGCTGTCGCTGGGGCTGCTGATCGGGGCGGCGGCGCTGGTGCTGCTGGTGGCGATGCCGGCCATCGGCCGCAAGCGCGAGCAGGCGTTCCAGGAGGAATAGCGGCGCGCGCCTCGCTGCAACGCACACCACGCAACCGGAGGCGCGCCCTCCGGTTTTCGCTGGTGCGCGCCGCGAAGATCACCGCCATCGACGCCGGCGCTCCCGCGCGGCTGCCCACCGATCTGGCGCAGTGGCACGCGCAAGGGCCGTCGGAAGCGCGGATCCGCCGGCAACTGGCCACCGAAGACGTCGATGCCGCCGTCGCCGATCGGCTGGTCCGCGCCGACCAGGCCGGGGCCGACCGGCACGCCCGCTACGCCGCCTACGCCCGCGAGCGCGACCGCCTCACTGCCGTCCCCGGCCTGTCGGCGGCCGACCGCGCCGCGCGGGTCGCGCAGCTGCGCCGGCAAACGTTCCATGCATCGAATGAGGCGTTGCGCGCACAGGCACTGAACGGCAGCCCGCGGCACGAATGAAACACGGCAACGCAGCACGAAGCGCCCGTCACTGTAAAATCGCAGGATTGCCGAATTTCGCCTGCCCATGAGCCAAGACAACGCCACCGGCGCCGCTGCCGCCTCCACGTCCAACTTCCTGCGCCAGATCATCGATACCGACCTGGAGCAGGGCACCTACGCCGGGCGCCAGGACACCGCCGGCCACGCCCTGCCGCCCATCATCACGCGCTTCCCGCCGGAGCCCAACGGCTACCTGCACATCGGCCACGCCAAGAGCATCTGGGTGAACTTCGGCCTGGCCAAGGAATACGGCGGCCGCTGCCACCTGCGCTTCGACGACACCAACCCGGTCAAGGAAGACACCGAGTACGTCGACTCCATCATCGACGCCGTGCACTGGCTCGGCTACTCGTGGCAGAACGGCACCGGCGAGCACCTCTACTACGCCAGCGACTACTTCGAGCAGCTCTACGGCTTTGCCGAGGTGCTGATCCAGCGCGGCGCCGCCTATATCGACAGCCAGAGCGCCGAGCAGATCGCCGCCAACCGTGGCGACTTCACCAGGCCGGGCACGCCGTCGCCGTTCCGCGACCGTTCGGTGGAAGAGAACCTCGCGCTGTTCCGCGACATGCGAGCCGGCAAGTACCAGGACGGCCAGCACGTGCTGCGCGCCCGGATCGACATGGCCGCGCCCAACATCGTGATGCGCGATCCGGTGCTGTACCGCATCCGCCACGCACACCACCACCGCACCGGCGACGCATGGTGCATCTACCCGATGTACGACTTCACGCATTGCATCTCCGATGCGCTGGAGAACATCACGCATTCGCTGTGCACGCTGGAGTTCGAGAACAACCGCCCGCTGTACGACTGGGTGCTCGATCACCTGCGCGACGCCGGCGCGCTGCCCGCGCCGCTGCCGCACCAGTACGAATTCGCGCGCCTGCACCTCACGTACGCCATCACCAGCAAGCGCAAGCTGCTGCAGCTGGTGAACGAAAAGCGCGTGGACGGCTGGGACGACCCGCGCATGCCCACCCTGGTGGGCATGCGCCGCCGCGGCTACACGCCAGAATCGATCCAGCTGTTCTGCGAGCGCGTGGGCGTCTCGAAGGCCGACAGCTGGATCGACATGAGCATCCTGGAGGCCGCCGTGCGCGACGACCTCGATGCGCGCGCGCCGCGCTCGGTGGCGGTGCTGGACCCGGTCAAGCTCATCCTCGACAACGTGCCGGCGGACTTCAACGAGCCGTGCTCGGCCCCCGTGCACCCGAAGCAGCCCGAGCTGGGCCGCCGCGAGTTCCCGCTCACGCGCGAGTTGTGGATCGAGCGCGAGGACTTCACCGAGACGCCGCCCAAGGGCTACTTCCGCCTGTTCCCGGGCAACAAGGTGCGCCTGCGCTACGGCTACGTGATCGAATGCACGGGCTGCGACAAGGATGCCGACGGCAACATCACCGCCGTGCACGCCAACATCATCCCGGACACCAAGAGCGGCACGCCGGGTGCGGACAGCGTCAAGGTCAAGGGCAACATCCACTGGGTCAGCGCCGCGCATGCGCTCGAGGCCGAGGTGCGCCTGTACGATCGCCTGTTCACCGACCCGCAGCCGGACTCGGGCGACAAGAACTTCCTGGACGCGCTCAACCCCGACGCCAAGCGGGTCGTCACGGCCTACCTGGAACCGACGCTGGCAACCGCCAAGCCGGAAGACCGCTTCCAGTTCGAGCGCCACGGCTACTTCGTGGCCGACCGCATCGACTCGCAGCCGGGCAAGCCCGTGTTCAACCGCGTGGTCGGCCTGAAGGACAGCTGGGGCAAGTAAGCACGGGCCCATGCTCGCCGTGGGCCCCTGACCAAGGAGGCATCATGCGTGCATGGATCTGGATGCTGGCGGGGGGGCTGAGCACCTCCGCCCTTGCCGCGCCGTTCACGCCGGACCTGGCGCACACGGCGGTCTATTTCGGCGCATCGCATTTCGACCGCACCACCCTGCGCGGCCGTTTCGACAAGATCGACGGCGCCATCGACTTCAACGAAGCGGACAACCAGGGCGGCTTCGATTTCACGATCGATGCCGCCTCGATCAACACCCGTCTGTCGGAACTGGACGGCGTGCTGAAATCCGAGCAGTTCCTGGACGCCGCGCAGTTCCCGATCATCCGCCTGCGCAGCGACCGCTTCGTCGTGGAAGGCGGCAAGCTGGTCGCCGTGGAGGCCAGGCTGACGCTGCATGGCGTGACACAGCCGGTGCGCTTGGACGTGCGCCGCTTCAATTGCGGCGATATCAAACTGATTGCCGCCACGCTGCACGTCTGCGGCGGCGATTTCCACCTCGCCATCCGGCGCAGCGCGTTCGGCATGACGCGCTTCCTGCCGGAAGTCGGCGACCGCGTCGATCTGGAGATCAGCGTGGAAGCCTCGCCCAAACAACCTTGACCCTCACATGGCCAACATCGACTTCCAACTGACCACCGACTACATCGAACTGCACAAGCTGCTCAAGCTGACCGGCGTGGTCGACAGCGGCGGCGCCGGCAAGGCGGTGGTCGCCGATGGCGGCGTCACCGTCGACGGCCAGCCCGAGACCCGCAAGACCGCCAAGATCCGCGCCGGCCAGGTAGTGATGCTGGGCGACGTGCGCATCGCCGTGCACGGCGCCGAGTAGCGCCCGGCCACACCACCCGCCCCCGCCGCCGAGGAAGACCGACCATGCCGATCGCCCTGTGGTGCGTCCTGATCGCCGCCCTGCTGCCGTATGTCTGCATCCAGATCGCCCGGTTCACGGGACCGAGGCGCGACAACCGCCAGCCGCGCCAATGGGCCGCCGGCCTGACCGGCGTGGCGCAGCGCGCCAACGGTGCCCAGCAGAACCACTTCGAGGTGTTCCCGTTCTTCGCGGTGGCGGTGCTGGTGGCGATCCTGGGCGGCAGTCCGGTGGATCGCGTCAACGGGCTGGCGGTGGCGTTCATCGCCGTGCGGGTGCTCTACACAGCCTGCTACCTGGCGAACTGGGCGACGGCGCGCTCGCTGGTGTGGACGGTGGGCTTCGTCCTCACCATCGCGCTGTTCGTGCAGCCGGCCTTCGTGCACTGACGCAACCCGTGCCCGGAACGAAAACGGCGCCGTGACGAGCGCCGTTTCCATTGCGGGCTAGTGCGGCGTGTCGGCCGGGGTGCCCGATACGCGGAACAGCCGCCAGGCCATGCCGCCCAGCACGGCCACCGCGGCCACCAACGCGCCCCACAGGATCCACCGGCGCGTCGCACCGCCCGGCGGCTCGCGCCGCAGCGCCTCCGGCGGCGAGGCCGTCATCGTCCCCGATTGCGCCGGCACGATCGCAGGCGATGCGCCCGCCAGCAGTTCCGTGCGGGCGACCGGGCTGCCGTCGGCGACCTCCCCCACCGCCAGCACGAACGGCACGTTGCCGCGCGCCGCGTAGGTGACGGTGGCCGGCCGCCAGCCGATCGACAACGCCGGCGCCCCCGCGCCCAGGCCGCCGCTGCGGGTATCGACCTGCAGGCGCCAATAGCGCTCGCCCGTGGCCGGCACGACCATCGGCGGGCTTTCCTGCTCGCCCCGGCCGCCCGCGCCGGCCAGCCGGAACAGCCGCGCCGACGTCACCGGCCGCCACGGCGCCCGGGCATTCGCGCGCGCGGACAGCGTCGCCTGCACCACCGTATTGGTCTGCGGCAGGCGAACCTTCACGCGCTCCACCGGAAACGCGCCGCCCGTATCGAACAGGTAGTCGCCGGTGGCGGGCACCTGCACCGGCGCCAGGCCGGTGCGCCACTGGATGTCGCTGTCGGCCGGCGCGGCCGGCATGCCGCTGGCCAGTTCCACGCGCACGGCATCGGGCACCGGTGGCTTGCCCTGCCATGTCAGCCGCAGGTATTTGGCATGCACGCCGGCCAGTTCGATGCGGTCCTGCACCAGCGTGCTGCCCTGGTTGGCCAGGTGGAACAGCGTGGCGCGGGTGACCGGGCGCCAGTGCTGCAGGTCGTCGCTGGCCTGCACCGACACCTCGCCCTGGAATTCGGCGGCGGGCAGGCCGACCACCACGGCCGTCACCGTGTCGCGCAGCGGACTCAGGTCGAGCAGCCAGGCGCGCGCCGACGCCTGTGCCGGCAGCGGCCCCGTCGCGCGCAGCACGCCGTCGGTGCCGAGCACGACGCCGGCTGTGCCGGGCTTGCCGTCTTCTTCGGCCGGCGCGGCGAACCAGCGCACCGTTTGCAGCGTGCGGGCCTGCGGCGCCGCATCGCGCGGCCTGTCGATGGAGAACGGCACCGGCTCGCCGTCGCCGTTGAGGATGCGCAGATCGGCCAGGCCGGCATCGCGGCTATGGGCATAGACCTCCGCGCCGAGCGTGACGGCGTAATACGGCGCGCCGGGCGCGCCGGTCAGCTCGAAGCGCTCGGCCCCGGCCGGCGCGGACCAGCACAGCGCGGCGGCAGCCGCCCATACGATCGATTTCATACGGCCTCCCGCGATCCGTTGATGGCTCATGCCGGCGTCTCCTCCGCCCTGGCCTTCGGCGGCAACGGCGACAGATAGCCGATCAGCAGCAGCAGCACGCCAATGCCGATGAACGAAACGATGCGCTCGACCCCCGTCACGCGCGACAGGTCGAACAGGAACAGCTTGACCACGGTCACCCCCAGCAGCACCGCGCCGGTGAACCACAGCGCGCGGCTGGCCCGCCGCGTGGCGGCCACCATCACCGCCAGCGCCAGCACGGTCCAGAACATCGACAGCGAAGCCTGCACCAGCATCGAGTTGCCCAGGCCGTCCGCGGTGTACGGCACGTGCGCCCAATGGTGCAGCGTGCGCAGCAGCACCGCGTTGGCCCAGATGAACAGGGTCGCGCCGACCGCGTAGCCGATCACCGCGGGCTGCGGCACCAGGTGCTGCAGCGCGGTGCGGCGCATCCACAGCGCGATCGCCAGGAACACCAGCAGCTGTGCCACGTCCAGCGGGTTGAGGATCGGCAGGTAGAACAGCGGCGCGGCGTTGCCGTCGCTGGCGGCGCCCGCCAGGCTCCACAGCCACAGCAGCGCGGCCAGCGGCGCGGCGCCCCACAGCAGATAGGCGCGCTCGAAGCGGGCGATCGGCCAGCGGATGCGCCAGCCCGCGCCGGCCAGCAGCGCCAGCAACGTGCCATAGGCGTACGCCCAGGCCGCGAAGCTCCAGGTGCCTTCCGGCACGTAGGCGTTCAGGCGCCAGTAGCCTTCGGTGGCCAGCACGCCGCAGATCAGCCAGAACAGCACGGTGTGCAGCGGCGCCAGGATGGCATCGCCCACGTCGCGCTCCTGGCGGCGCAGCAGCGCGAAGGCCAGCGCCACCGAGGCGATCCACGCCAGCCCGCCCCAGCCCGCCAGCGGCGACGGCACCCAGTGCCCGCACGCCGCGATCGCCACCAGCCCGAGCGCGGGAGCCAACGCCAATGCCGGCCACTCGGCGAGCGCCCAGTCGAGCCGGCGGCGCAGCCCGTGCGCCAGCCACGCGGTCAGCACGGCAAAGGCGGCGTAGAGCGGAATGTCCGGCCGGTCGACGAGCGCGCTGCGCAGGCGCCATGCCCAGCGGTCGATTTCTCCGCTGCCGCTGCCCAGCCACCACAGCAGCCCCCACACCGACGCGGCGATGCCCAGCCCCGGCGCGGCCTTCAGCCAGTCGCGCGCCTCGGTCTTGCCCTGCAGGCGCCAGCCGCTGAACACGCCGGCCGCCGCGATCAGCAGCCCGCCGATGCAACGGCTGTTGAGCACCGGCCAGCCCGCCGACGCCGACCACTCGAAGCGTTGCCCGATCCCGAAGGCCACGCCCGCCGCCAACTGCAGCAGCAAGCCGGCCGCCAGCGCCAGCCGGCGCTGCTGGCGCACGCCCGCCCACACCACGGCGGCGCCTTCCAGCGCCCACACGGCGCTGGTGGTGCGCCCGTCGAACGCCAGCGGAATCGCCAGCGTGATGAAGATCACGCCCAGCGCGAGCATCGCCTCGAACAGCAGGCCCAGCTGCGAGCGCCGGGGCGCCAACCAGGCCGCCACGGCCAGGTAGAACGCCGCCAGCGCCGTCGCGCTCCACGCCATCGCAAACGGGATGTGCTGCACCAGCGCGGCCTGCAGGCCCATCGCCACCAGCGGCGTGCCGAATACCAGGGTGCCGTCCACGTAGTGCCTGAGGCTGACCTGGCGGCGCAGCGCATACAGCAGCGCAATGCCCGCGTACATCAGGAAAAACAGGATGAGGAAGGGCTCGGTACTCGCCAGCAGCGCGGGCTCATAGCGCAGCACGCCCCACGCCGTGGCGATGCCGAAGGTGAACACGAAGCCCAGCAGATTCAGCATTCGCCACGCGCGGAACCACGCAATGGCAAAGATGCCCGCGTTGAGCAGCGCGTAGTAGCCGAACAGCGCGACATGGCTGCCGGCGCCGGTCGAGATCAGGATCGGCGCCAGGAACCCGCCCGCACTGCCGGTGAAGGCCAGCGCCGGCGCGTTCTGCCGGACCGCCAGCCCGGCCGCCAGCGCGCAGATCAGCACCAGCAGCGCAAACGCCGCGCCCGGCGGGAGCAGCGGCACCATGCGTGTCGCCGCGAAGACCGTCAGGTAGAGCACGCCGACCCCGCCCCCCTGCAGCACCAGTGCATAGCCGGGGCGCTTGTCGCGCAGGCGCCAGCCGACGGCGAGCAGCACGATCGATGCCAGCGCCACGCCGGCCAGGCGGAACTCGATCGGCAGCAGGCGGTTGTCCGCCGCGTACTTGAGCAGGAAGGCCACGCCGAAGAACAGGATCAGGATGCCGACCCGCACCACGCTGTTGCCGCCCAGCAGCCAGTCGCGCGCGGCGGACACGGCCCGGTCGGCCCATGTCGGCTCCAGCGGCGCCGGCTCCGCGGCGGGGGCGGACACGGCCGCCGGCTGCGGCGCGATGGTCGGCGCGGGCGAGATGACGGGCGGCGGCACCTCGGTCGTTGCCGAAGCAAGATCGGGCAACGGTGCGGCCGCAGCCTGCTCCGGCGCCTCCGGCACCGACGGCGCGGTCGCGAACGACTGCCCTTTCAGCTCCGCGATCTGCCGCCGCAGCAGCGCCACCTCGTGCTCGAGCCGCGCCACGCGCTCGGTGACCGGCAGCACGCCGGGCTGGGTGCCCGCATCAGGCGGCGCGTCGGCGTCCGGGTGCGTCCACCGCGAACTGGCGCGCTGGTCCAGGTGCAGAATGACCGCCGCCAGGCCGACGCCGATCAGCGCCCCCAGGAAGGCGCCCATGACACCGCCCACCGCGGCGCCCACGATCAAGCCGATGATTCCGAATATCCAACGCATCGTTCTGGTTGTCCTGTTGGTTGGGCAAGTGGCGTGCCTGCCCCTGCACCCGGGCTTCCCGACGCCGGCCCGAAACGCATGCACCGCTTGCATATACCGCAATCGGCGTGGAATGGGAATGCACCAAAGTACAGAAGCGTGCGATGCGTGTCACCGGCCCGTGCGACAATGCGCGCTCCGTTGAACAACCCCTGCCCCCAGACCTGTCCGCATGGCACTGAAATCCACGATCTACAAGGTCGATCTGCAGATCGCCGACATGGATCGCCACTACTACGGCAGCCACGCGCTGACCGTCGCCCGCCATCCGAGCGAGAACGACGAGCGCATGATGGTGCGCGTGCTCGCCTTCGCCCGGCACGCCAGCGAGACGCTCGCCTTCACGCGCGGCCTCTCCGAGCCCGACGAACCCGACCTGTGGCAGCGCGACCTGACCGACGCCGTGGAACTGTGGATCGACCTGGGCAATCCGGACGAGACGCGCATCCGCAAGGCATGCAACCGCTCGCAGCAAGTGGCCGTGTACACCCACAGCGGCAACGCCACGCGCGTGTGGTGGCAGCAGACCGGAACCAAGGTGGCGCGCTTCGCCAACCTGTCGGTCTATGAAGTCGCGCCCGACACCGTGGCCGCGCTCGCCGCGCTGGTGGAGCGCTCGATGCGGCTGCAGGTCACCATCCAGGACGGCGACATCTGGATCGCCGACGACGCGGACAACATCCAGGTCCGGCTCGATACGCTCAAGGCCGCCGGCGCCTGAGCCCCTCTCTCTCAACCTTTCCCACACGAGGCTCACCATGACCATCACCACCACCCAGAGCGGCCTGCAATACGAAGACGTCACCGTGGGCGACGGCGCCGAAGCCACCGCCGGCAAGTACGTCACCGTGCACTACACCGGCTGGCTGTACGAGAACGGCCAGGCCGGCCGCAAGTTCGATTCCAGCAAGGACCGCAACGATCCGTTCGCCTTCCCGCTGGGCGCCGGCCACGTCATCAAGGGCTGGGACGAAGGCGTGCAGGGCATGAAGGTCGGCGGCACGCGCAAGCTGATCATCCCGGCCGAGCTGGGCTACGGTGCGCGCGGCGCGGGTGGGGTGATTCCCCCGAACGCAACGCTGCTTTTCGAGGTCGATCTGCTGGAAGTCTGATCCTGCGCTAGAATCGCGGCCGGCCGATGCTGCATCGCACGGGCGCCGGCCGATCCCTCCCCTGGCGGGGTGGCAGAGTGGTCAATGCTGCGGCTTGCAAAGCCGTATAAGTCGGTTCGATTCCGTTCCCCCGCCTCCAGTCTCCCGAATCCGGCGAGCCGGTTCTTCCTCGCTGCTGGCTACCCTGGCTGCAGGGCAATCGCCCGGCGCGGCATCCAAGCACCTCCCCCCCGCCCCCGACCTTCGTCCCCGGCAACCCGTTGGGCAGCCTGCCGTCCGGGCCCCGGCAAATCGCCACGTCGATGCGGCATCACAGCATCACAAATGGCGGCCGCCCGATCGCCGCGATCGTGCCGGCCACGGCATTGCCCACCGCCCCGAGGATGCAGGCGGCACGCCCGACCGTTGCGGCCACGCCATAGCCAAACGCTTCCAGCAGCCCGCAACACACGTTTCCGGCACGCGCGCACGCCCCCGGCGTGACCGCCCAGAACGATTGCTCTATGCTTGCGACATGGCCGTCACCCGAGAGGACCTCGAACAGAACCGGTTGCGCGCCGCCCTGGGTGATTCACCCGTCGCGTCGACGCTGCTGACCGAGGCTGCGCTGGAAGCGTCGCTCGCATCGACGCTCGCACGGCTGTCGGCGGCGCCCTGCGAGGGGCAGGACGCCTGGGTGTTCGGCTACGGCTCCCTGATCTGGAACCCGATGATCTTCCACACCGAGGTCGCGCGCGCCACGGTGCGCGGCTATCACCGGGGCTTCTACCTGTATTCCCGCATCAACCGGGGCACCTGGGACAATCCCGGCCTGGTGCTCGGCCTCGACCGCGGCGGCAGTTGCAGCGGCGTGGCCTTCCGCGTGCCGCGCGCGCATGCCGAACGCGAATTCCGCGTGCTGTGGCGCCGCGAGATGCTGACCGGCGCCTACCTGCCGCGCTGGCTGCCGACGGAAATCCACGGCGAGCGCATCCTCGCGCTGGCCTTCGTGATGAACCGTACCCATGAAGCCTATGCCGGCCGCCTGCCCGACGAGCGCGTGGTCGGCTGCCTGCACAAGGCCGTCGGACTGTACGGCCCGGCCCGCGAATACCTGCAGCGCACGCTGATCGGCCTGGCCAGCAACGGGCTGCACGATCCGTACCTCGACCGGCTCTGGCAGCGGCTGCAGGCCATGGACATAAACGCGGCCAACGCGCCATCGCAGACCGCGGATACCGACGGCACGGGCCCGTTGCCCGATCCCTATCTCAGCGCCTGAGCCCAACCTACCATGCTCCTCGCCCCGCACCCCGCGCTCAACCAGGTCCTCGGCATCATGCTGGGCATCGCGCTGGCACTGGGCGACATGGCGAGCGCCTGGCAGGAGCGGCACCTGCCGTCGGTGCGGGCGACCACGCCGGCCAAGGTCGTCCCGGCCGGCAGCGGGCCCGACGCCCGCGCCGCCCGCCGCGCCGACTCCGCCACGCGCGACCACGACCTGATCGTCGCCGCGCAGACCGGCAACACGATGGCCATCCAGTCCCTGCTGGCCGACGGCGCCAGCCTCAGGGCGCGCGATGCCGAAGGCCGCACGGCCCTGATCGCGGCGCTCTATGCCCACATGGGCGCGGCGGCCCGCCTGCTGATCCAGGCCGGCGCCGACGTCAATCTGCAGGACAACGCCCAGAGCAGCGCCTTCCTGCTGGCGGCCACCCAGGGCGATGCGGAGACCGTGCGGCTGGCGCTGTCGCACGGCGCCAACCTGCGCGCCACCAATGCCGACGGCGACACCGCGCTGATCCCGGCCGCGCGGCGCGGCTACGTGGAAGTGGTGAACGAGCTGGTCAAGGCGGGCGTGCCGGTCAACGCCACCAACAACCTGGGCCTGACCGCGCTCATCGAAGCCGTGGCACTGGGCGACGGCAGCGACAAATACGAGAAGACCGTGCAGCTGCTGCTCGACGGCGGCGCCGATCCCAACCTGCCCGACCGCGGCGGCATCACGCCGATGCGCCATGCGCGGCAGCGCGGCTTCCACGGCATCGGCGCGCTACTGTTCAAGGCGCGCGGCCACTGAAAAAGGGGGCCGCGCCCCCTTCCTCTGCCTCGTCTTCACACCGGCGGCCCGCGCCTCAGGCGGCGGCCGGCTTCTCCGCCGCCGCGTTGCGCGCGTTCTCCTGCTCCTGCAGCGTGCGCCACATCACCTTGCCCGTGCCCGACTTGGGCAGCGCGTCGACGAACTCCACCACGCGCGGGTATTTGTACGCGGCCATGTTGTCGCGCGCCCAGCCGATGATGTCTTCCTCGGTGGTCTTGCCCCTGGCATGCGCCTTGAGCACGACCACCGCCTTGACCGACTCGCCCCGATAGGCGTCGTGCGTGCCGATGATGCAGGCTTCCTGGATGTCGGGGTGCTTGTACATCAGGCTCTCCACCTCGGCCGGCCAGACCTTGAAGCCCGAGGCGTTGATCATGCGCTTGAGGCGGTCGGTCAGGAAAAAGTAGCCCTCCTCGTCCATCCGGCCCAGATCGCCGGTGCGGAAGAAGCGCTGGCCCTCGAACTCGATGAAGGACTCGGCGGTGGCCTGCGGCTTGCCCCAGTAGCCGAGGAAGACCTGCGGACCGTTGACGATGATCTCGCCCACTTCGCCCGGCGGCAGCTCCTGGAGCGTCTGCGGGTCGATCACGCGCGCGTCGGTGTTGAAGACGGGCATGCCCAGGCACTGCAGCTTGGGCCGGTCCGCCGGGTTGCTGTGCGTGGGTGCGATGGTCTCCGACAGGCCGTAGCCCTCCTGGTACAGCAGGTTGAACGCCTTGTGCAGGCGCTCGGCCACCGCCTGCGGCATGGCCGCGCCGCCGCCGCCGATGTAGACCAGGCTGGACAGATCAAACGCCGCCAGCTGCGGGCTTGCCAGGAAGTCGATCACCATGGTCGGGATGTTGGTCCAGTGCGTGACCTTGTAGCGCGAGATCAGCCGGCCGGCCACCTCGCGGTCCCAGCGCGGCAGCATCACCACGGTGGAGCCCATGTAGATCGGCGCGTTCATGCCGTACTGCATGCCGGTCACGTGGAACAGCGGAATGATCGACAGGCTCACGCCCTCCATCGTGGCCTGCGACCACAGCGCGCCGCCCACGACGTTGTGCATGACGGTGCGATGCGGATGCATGCAGCCTTTCGGAAAGCCGGTGGTGCCCGAGGTGTACGGCATCACGGCCAGGTCGTCGGGCCCGGCGGTGTGCGGGCCGGGCACGAGGCGCTGCGCCAGGGCGTCCTTCCACGCAACCGCGCCGGGCTGGGGCGGATGCGCCGCGGTCAGCCACGCGGGTGGCACATCCTCGGAATGGTCGCAGGTGGCCGGCAGCGCGTCGGCATAGGACGTGGCGAGCAGGTGCCGCACGCGCTGCGCCTGGGGCAGGTCGGCGTTGGCGGCGGTCACGTTGGCGGCGAGATCATCGCTGCAGATCACCACGCTGGCGCCGGCATCGGTGATGTAGTGCTTGAACTCCTCGGGCCGGTTCATCGGGTTGACCGGCACCACCACCGCGTCGGCGCGCAGGATGCCGTAGTACGCGGCGACGAACTGCGGGCAGTTCTGCATGTAGAGCAGCACGCGGTCGCCCTTGCCGACGCCCGCCACCTGCTGCAGCCAGCCGGCCACGGCCAGCGCATCGTCATGCAGCTCGCGATAGCGGACATGGCGGCCGTAGAACACGATCGCATCCTTGTCCGGATAGCGCCGCGCCGACACTTCCAGGTTGAACCACAGGCTCGTCTGCGGCGCGGTGATATGGGTCGGCAGGCGCCGGGGCCAGAATCGGAAGTGCGGTCGTGTCATGCCATGTCTCCGGGGTGTGTCTTTTGTTTTACCGGATGGTATCTGAACGATCGTTCTATTTTCAACCGTTGTCGCGACATGGATGTGCATGCCTCGGAAAACGCGCCGGCAGGCCCCAAGTAGAATGCAGGACACCCCCGCCGGCATGCGTCGTGCCGGCCGCTTTTTTCCTGGAGAACCCCGCCGATGAGCGACGTCACCTCACAGAATTTCGCACAGGAAGTGATCGAAACATCTCGCCAAGTCCCGGTGCTGGTCGATTTCTGGGCGCCATGGTGCGGCCCCTGCCGGACCCTCGGCCCGATGCTGGAAAAGCTGGAGCACGAATACGTCGGCAAGTGGAAGCTCGCCAAGGTCAATTCGGACGAGAGCCCCGAACTGTCGGCGCACTTCAACGTGCGCAGCATTCCCCACGTGGTGGCCTTCGTGGACGGCAAGCCGGTCGACCAGTTCGTCGGCGTGCTGCCGGAATCGCAGCTGCGCGGGTTCCTCGACCGCGTGATCCCGCAGCCGGCCGAAGTGGCCTACCGCGAGGGCCTGGCCGCGCGCCAGGCGAACGCGCTCGCGCACGCGCGCGAAGCCTTCCAGAATGCGCTCGCCTACGACCCCGGCTTCGATGCGGCCCGGTTCGCGCTGATCGACCTGCTGCTCGACACCGGCGATGTCCGTGCCGCGCAGAATGAATTCGCACTGCTGTCATCCAGGGCCCCGCAGGACGAGCGCCATGCGCCGCTGCAGACCCGCCTCGAGGCCGCCGAGCACGCCGGCGCCCTGCCCGATGCCGATGCGCTGCACCAGCGCATCGCCGCCGCGCCGGACGACCTGCAGGCCCGCCTGGACCTGGCGCAGCAGTACATCGCACTTCAGGACTACGAGGCCGCGCTCGAACAGCTGCTCGCCATCGTCGAGCGCGACCGCGCGTTCCGCGATGACATCGGCCGCAAGACCATGGTCTCGGTATTCGATCTGATGCGCGACCCACAGGCGGTCTCGCTCTGGCGCCGTCAGTTGGCGTCCAGGTTGAACTGAGGCTGCCGATGCGACTGATCTACGTTGCCGATCCGATGTGCTCGTGGTGCTACGGCTTCGGCCCGCAGCTGGCGGACCTGCGCGCGCGGCTGGCCGACACGCTGGGCACGCCGGTGCCCGTCACCCTCGTCACCGGCGGCCTGCGTCCGGGCCAGCGCGAGCCGCTGCCCGCGGCCAAGCGCGAGGAGATCCTGCACCACTGGCACGCCGTGGCCGAGCGCAGCGGCGTGCCGTTCAGCCACGCGCCCGACGCGGCCATGCGCCGGGAGGGCTTCGTCTACGACACCGAGCCCGCCTGCCGCGTCGTGGTGATGGCGCGCGAATACTGGGACGAAACAGACGAGCGCGTGCTCGCCTGCTTCCATGCGATCCAGCATGCCTTCTATGCCGAAGGCCGCGACACCACGCGCACCGAGGTGCTGCGCGAGATCGCCATCGCCGGCGGCCTGGCGGCGGATCACGTCGACACGGTGTTCGACTCCGAAGCGCTGCGCAACGAAACGCGGGAAGACTTCCGCCTGGCGCGCCGCTGGGGAATCACGGGCTTCCCCAGCCTGCTGGCCGAACAGGCCGGCACGCTGTACCAGATTGGACGCGGCTACGCGCCATCGGTGGCGCTGTACGCACGCGCCGTGGAAGTGCTGGCGCAGCACCCGGCCCCCGACGCCGGCTAACGGATTTGCCTCGCGTCAAACGGCATGGCGGGGGGTGTCCGCTAATCTGACGGCCTTGTCCACGCTGTTTGCTTATCACCCGTCATGCCCGTGATCCAATGGTCCGAGGCGCTCCATCTCGGAGACGCCGCCACCGACGCCAACCATGCGGCGTTCTGCACCCTGCTCAACGCCGTCGCCGACGCATCGGAGGCCGACTTCGTGCCCGCGCTCGATGCGTTCATCGCCCATACCGAAGTGCACTTCGCCGAAGAAAACGCCTGGATGGAGGCGGCGGACTTTCCCCCGCTCCACTGCCATCGCAACGAGCACGACAACGTGCTCGCGCTGTGCCGCGAAGTCCGCAGGCGCGCCGCCGACGGCGACATGGCGCTGGGCCGGCGGCTGGTCACGGAACTGCCCGAATGGTTCGCCCAGCATGTGGACGTGATGGACCGGATGATGACCACCTGGCTCGCGCAGCGCGGCCCCGACGCGCGCGAAGAAGCGGCGGCCTAGGCCGGCGTCGCGTCGGATCGCGCCACCGACGCGCGTCCACACAAGATGCGCCGCTGCCTGTGCTTGCGGCAGGCGCAGCAGGTCTTGCCGAAACCGTGTACCGCCAAGGACACGGGCCTTAGCTTTTTTAATGCGCGGTCATCAAATAAACCAATTTCCCTGCGCAATATGAAAGGCAGTACTCTGCGCTGGACGATCCTTAAACCTCGAACTGCGCTGGCGATCAAGCGCAGATGCCCACAGGAGAACGCACATGACGACGGAATCCAAGTGTCCTTTCAAGCATGCCGCTGCCGGCGGCGGCGTATCCAACCGTGACTGGTGGCCCAACCAGCTGAACCTGAAGGTCCTGCACCAGCACTCGTCCAAGTCCGATCCGATGGACACGGACTTCGACTATGCGCAAGCCTTCAAGCGCCTGGACCTGGCGGCCGTGAAGCAAGACCTGCTCGCGCTGATGACCACCTCGCAAGACTGGTGGCCGGCCGACTTCGGCCACTACGGCCCGCTGTTCATCCGCATGGCATGGCACAGCGCCGGCACGTACCGCACCGGCGACGGCCGCGGCGGCGCCGGTGCCGGCCAGCAGCGCTTCGCGCCGCTCAACAGCTGGCCCGACAACGCCAACCTCGACAAGGCGCGCCGGCTGCTGTGGCCGATCAAGCAGAAGTACGGCCGCAACATTTCGTGGGCCGACCTCATGATCCTCACGGGCAACGTCGCGCTGGAGTCGATGGGCTTCAAGACCTTCGGCTTCGCCGGCGGGCGCAAGGATGTGTGGGAGCCGGAAGAGGATGTCTACTGGGGTTCCGAAACCACCTGGCTGGGCGACCAGCGCTACACCGGCGATCGCGATCTGGAGAACCCGCTCGCCGCGGTCCAGATGGGCCTGATCTACGTCAATCCGGAAGGCCCGAACGGCAACCCCGATCCGATCGCGGCGGCCAGGGACATCCGCGAGACGTTCGCCCGCATGGCGATGAACGATGAAGAGACGGTCGCGCTGATCGCGGGCGGCCACTCCTTCGGCAAGACCCACGGGGCCGGTCCGGCCTCCAACGTGGGGCCGGAGCCGGAAGCGGCCGGCATCGAAGAACAGGGCCTGGGCTGGAGCAGCCGCTTCGGCACCGGCAAGGGCACCGACGCCATCACCAGCGGCCTGGAAGTGACCTGGACCACCACGCCCACGCAGTGGAGCAACAACTTCTTCCAGAACCTGTTCGGCTACGAGTGGGAACTGACCAAGAGCCCGGCCGGCGCGCACCAGTGGGTCGCCAAGGGCGCCGCCGAGACCATTCCGGATGCGCACGACCCGTCGGCGAAGCATCTGCCGACGATGCTGACCACCGACCTCTCGCTGCGCTTCGATCCCGCCTACGAGAAGATCTCGCGGCGCTTCTACGAGCATCCGGAGCAGTTCGCCGACGCGTTCGCGCGGGCGTGGTTCAAGCTGACCCACCGCGACATGGGCCCGCGCGCGCGCTATCTCGGCCCGGAAGTACCGGCCGAAGCGCTCATCTGGCAAGACCCGATCCCGGCCGTGGATCACAAGCTGATCGACACGCAGGACATTGCCGCCCTCAAGGCCAGGATCCTGGCTTCGGGGCTGTCGGTCTCGCAGCTGGTCTCGACCGCCTGGGCATCGGCGTCCACCTTCCGCGGCTCGGACATGCGCGGCGGTGCCAACGGCGCGCGCATCCGTCTCGCGCCGCAGAAGGATTGGGAAGCCAACCAGCCGGCCCAGCTGGCCAAGGTGCTGGAGACGCTCGAGAACATCCAGGGCGCGTTCAACGGCGCGCAGTCTGGTGGCAAGAAGGTCTCGCTCGCCGACCTGATCGTGCTGGCCGGTTGTGCCGGCGTCGAACAGGCAGCGAAGAACGCCGGCCATGCGGTGGAGGTGCCCTTCACGCCGGGGCGCATGGATGCCGCGCAGGCGCAGACCGATGTGGAATCCTTCGCCGTGCTCGAGCCGATCGCGGACGGCTTCCGCAACTACCAGAAGGGCAAGTACACCCTGCCGGCCGAGGCCCTGCTGGTCGACAAGGCGCAATTGCTGACGCTGACCGCGCCGGAGATGACGGTGCTCGTGGGCGGCCTGCGCGTGCTCGACACGAACATCGGGCAGACCCGCCACGGTGTCTTCACCCAGCGGCCGGAATCGCTGACCAACGACTTCTTCGTGAACCTGCTCGACATGGGCACGGAGTGGAAGGCGACGGACGGACGGGACGTGTTCGAAGGGCGCGACCGCGCAACCGGCGCACTCAAGTGGACCGGCACCCGGGTCGATCTCGTCTTCGGCTCGCACTCGCAGCTGCGGGCCCTGGCCGAGGTCTACGGCAGCGCCGACGCGCAGGTGAAGTTTGTCCGTGACTTCGTCGCGGCCTGGGACAAGGTGATGAACCTCGACCGCTTCGATCTCGCGTAATCACGAAAGGGCGGCCTCAAGGTCTTGAGGCCGCGGGCAGCCACGGGAACGGCCGGTCGCAGGATCGGCCGCTCCCATTTTCCGGCCGACACCGACAGCAGGCATCACACGGCCGCGATCGCGCGCAGGGCCGTCGACGCCGCCACCATGCCGAACACCGCCGTCACGCAGACGGACGAACCGAAGCCCGCGCAAGCCAGCCCCTGCGGCCCGCGCGAGGGCTGCGGCGCCGGCGGTGCGTTGACCACCTCGATCGCCCCCGCCGCCGCCAGGTCATCGATGCCCGCGTGGCTCGATTCGGCCGGCACCTCCACCGCGCAGGCCTGCTGCTCCGGCTCCGGATAGCGCAGCGGCTCGTCCGAATACACCGCATCGATGCCGAAGCGCGCCTTCGGATCGCGCGGGAAGCCGTGCTGGCGGCGCAGGTTGCCGCGCACCTTGGCAAGCAGCGGGTCCTGGATGGTGCGCGCGAGATCGGCCACGCGGATGCGCGTCGGATCCAGTTGCCCGCCGGCCGCGCCGCAAGTCACCACGCGCGTGCCGGTGCGCTGGCAGAAGGCCACGATGGCGGTCTTGACCTTGACCGCGTCGATGGCATCGACCACGTAGTCGAACGGATGGCCGAGCAGCGCATCGACGTTCTCCACGGTGACGAAATCGTCGATGCGGCTGATCTCGGCGCGCGGGTTGATCTCGGCGATGCGCTCGGCCATCGCATCGACCTTGGCCTTGCCGTAGGCGTCACCCAGCGCGTGGATCTGGCGGTTGGTGTTGGAGACCGCGATGTGATCGAGGTCGATCAGCGTCAGCCTGCCGACGCCGCACCGCGCGAGTGCTTCGGCCACCCATGAGCCGACGCCGCCGACACCGATCACGCAGACGTGCGCCGCGGCGAAGCGCTCCAGCGCTTGCGGGCCATACAGCCGTGCGACACCGCCGAAGCGGCGGGCGTATTCGTCATCCAGGGCGGGCGGATGCGCGGGCGCGCTGATTGCTACGTGACTCATGACACAATGGATTTCGGGACTGCGCCGAACTATATAACAACGGGCCCGGTCCGAAACCCCGTGCCACGCCGCCAATAAGAAGCCTCGCCGACAAGAACGCCATGCGCACTTCCGCCAGAGTCATCCTCGGACTGGGCATCACCCCCATCGTCATCGTGGCGGCGGCGATCGTCTTCGTGCTGACGTTCGACTGGAACCGCGCCAAGCCCTATCTCAACGACCACGTGTCGCAGGCCGTCGGCCGCCCCTTCGCCATCAACGGCGACCTGGCGCTGACGTGGAAAAAGCCCGAAGGCGAATCCGGCTGGCGCGCCTACGTGCCGTGGCCGCGGCTGATCGCCAGCGACATCGCCATCGGCAACCCCGACTGGGCACGCCAGCCGCACGTGGCCACCGTGCAGCGGCTCACCTTCGTGCTGGAGGCGCTGCCGCTGCTGGCGCACCGCATCGTCATCCCGAGCGTGACGCTCGACACGCCGATGATCGCGCTCGAACGCGACAGCCAGAACCGCAACAACTGGACCTTCCACTTCGGCGCACAGGACAGCCAGCCCTCGGACTGGAAGCTGGAGCTGCGCGAGATCGCCTTCAGCAAGGGCTCGGTCCAGCTGGATGACGAGGTCAAGCGCATCCACCTGGCCGCCACCCTCGACACGGTCGACAACCAGGCGCTGTACACCGCCGCCAGCGGCACCGCCATCCGCGGCAGCGAGCCGGCGACGCCGACCGCGTCCGGCGCGGCCGCCTCCACGGCCCCCGCCGCGCCCGACCCGCAGCAGCCCTACGGCATCGCCTGGACCGTCAAGGGCACCTACAACAACGCCGCCATCCGCGGCAGCGGCAAGGCCGGCGGCGTGCTGCGGCTGCAGGATGCGCGCCGGCCCTACCCGCTGCAGGCCGACGTGACGGTCGGCAAGACCCGCATCGACCTGGCCGGCACCCTCACCAACCCATCCAGCCTGACCGCGCTGGACCTGCGCCTGCACCTGTCGGGCGCGAGCATGGCCCACCTGTATCCGCTGACCGGCGTGGTGCTGCCCGACACGCCGCCGTTCGACACGCGCGGGCGGCTGATCGGCGAGCTGCGCCGGCAGGGCTCGAGCTGGCGCTACGAGCAATTCACCGGCCGCGTGGGCGGCTCCGACCTGGGCGGCACGCTGACCTTCGCCATGCGCCCGGAGCCGGGACAGCGCCCGCAACTGACCGGCGAGCTGGTCTCGCACCAGTTGTTGTTCGCCGACCTGGCCCCGATCATCGGCGCCGACTCCAACGCCAGCAAGCAGCGCCGCGACGCCCCGGTGCGCCAGCCGGCCGACAAGGTGCTGCCGGTCGAGCCGTTCCGCACCGACCGCTGGAACGCCATCGACGCCGACGTGAAGTTCACCGGCGAGCGCATCGTGCGCACCGCCGACCTGCCGATCGACCATCTCGTCACCCACATCAAGCTGCAGGACGCGGTGCTGACACTGGACCCGCTGAACTTCGGCGTCGCGGGCGGCACGCTCACCTCCAACCTGCGGCTCGACGGCCAGTCCGCGCCGATGCAGGCGAGCGCGGCGCTGGCAGCGCGGCACTTCAAGATCCGGCAGCTGTTCCCGAACATCGAGTCGATGCACGCCAGCATCGGCGAGATCAACGGCGACGCACGGCTGTCGGCCACCGGCAACTCGGTCGCCGCGCTGCTGGGCGCGTCCAACGGCGAGCTGAAGATCCTGGTCGAGCAAGGCACCGTCAGCAAGTTCATCCTGGAAGCGATGGGCCTGAACGTCGGCAACGTGATCCTGACCAAGCTGTTCGGCGACAAGCAGGTCAGCATCAACTGCGCGGCCGGCGACTTCGCGGTCAGCGACGGCCTGGCGCAGGCGCGCACCTTCGTGGTCGACACGCAGGACGCGGTGATCGACGTGACCGGCGCCACCAGTTTCAAGCACGAGTCGCTGGACTTCACCATCCACCCGGATTCGAAGGGGCTGCGGGTGTTCTCGCTGCGCACGCCGCTGTATGTGAAGGGCACGTACAAGCATCCGGACGTGTCCGTCAATCCGGCGGTGGTGGCCCTGCGCGCCGGCGGCGCGGTGGCGCTGGCGTTTGCCGCGCCGGTGGCGGCGGTGCTGCCAGTGCTCGAGCTCCAGCCCGCGCCCGACAGCCCGTGCGGCAAGCTGCTGGCCGACGTGCGCCAGCGGCCCACCGCGCCGCCGCCGGGCAAGGTGTACCGCAGCGGCCAGACCGGCCGCGCGGCGGACGGCTCGCCGAAGGACCCGGCTGCCGCGCCTGCACGGCAGCCTGCACTGCCTTTGCGCGACCCGACCACGGCGGGAGGCTAGCCCCCGCTACTGCGGCATCCGCCGCTTGGCGATCTCATCCGCCGTCAGCGCCGGCGTCGCCGGATCGCCGAACTGCCTCGTCACATAGTTGGCCAATGCCGCGAGCTGCGCGTCCGACAGCTGGCGCCCGAACGCCGGCATGCCGATGTGCCGGTCGCCGGCGCGGCGCTCGATGCCGTGCAGCATCACCTGCACAAGATTGCGCGTGTCGCGCGCCCCGACAGCGGAGTTGTGCAGCAGCGGCGGATAGTAGCCGTCCGGCGTGCCGCGCCCGTCCGCCTGGTGGCAGGTGGCGCAGTTGCCGAGATAGAGGCGCGCCGCATCGATGGTGGTCTCGATCGGCTTGCCGCGCAGCGCGATCACATCGGTGGCGGGCGTGCCCCAGCCGTGGCGCGCCCGCTGCGCGCCGGTGCTGACGGCGGGCACGGTGCGCAGGTATTCGGCGATGGCGCGCACGTCGCGCTCGGTCATGCGCGAGAAGCTGTGCTGGACCGCCTCGCCCATCGGCCCGGCCGCCTGGCCGACGCCCGGCACGCTGCCGGTGCGCAGGTATTGCACGATCTGCTCCGGCTTCCAGCCGCCGATGCCGCTGACCGGGTCCGAGGTGATGTTGTACGCCGACCAGCCGGCCAGCGTGGAGCCGGCCAGATAGCCCTTGCCGCGCTCGTCCATCGCCTTTTCCTGCATGCCGAGACCGCGTGGCGTGTGGCAGGTGCCGCAATGCGCCAGCCCTTGCGCCAGGTAGGCTCCGCGATTCCACGTCGGCGTCATGTCGCCCTTGGGAAGGTAAGGCGCGCGCTTGAGGAAGGCCAGGTTCCACAGCTTGAGCGGCCAGCGCATGTTCAGCGGCCAGCGGATCGTGCCGGGCGGCGGCGCGTACTGGACGGCCGCCACGCCGTAGCGGAAATACGCGTAGAGGTCGCGCATGTCCGCGTCGTTGATCTTCGCGTACGACGGATACGGCATGGCCGGGTACAGGTTCTCGCCGTCGTCCGACACGCCCTGGCGCACCGCGCGCTCGAAATCCTCGTAGCGCCACTTGCCGATGCCGGTCTTCGGGTCCGGCGTGATGTTGCTCGAATAGATCGTGCCGAGCATCGGGATCTGCAGCGGCAGCCCGCCGGCGAACGGCTTGCCGCCGGGCGCGGTGTGGCAGGCCACGCAGTCGCCGGCGATGGCGAGGTATTCGCCGCGTTTGATCTGCGCGGCGTCGGCGGGCGTGTCGGCATCCCGCGCCGCGGCGGCCGCGCCGAGCACGGACAGCAGCAGGAACGAGGCGGCCTTGGCACGGCGCATGTCACGCCTCCTTCTTGAGCTGATCGGCAATGCGCAGGGCCAGCGCCGCGATGGTCAGCGTCACGTTGACGGTGCCGACCGTCGGCATCGTCGCGCTGCTGCTGATGAACAGGTTGGGATGGTCGAAGGTGCGGCAGTCCTTGTCGACCACGGAGTCCTTCGGGTCCGACCCCATGATGGTCGCGCCGGTGATGTGGTTGTTGGGCGCGAAGTCGTCGTGGAACTGCACGTCGGTGCCGCCCAGCACCCTGGCCGCCGTCGCATAGACCTCGCGCGTGTGGACGGCGCTGCGCTTGACGTAGTCGTCGATACGGTAGGTGATCTCGGGACGCGGAATGCCCAGCGCATCGGTCCCGGTCGCGCTCGGCACGATGCGGTTCTCGGGCAGCGGCAGGATCTCGTGGAAGCTGTCGAACTGCACGTAGCGCGCGGCCTGGTCGCGAATGCGCGCGTCCAGTTCGGCAGGCTTGAGCAGCTTGCCTGCCTTGAAGATGCGCGTGGTCTCCTGCTCGATGCGCGAGATGTTCGACAGGTGCAGCTTCTTGCCCGCCTGCGTGGCGCGGAACGGTCCGTCGCGGAAGCCGATCAGCGAGGTCATCTCCTGCGGGCCGCGGCCCGGCCACAGCTTGCGGTCGGCGTAGAAACTCACGCCGGTGCCGGGGTGGTCCATCAGGTTGCGGCCGACCATGTCCGAACGGTTGCCCACACCCTTCGGAAAATCCGCGCCGGTCGACATCAGCATCAGCTTGGGGGTCTCGATGCCGTTGGCGGCCAGCACGAACCACTTGCCCTCGACCCGGTGGTCGACGCCCTTCGGGTCCTTGTAGTGCGCGGCGACGATGCGCTTGCCCGCGCCCACCTCCAGCTTGTAGACCACCGCGTTCTCGATCAGGCGCGCGCCGGCCTGCTCGGCCTTCTCCACGTGGACGATGCCGTTGTACATCGCCCCGATCGGACAGATCGGCATGCAGTTGTTGTTGCCGCAGCAGGTCGGTCGGCCGTCGTACGGGCGGCTGTTGCGCGCCACCGGCTCGGTGACCACGCGCAGGGCCGGATCGTGCGCGTTGAGCGCGTCCTTGACGGTGCGCTCGTTGAACGACAGCGGCAGCGGCGCCATCGGATACGGCTGGCTGCGCGGCGAGCCGAGTTCCTCGTCGTTCGGCCCCCACACGCCCAGCGCCGCTTCCGCTCGGCCGTAGTAGCGCTCCAGGTCGTCGTACTGGATCGGCCAGTCGCGCGCGATGCCGTAGACGCTGCGCAGCTTGAAATCGTTCGGCAGGAAGCGCCACGTGGAGGCCGCCCAATGCCACGTCGTGCCGCCCACCGCGCGGATGTACTGCGAGTCGAACTTGTGCTCGCCCTTGAGGATCAGGTAGTTGTTGTCCGGCCCGTACTCCGGGTGCGGCGCCCAGGACGTGGACGGATACGGCGCCATGAAATCCATCTTGTCGGCCTGGTTGCGGAAGCGCTCGACGATCTCCCAGCGCGGCAAACGGGGCCCGGCCTCCAGCATCAGCACCGACTTGCCCGCGCGCGCCAGCTCGTACGCCACCAGCGCGCCGGCCACGCCGGAACCCACCACCACGATATCGGCCTGCTCGGCCTGTCGGGTCTCGGCCATCAGCTCTGCTTCTCCACGGGGGGCTCGGCCCAGAAGCCGGGGCGGTTGGGGCAATACGTGCGGATCACCAGGATGTCGGACACCACGCCGTACATCAGCGCCTGCTCATAGGTGACGACCGTGCCGTCGACCACGCCGGTGTACCACGCCTGCAGGATGCGCAGCGCGGTCTCCTGCTGCAGCCCGGAGAGCGTGCCGGCCGCCAGCGACTGCGCGAGCGGGCGGAGCTGCGCGGCGAAGCCGGCCGACGCCTGCTGCAACGCCGCCAGCAGCCGCGCGCCGACGGCCCGGTCCAGCGCGGAGCGGGCGGTCAGCGCCTGTGACAATCCCATGAACGCATCGAGCGGCTCGCCGGGCGCCTGGGCGACCGCGTACAAGGTCACCGAACCCACCAGGCTTGCGGCAGTGGCAGCCAGCGCGCTCTGCAACCACTGGCGGCGTGTCAGGCCAGCCGGGTCGTCGCCGTCACTGGAGGGGGGACGGGTGTGCATGTCGACACCTTATTGGAATCGTTGCAGCAGCGGGCGCGCCGTTCGCTGTTCGCCTTGCGCCTCGCGCTACGCGGGTGATGCACGTTGCCTGACCGGAACGGCATGCAGGCACTCTGGAGCGGCACGAGCGAACCGCGCATGCAGCGCGACAGCCCAGCAGGCACGCCCCATGGCGATCCGGCCGGCGCCCGGCCGGGACGCGCGACTTGCGAAGGGGCAGCAAGCCATGCACGAGTACGTTAGACAACCCAGCGATATTTGCCAAGTCGATCATGATGCTCGCGTGGACGCCCCCTGGCCGAGGGCACCACAACCGGCGGCAGCCATCGCAATGCCTGCCGCACTGCGCGGCCGATCGTCTTTCCGTCAGGCAACCGGCCCCGCGCTCGCCCCACCGCGAACTGAAACGGTGCTTCCGGCCGCGCTCAGTAGCGCATCCCGAAGCCGCGCGCGTAACGCAGTGAACCCAGCTTGCCGTCCATGCTCACCTCATACACCGACACCGGCAGGCGGCCAAGCGGCGAGCGCACACCGGCCAGCGCATCGACCAGTGCCGGCATCGACGGACCGCGCCAGGCGCCGTTGTCGTAGCCGTAGTACGAATAGGTGGCAACCGTCGCGTCAGCGACATCGTCGAACGAAGGCACGTCATACGGCGCGCGCAGTGATACGTGGATGACGGTCTTGCCCTTCGCCTTGGCGTACTCCATCGCATAGCGGACCCGCTGCGCTTCGCTTGGCGCGGAGACCTGTTGCGCGCGCAGCACCCCGGGCACGGTCGGCGCGTCCCCCTCGACATCGAAGACCAGGGAGCGTTGCCCGTGCGCAACGGCCTCGGGGCGCTTGTCGCCGACGGGCTGCGCAGCACCCTCTTGCACCGAGGCGGTATTCGTCCGCGTGTCGGCGGCGCGCGGATCGCCATTGCGCTCGACCGGAGAGGGGGCGCTCGACAGGGTCCCGAGAATCACGATATCGGCGGCATCGATCAACCGTTGCTGCTCGGCCCAGGGCGTCTCCGCCAGCTTCGCGCCGGTCACCGAAGCGTAGCCGAGTTCGGCGAAGCGCTGGCGCATCCCCTGGGCCTGCTCGCCCCAGGGCGTCATGATGAAGATCGGCCGTTGCGGCGCGTTCAGCGGCAGCGTCGCGCCGCGATTGCGCAAGAGCGTGATCGATGCCTGCGCAATGCGCTGCTCGGCCGCCCGATGGCCGGGGCTGCCGATCACCGTTACCGCAGATGTCTGCGGGCGCGATGCGTTCGGTGCGATCCCGTGGCGCAGCTTCATCAGTGTGATGCGCTCGACCGATGCATCCAGCTCGGCGCGACTCAGCGTGCCGGCATCCAACGCGGCCACGACGCGGTCGATCACCGCACGGAGCCGATCGGCCTGACCGGCCGTGCGGAACTCGACGGGCATCAGCGCGATGTCGACGTCGGCGCGAAACAGGTTGATCACCGCCGGATCGGGATCGAAGTGGTTTGCGATCGCATCCATGTCGAGCGCATCGGAGACCGTCACGCCGCGGTAGCCGAACTCGCCGCGCAGCAGGTCGTGCTGGATCTTGCGTGACATGGTGGCCGGCACCAGGATGCTCTCGCCGGTGCGCGTCGCGACCCGGGTTTCGTCAAGCGACGGATACTGGATATGCGCGGTCATGATCATCTCCGGCGCTTCGCCCAGGTCAATCGATGCGCGATACGGCGCCAGGTCGGTCGCGTACGCGTCGGCACGCGACTTGTCCACGCGCGGCAGCCCATAGTGCGAATCGGTTGCCGCATCCCCGTGGCCCGGGAAGTGCTTGAATGCGCTGATGACGCCCGCGTGAGCCATGCCGCGCGCCATGTGGCGGCCGAGCAAGCCGACCATGGCCGGATCATCGCCGTAGGCGCGCACATTGATGACGGGATTCAGCGGATTGCTGTTGACGTCGACCACCGGCGCAAAGTTGACATTCATGCCGACCGCCGCCAGTTCGGAAGCGAGCACGCGTCCCTCATCGTGGGCAAGTGCCGCATCGGCGGCGCCCAGGTATGCCGCTCCGAGCGCCATGTTCCCGGGAAACGACGTCGCGATGCCACGCGGCAACCGGAACACGTTGCCGCCTTCCTCGTCGACGCCGATCAGCATGCCGACCGGCGCCGCCGCAGCGATCTGCGCTGTCAGGCGGCTAATCTGATCGACCGATACGAGGTTGTTCGCGAACAGGACCACGCCGCCGATGCGGTGATCGCGCAACGCGCTGGCGGCAGCGTCGGGCAGCACCGTCATGCGATCCGTGCAGTTGGGATCGGCAGGCGGCTCGCACCAGTAGCGGAACGCCATCATGATCTTTTGCCCGATCTTGTCGCGCGTCGACATCTGCCCGACGATCTGCAGTGCCTGCGCCTTCAACTGCGCGTCATTTGCGGTTTCATCATCAGACGAGCACGCGGCCAACGAGAGCACCGCAAGACCCAGCACGCACTGGCGAAGAACGCGCAACACCTTCATCGCCAGTCTCGGCCGGATGGAGCGCCGGGCCAGCCATCCGGGGCTGCGGCCAGAACGGATTGGACCGCCGTCAGCCCGATCGCCGCGCACATCCGGGGGATGCCCCGGCATCTTGGCAAGTTTGAGTTCGTCGATTGGCATTGCCTCGCTTGGTTGGGTCGGAGTTATAGAAAGGAACGGCGGATAGCCGGGGTACGCCGGACACGGGCCACTGCGCGCGTCGACGGCAAGCGAAGGTGCCTCGGCGCGGATCGCGCGCCGTCACCGCATTTGCAGGGACACCGCTTCCCATGGCGGCAGCGTTGCCGCACGGTTGGCTTCATCGGCATTGGGCAGTGCGCGTGTCGCGTGCCCGGGTCGAGACGGCGCCTTTTTCGTGCGGCGTCGACTGCTGCTGCACGCGTGCATGGCATGCTTCGTGCCAAGATAAATACACATAGTAGGCGGCTCGCGACGGTTCGCCAGACCGTGCGCGCGTCGTGCCGGACGCGCCAGCCGGCTTGCGCCCGCGCAAATGGCGGCCGCCGCCTTTGTCTATACTCGGCCCGTTGTACGTACTACGCCGCACCCCGTTTCCCGCACCATGACTTCCATCGCCGACATCCGCACCGACTACGCCCGCGCCTCCCTCGACATCGCCGACGTCGATCCCAACCCGCTGCGGCAGTTCCGCCGCTGGTTCGACGAAGCCATCCGGGCCGAAGTGGCTGAGGTCAACGCCATGACGCTGGCCACCGTGGACCCGCAAGGCCAGCCGTCCGCCCGCATCGTCCTGCTGAAGAACCTGGACGAGCGCGGCTTCACCTTCTTCACCAACTACTGCAGCCACAAGGGCGAGGAACTGGCCGCCAACCCGCACGCGGCGCTGCTGTTCCACTGGATCGGGCTGGAGCGCCAGGTGCGCGTCCAGGGCGTGGTGGAAAAAGTGAGCGAAGCCGAGAGCGATGCCTACTACCACTCGCGCCCGCTCGGCTCGCGCCTGGGCGCCTGGGCCTCGGAGCAGAGCAGCGAGGTGCCCGACCGCGCCGTGCTGGAAGCGCGCGAGGCCGAATACCGCGAACGCTTCGGCGACGCGCCGCCGCGTCCGCCGCACTGGGGCGGCTACCGGCTGCTGCCGGAACGCATCGAGTTCTGGCAGGGCCGGCCCTCGCGGCTGCACGATCGGCTGGAATACCGCCGCCAGCCGGACGGCGGCTGGCACATCGTCCGTCTCGCCCCCTGACGCCCCGCTCCGCGCAGTGCCGTATTGCGCACTGCATCATCCGGGAACGGCGCCTGCTACATGGAACGAGACCATCCCGCGCGGGCGCATGACCCGCACAGCACAATGGGAAAGTTTGTCGTAAGCTAGTTCGATCCGTTGGGCGGCAATCCGATGGCCGCCCCAGACCGTTTTGGCACCGGGAGGCATCGACATGTTTTTCCAACAGGCGATTGACCGCAAGCTCGAGCACTGGATTTCGGACATCCGCGCGTCTGCCAACCTCCCCGTGCTGCTGCGCCTGTGGAACGGTCACCAGTACCCACTGGGCCGCTTCGAGCGCCCCACTGTCACGCTGACGGTGCGCGAAGCCAGCGCGCTGCCGCTGCTGCTGTCGCCCACGCTCAACAACCTCGGCGAAGCCTACGTCCAGGAGAAGATCGACCTGGACGGCCGGCTGCCCGACATCATCAGCGTCGGCTACCAGCTGGCCGCCTCGGCCGCCGCCACCGGCAGCAACGCGCTGGCCCGCGTGGTGCGCCACTTCGCCCATACCAAGGAAGGCGACAAGGCATCGATCCGATACCACTACGACGTCTCCAACGACTTCTACAAGCTGTGGCTCGACCGGAACATGGTCTACTCCTGCGCCTACTTCGAGCACGGCGACGAGACGCTGGACGACGCGCAGATCAAGAAGATCGACCACATCCTCACCAAGATCCGCCTGCAGCCCGACCAGACCCTGCTCGACATCGGCTGCGGCTGGGGCGCGCTGGTGCTGCGCGCGGCGCAGCAGTTCGGCGCGCGATGCCTGGGCGTGACGCTGTCGCAGAACCAGTTCGATCTGGCCCGCGAGCGCGTGCGCGCCGCCGGCCTGGAAGACCGCATCGAGATCCGCCTGCAGGACTACCGCGACCTGACCGGCGCCTTCGACCGCATCACCAGCGTCGGCATGTTCGAGCACGTCGGGCGCAAGAACCTGCCCGGCTATTTCCGCCGCGTCCACAGCCTGCTGGCCGACAACGGCATCGCCATGAACCACGGCATCACCTCGTCCGACCCGGAAGGCGGCGAAAGCTCGCTGGGCGGCGGCGATTTCATCGACCGCTACGTCTTCCCGCAGGGCGAGCTGCCGCACATCTCGCTGGCGCTCAGGGCCGCGCAGGAAGGCGGACTGGAGGCGCTTGACGTGGAAAGCCTGCGCCGCCACTATGCGCGCACGCTCGAGCACTGGGCAGACCGCTTCGAAACCAACGGCGAGACCATCCGCAAGATCGTCGGCGAAAAAACCTACCGCATCTGGCGCGTCTACCTGGCCGGCTGCGCCCACGCCTTCGACGCCGACGAGGTTTCGATCTTCCAGATCCTGTGCCAGAAATCCGGCAAGCCGGCGGCATCGATTCCGTGGTCGCGGCGCTATATCTATCGCTGAACGCTTGACCACCGACGCCGCTCCGCCCCACATCGACGACCTGTTCGGCGCGCCGCCGCCGGCCGCCGAACCCGCCAGACCCCGGCGCCCCTCCGCTCGCCAGGGCGTGCAGCCGGCCGCCGCCACGCCCGAACTGCAGGCGCTCGCGCAGCGGCTGCCGCACGGGCTGCGCATCGGCACGTCGTCGTGGTCGTATCCGGGATGGGAGGGGCTGGTCTACGGCGGCGGCTATTCGGAGTCGCAGCTGGCGCGCAAGGGGCTGGCTGCCTACGGGCAGCATCCGCTGTTGCGCACGGTCAGCATCGACCGCGGCTTCTATGCGCCGATTCCCCTGGCCGACTATGTCGCCTACGCGGCCAGCGTGCCGGACGATTTCCGCTTTGCCGTCAAGGCGCCCGCGGCTGTGTGCGATGCGTGGATCCGCGAATCGGACGGCCGCGGGCGCCAGCCGAATCCGGCCTTCCTCAACGCCGAATTCGCCGTGCGCGACTTTGTCGAGCCGGCCACGCGCGGGCTCGACACGCGCTGCGGGCCGCTGGTGTTCCAGCTCTCGCCGCTGGGCGCGCTGGCCGAAGATGCGATCGGCTTCCTGGAACGGCTCGAAGCGTTCCTGGCCGCGCTGCCGCCGCTCGACCGGCAGCGCACACCGGACGCGGTCTACGCGGTGGAACTGCGCGACGCCACGCTGCTGACGCCGCGCTTCATCAAGATGCTGCGCGCGGTGGGCGTGCGCTACTGCGTCGGCCTGCACGAGCGGATGCCGGCAGCCGATCGCCAGGCCGCCGCCGTCGCCCTGCTCGACGCGGGCGCGCCGGGCCCGCTGGTGGTGCGCTGGAACCTCAACAGCCGCTACCGCTACGCGCAGGCCGAAGCCGCCTACAAGCCGTTCGACAAGCTGGTCGACGAAGACCCGTTCTCGCGCGAGACCCTGGCCGACATGGCGGTCGCCGCGCTGGCGGCCGGCCGCCAGGTCACGATCCTGGTCAGCAACAAGGCCGAGGGCTGCTCGCCGCTGTCGTGCATCCGGCTGGCCGAGGCCATCACCGCGCGGCTGCCCGCCGACACGCCCTAACCCCGACGCTGGCGGTCCGCCCTGCGGCTCACGCCTGCAAGCGGTGTGCGAACCGTTCGCGGAACTTCGCCACCTTGGGCGAGATGACGAATGCGCAATAGCCCTGCGCCGGGTGGTCGCGGAAGTAATTCTGGTGCTCGTCTTCCGCTTGCCAGAACGGCACCTTGCCGCCGCTCGCGTCCACCACCTCGGTCACGATGGGCGCATCGAAGACGTTGGCGGCCGACAGTGCCCGGATGGTGGCGCCGGCTTCCGCGAGCTGCTCGGGAGACTGCGCGAAGACGGCCGAGCGGTACTGCGGACCGATGTCGTTGCCCTGGCGCTCCAGCGTGGTCGGATCGTGGGTGGCGAAGAAGATGTCGAGAATCTCGCGGTACGGGATCACCGCGGGGTCGAATTCCACCCTGACCACCTCGGCATGGCCGGTGTCGCCGCCGCAGACGGCGCGGTAGGTGGGCCGCTCGAGGTGGCCGCCCGCATAGCCGGACACCACACTGTGCACGCCCTGCACCTGCTGAAACACTGCTTCCGTGCACCAGAAACATCCCCCGCCCAGGACGGCGGTTTCAAGGGCTTGTCGTTCGGTCATCGTGCTCTCCTGCATGTCTTGCGAAAGGGAACGCCATTGGTCGTGGCCGGCCCCCTATCCTGACATGTCGACGCCGCATCACGCAAAGCCCAATCACCCCATGGGCAGACCGGTCATTCGGAACACGCCCACCCCGGCCCGCGCGGCGTGCCACGCGCGTCCGTTACAATCGGAGCATCACTTCCGATTGTTTGCATGGATCACCACGGAGCCGTTCACATGGATGCGCACGACAGCGACTCGCCCGCGCGCGAGCCGTCTGCGCATGGCCGCGCCACCCCGCCCGATTTCGACGCCGCCCACTTCCGGCGCGCGCTGTCCCAGTTTGCCACCGGCGTGACAGTCGTCACCACGCGCTCGGGCGGCGCGCCGGACCAGCCGCCCTTCGTGGGCGTGACGGCCAGCTCGTTCAATTCCGTGTCGCTGGAGCCACCGCTGGTGCTGTGGAGCCTGGGCACCCAGGCCAATTCCTTCCCGCTGTTCCACCGCGGCTCGCACTACGTGATCAACGTGCTGTCGGCCTCACAGCTGGACCTGTGCAAGCGCTTCGCCACGCTCAAGGGCGACCGCTTCGCCAACGTCGACTACCGCCTGAGCCCGACCGGTTTGCCGATCCTCGCGCAATCGCTGGCCTGGTTCGAATGCCACAACCGCAGCCGCTACGACGAGGGCGACCACGTCATCTTCGTCGGCGAAGTGGAGCGCTGCGGCGTGCTGGACGCGCGCGGCGCGCCGCTGGTGTTCCATCGCGGCGCGTTCTCGTCGCTCGCGCCCATCGGCGACCAGCCCGGCTAGCCTGGCGCCTGCCGCGTCACGCAGGGCCGGCCGGCTTGCCGGGAGCCGGCGTGTCGATCCCCCAATCGCCCCATTCGTACCAGTCGTCACCCAGCAGCTCGGCAGGATGCTGGGTACGGCCCGAGCCGTTGCCGCAGCCCAGCGCGTCGGACGAGCAATACTTGTCGCAGCCCCAGCAGATGCGCTCGGGGTGCACGGGATGCAGTGGAAATTTCTTGGCCATGGCCCGGCTCCGGTCGACAACACAGACCGACTATCCGCGCACACGGCCAGTAGGGGATTGATCCGCGTCAGGAACTGCCCGCCTTGCCGCGCTTGCCGGCCCCCGCCTCCAGCGGCCGCACGCCGCGCGCCTCCATCAGCAGGGCCAGCCCGCCCTCGCGCTCCTTGAGCGTGCGCAGCACGATGTTCGAGCGAATGTCCATCACGCCCGGCGTCTTGTACAGCCGCTCGATGATGAACTCGGAATAGTGCTGCAGGTTGGGCGCCTGCACGCGCAGGATGTAGTTGCAGTCCCCGGTGATGATGTACGCCGCGACGATCTCCGGCCACTGCTGCACCGCCTCCATGAAGGTCTCGTGCCAGCCGGACACATCCTGCCGCATCGACACCTGCACGATGGCCTCCAGCTCCAGCCCGAGCGCCGCCCGCCCGAGCCGCGCGCGATAGCCGGTGATGGCGCCCCCCTCCTCCAGCATCCGCACCCGCCGCAGGCAGGCCGACGGCGACAGCGCCACGCGCTCGGCCAGGTCCTGGTTGCTGATGCGGCCATCCTCCTGCAGGACCTGGAGAATGCGCAGATCGGTGGTATCGAGTTGCATAGGTCGAAGAAAATGGTGCGATCTGTCAATTATGTTGAATTTTATGCGGATTCAGCAAAATCGCACGCACGAATATGCAAACCCATTTCGCACGGTTTTCCCTATCATTCCGGCACGGACGCCCGCTTTCCGCCCCGCGTTCTTGCCACCGGAGCCGCCTTGGAACGTACTTTGTGGGACATCAGCCCCGCCCTCTCGACCGCCACGCCCACCTGGCCCGGCGACACGCCGTTTTCGCAGGAAATTGCGTGGAAGCTGGAAGGCGACTGCCCGGTCAACGTCGGGCGCATCACGCTGTCGCCGCACACCGGTGCGCACGCCGACGCGCCGCTGCACTACCACGCGGACGGCGCCCCGATCGGCGCGGTGCCGCTGGACGCCTATCTCGGCCCATGCCGCGTCATCCACTGCGTGGGCGTGGCGCGCGTCGAGCCGGAGCACGTGCGCGATGCGCTGGACGGCGCGCCGCCGCGCGTGCTGCTGCGCACCTATGCGCGCATGCCCCAGAACGCCTGGGATGACCACTTCGCCGCCGTCGCGCCCGAGACCATCGGACTGCTGGCCGCGCACGGCGTGCGCCTGATCGGCACCGACACCGCCTCGCTCGATCCGCAGACCTCCAAGACCATGGACGCGCATCACGCCGTCGGCCGCCACGGCCTGGCCATCCTCGAGGGCCTGGTGCTCGACGACGTGCCCGCCGGCGACTACGAACTGATCGCCCTGCCGCTCAAGTTCGCCACGCTCGACGCCAGCCCGGTGCGCGCCGTACTGCGCCGCCTGCCCTGACCGGCTCCACCGCTTTCACTGCCCCACAGTCGCCATGCCTCTCACCCGCAACACCTGCCTCGAACGCGACGCGGCCGACCCGATCGCTCCGCTGCGCGATGCCTTCGCCCTGCCCGACGGCGTGATCTACCTGGACGGCAACTCGCTCGGCGCCCGTCCCCATGCCGCGCTCGCCCGTGCCCAACAGGTCATCGCCGACGAATGGGGCGAGGGCCTGATCCGCAGCTGGAACCAGGCTGGCTGGTTCGAGCTGCCGCGACGCCTGGGCAACAAGCTCGCCCCGCTGATCGGCGCGCGCGCGGACGAGGTGGTCATCACCGACACCACCTCGATCAACCTGTTCAAGGTGCTGGCCGCCGCCCTGCGCGTGCAGCGCGAGGATGCGCCGGAACGCAGGATCATCGTCTCGGAAGCGCACAACTTCCCGACCGACCTCTACATCGCCGAGGGCCTGGCCGACCTGCTGCGCGACGGCTACAAGCTGCGCCTGATCGATGCGCCGGACGCGCTGGAAACCGCGCTGGGCGACGACGTGGCCGTCACCATGCTCACGCACGTCAACTACAAGAGCGGCCACATGTACGACATGGCAGCCGTCTCGGCATTGGCGCACAGGCACGGCGCGCTGGCCGTCTGGGACCTCGCGCACTCGGCCGGCGCCGTGCCCGTGGACCTTCACGCCGGCGGCGCCGACTACGCCATCGGCTGCACCTACAAATACCTGAACGGCGGCCCGGGCTCGCCGGCCTTCGTGTGGGCCTCGCCCGCGCTGCGCGAGCGCTTCTGGCAGCCGCTGTCGGGCTGGTGGGGCCACGCGCGGCCGTTCGCGATGGCGTCACACTACGATGCCGGCGCCGGCATCGGGCGCTTCCTGTGCGGCACCCAGCCGATCACATCGATGGCGATGGTCGAATGCGGGCTGGACATCTTCGCCCAGACCTCGATGACCGTGCTGCGCGCCAAGTCGCTCGCGCTGACCGATCTCTTCATCGAACTGGTCGAGGCCCGCTGCGCCGGCTACCCGCTGACGCTCGCCACCCCGCGCGACCACGCGGTGCGCGGCAGCCACGTCAGCTATGCGCACCCGGACGGCTTTGCCGTGATGCAGGCGCTGATCGCGCGCGGCGTGATCGGCGACTACCGCGAACCGAGCATCATGCGCTTCGGCTTCACGCCGCTGTACACGCGCTTCGTCGATGTGTGGGATGCGGTCGACGTGCTGCGCGAGGTGCTGGAAACCGGCGCGTGGCAATCAGCCCAATTCAACGAACGTACGCTGGTGACCTGAGATGTCCGAACCGATTCAACCGACCCGGCCCGCGGCATCGGGCTGCCCCATGCACGGCGCGCAGGCCGAAAGCTGGCACGACGCCCAGATGGATTTCTCGAAGTCGATGAGCTATGGGGACTACCTCGCCCTCGACCAGATCCTGAACGCGCAGCATCCGCGCTCGCCGGACCACAACGAGATGCTGTTCATCGTCCAGCACCAGACCACCGAGCTGTGGATGAAGCTGATGCTGCACGAGCTGCGCGCCGCCCGCGACTGCGTGCGCAACGACGACCTGCCACCCGCCTTCAAGATGCTCGCGCGCGTCTCGCGCATCATGGACCAGCTGGTGCAGGCGTGGAACGTGCTCGCCACCATGACGCCGCCGGAATACTCCGCGATGCGCCCGCACCTCGGGCAATCGTCGGGCTTCCAGTCTTACCAGTACCGCGAGATCGAGTTCATCCTCGGCAACAAGAACGCGGCCATGCTCCAGCCGCACGCGCACCAGCCCGAACACTACGCGCAGGTGAAGGCCGCGCTGGAAACGCCGTCGCTCTACGACGAGGCCATCCGCTACATGGCGCGCCACGGCTTCGCTTTCGATGCCGATTGCATCGAGCGCGACTGGTCGCGCCCGGTCACGTACAACGCGTCGGTCGAGGCCGCCTGGCTGGAGGTCTATCGCGACCCGACCCACCACTGGGAACTCTATGAACTGGCCGAGAAGTTCGTCGACCTGGAAGACGCCTTCCGCCAATGGCGCTTCCGCCATGTGACCACGGTGGAGCGCGTGATCGGCTTCAAGCGCGGCACCGGCGGCACCGAAGGCGTCAACTACCTGCGCAAGATGCTGGACGTGGTGCTGTTTCCGGAACTGTGGAAGCTGCGCACCGATCTCTGATCGCTGCGTCTTATCCGGTCGGTTGGGCCAACTGCCCCAGCCGCGCCGCCAGTTCCCGCAAGGCGGGCACCAGTTCGGCGCGGATGCGCCCGGCATCGGCCGCCGTATGCGGCGCGCTGCAGCTGACCACATAAGGCTCGCGCTGGCCCGGCACGAAAAACGCCACCGCGCAGGCGTGGATGGCAGGATGCCACTCGCGCAGCGACACCGCGTAGCCCTCGCGGACGCCGGCCTTGACCGCATCCGTGGCAGCCGCGCCCTCGGCGGCCCATTGCGCGGGCTGCTGCGTGCGCAGCGCGTCGTATCGCCGCTCGCGCCGCGCCGCCGGCAGCGCGGCCAGATAGGCCCGCCCCATCGAGCTCGACAGCATCGACAGCCGCGAGCCCACACCCAGCCCCGACGAGCCGCCCATTGCCGGGCTGTCGTGGCGGATCGTTTCCAGGTAGACCATGTCCAGCCGCTCGCGTCGGCCGAGCGAAATCGACACGCCGTGCCGCTGCGCGAACGCGCTCATGTGCGGACGCGCCAGCTGCACCACGTCGCTCGAAGCCAGGTAGGCGAACCCCAGCGCCAGCACGCCCGCGTCGAGCCCGTACTTGCCGAGCGCATCGTCATAGCGCAGGTAGCCGAGCGCGACCAGCGTACCGGCCAGCCGGCTGACGGTGGCCTTGGGAAAGCCGGTGCGGCGCACGAACTCCTGGTTGCCGAGCAGCGTGTCGCCGGGGCGGAACGCGCGCAGCAGTTCCAGCCCGCGCGCCAGGGCCGTGACGAAGTTCGGATCGCCTTCGCGTCCGGCGCCGGATTCGGTATCGGGGAGACTCTCGGTACGCATTGCAAGGAAAGAGTAGAAATTGCCGTCGGCTGCGTTATGATAAACCTAAATTTCGAAACACTGTTCCGCATTACGGAACACAGTGCAAAGATCCGATCCGGAGACCACCGCCATGACCGCTCGCAACGCCTTCCACTGGGCCGATCCCTTGCTGCTCGACGCGCAGCTCACCGACGACGAGCGCATGGTGCGCGATGCCGCCGCCGCCTACGCGCAGGACAAGCTGATGCCGCGCGTGCTGGAATCGTTCCGGCACGAGAAGACCGACACGGCGATCTTCCGCGAGATGGGCGCGCTGGGCATGCTCGGCCCCACGATCCCCGAGCAGTACGGCGGCCCGGGCCTGAACTACGTCAGCTATGGCCTGATCGCGCGCGAGGTGGAGCGTGTCGACTCGGGCTACCGCTCGATGATGAGCGTGCAGTCGTCGCTGGTGATGGTGCCCATCCACGCGTTCGGCAGCGAGGCACAGAAGCAGAAATACCTGCCCAGGCTGGCGACCGGCGAATGGATCGGCTGCTTCGGCCTGACCGAGCCCAACCACGGCTCCGACCCGGCCTCGATGGTCACGCGCGCGAAAAAGGTGGATGGCGGCTACTCGCTGAGCGGCGCCAAGATGTGGATCACCAACTCGCCCATCGCCGACGTCTTCGTGGTGTGGGCCAAGCTGCCGGACGACAACGGTGAAGACCAGATCCGCGGCTTCATCCTGGAGAAGGGCTGGAAGGGCCTGTCCGCCCCCGCCATCCACGGCAAGGTCGGCCTGCGCACCTCGATCACCGGCGAGATCGTGCTCGACGAGGTGTTCGTGCCCGAAGAGAACCTGATGCCCGGCGTGCACGGCCTCAAGGGCCCGTTCACCTGCCTGAACTCCGCGCGCTACGGCATCGCCTGGGGCGCGCTCGGCGCGGCCGAGTCCTGCTGGCACACCGCGCGCCAGTACGTGCTGGACCGCACGCAGTTCGGCCGCCCGCTCGCCGCCAACCAGCTGATCCAGAAGAAGCTCGCCGACATGCAGACCGAGATCACGCTCGGCCTGCAGGGCTGCCTGCGCCTGGGCCGCATGAAGGACGAAGGCACCGCCGCGGTGGAAATCACCTCGATCATGAAACGCAACTCGTGCGGCAAGGCGCTCGACATCGCCCGCATGGCGCGCGACATGCTGGGCGGCAACGGCATCTCCGACGAGTTCGGCGTGATCCGTCACGTCGTGAACCTGGAGGTGGTCAACACCTACGAGGGCACGCACGATATCCACGCCCTGATCCTGGGCCGCGCGCAGACGGGCATCCAGGCGTTCTTCTGAGACGGCGCCACATCCGCGGCGGGTCGGGCACGCCCGTACATCGCCCGCCGCATCCCCCGCCTGTCCTGGGCATCGGGGTCACCTCCCTTTCGCGGTATATCCGTTCGCAAATGACCGGGATACGGTTTGCCGCATGAAACGGCCATTTGCGGGCGACTATGCTTCGCTCCAAGTGCCGGCGGACTGTGGAACAGCAAACGCCCGCACCGCCCTCACGCCGATAAGACGCGCGCAGTCCACACGCAGACCGCGACGCCACGCGCACAAGAACCATCGCGAGACAACGGCCGGGAGAACGCCCGCGCGCGTACGCAGGCGCCCCGTCCGCACCACAAACCAGAACAGGCCCCCTCACACCGGCGCATGCCGAGGATCCCGCTCGGGCCGGCCCGCGGAGCCCTGCCAGGAGACAACCACCATGGCTGAACAGTCCATTGCGCCGGCGACGGCACGCGACGCCGCCGGCTTCGCCGATGCGCGCGCCGTCGATCGCTACTTCCAGATCACCGCGCGCGGCAGCACGCATCGTCGCGAGGCGGTGGCCGGCATCACCACCTTCATGGCGATGGTCTATGCCGTCTTCGTCGTGCCGGGCATGCTGGGCAAAGCGGGCTTCGACACCAGCGCGGTCTTCGTGGCGGTGTGCCTGACCACGGCCTTCGGCTCACTGCTGATGGGCTTGTGGGCCCGCCTGCCGATCGCCATCGGCTGCGCGATCTCGCTGACCGCCTTCATGGGCTTCGGGCTGGTGCTGGGCCAGCACCTCACGCCCGGCGTGGCGCTGGGCGCGGTGTTCCTGATGGGCATGGTCTTCACGGCCATCTCGATCACCGGTGTGCGGTCCTGGATCCTGCGCAACCTGCCGGCCGGCGTGGCGCACGGCGCGGGCATCGGCATCGGACTGTTCCTGCTGCTGATCGCCTCGAACGATGTCGGTCTCGTGGTGAAGAACCCGGGCCCGGGCCTGCCCGTATCGCTGGGCCACATCACGGCCTTCCCGGCGGTGATGTCGGTGCTGGGCCTGGCGGCGATCTTCGGGCTGGAACGCCGGCGCGTGCCGGGCGGCATCCTGATCGTCATCGTCGCCATCTCGGCGCTGGGGCTGCTGCTCGACCCGGCCGTGAAGTTCACCGGCGTGTTCGCGCTGCCCTCGCTCAGCGCGCCGGGCCACGCTCCGCTGATCGGCGCGATGGACATCCGCGGCGCACTGAGCGCGGCCGTGCTGCCGAGCGTGCTCGCCCTGGTGATGACCGCCGTGTTCGACGCCACCGGCACCATCCGCGCGGTCGCCGGCCAGGCCGGCCTGCTCGACGGCAAAGGCCATATCCGGAACGGCGGCCGCGCGCTGACGGCCGATTCGATCAGCTCAATGGTCTCGGCTTTCTTCGGCAGCGCGCCGGCGGCGGCCTACATCGAATCCACCGTGGGCGTGGCGGCCGGCGGCAGGACCGGCCTGACCGCCGTGGTGGTCGGCGTGCTGTTCCTGGCGGTGATGTTCGTCTCGCCGCTGGCGGGCCTGGTGCCGTCGTACGCGACCGCGCCCGCGCTGATGTACGTGGGTCTGCTGATGCTCTCCAGCGTCAGCAGGCTGCACATGGACGACATGGTCGATGCGCTGGCCGGCCTGGTGTGTGCCGTGTTCATCGTCCTGACCTGCAACATCGTCACCGGCATCATGCTCGGCTTCTGCACGCTGGTGGTCGGCCGCATCGTGGCGGGCGAATGGCGCAAGCTCAATGTGGGCACCGTGGCCATCGCCGTCGTGCTGGCAACGTTCTACGCGGGCGGCTGGGCGATCTGATCGCCCCCGATCCGCTCCGGCGAAAGACAAACCGGCCAGACCCGCGAGGGCTGGCCGGCTGTGCCTGCAGCACGCATTCCAACCGTTTGCGCGCACGAAAAAAGCACCCGGCGCAACGCACCGGGCGGCAATCACACTACCAAGGAGACGGTCACTTGTTGGGCTGCGGCGTCAGGCGCAGATACGGCCGCACGGCCTTGTAGCCCTTCGGGAATTTCTGCTTGATGACCTCTTCGTCCTTCAGCGACGGCACGATGACGACGTCGTCGCCGTCCTTCCAGTTGCCCGGCGTAGCCACGCTGTGGTGGTCCGTCAGCTGCAGCGAATCGATCACGCGCAGCACCTCGTCGAAGTTGCGCCCCGTGGACGCGGGATACGTGATGGTCAGCCGCACCTTCTTGTTCGGGTCGATCACGAATAGCGAACGCACGGTGAACGTCTCGCTCGCGTTCGGGTGGATCATGTCGTAGAGCTGCGAGACCTTGCGGTCGGCATCGGCGATGATCGGGAAGTTGACGCGGGTGTTCTGTGTCTCATTGATGTCGTCGATCCATTTCTTGTGCGAATCGACCGGATCCACCGACAGGGCAATGACCTTGACGTTGCGCTTGGCAAACGCGTCCTTGAGCTTGGCGGTCAGCCCCAGCTCGGTGGTGCACACCGGCGTAAAGTCCGCCGGATGCGAGAAAAGCACGCCCCAGCTGTTCCCCAGCCACGCGTGGAACTGGATGCGGCCTTCGCTGGAATCCTGCTCGAAATCGGGGGCGATATCGCCCAGACGTAGAGACATTGTGTCCTCCATACCCATGTTGGGAACCACTATAGCCAGATTGCCATCCAACCAAAACGACTATAAATTCACAACAACATCACTTTTTGTCATTTGGCGCGCGATTTGCTGGCGAAGGGATGTGTGCATGCCCGCCGACCCGGCAAAGGTTGTCCGCGCGCAGCATGCATGCTTCAGGCGCTTGAAGTTTCAAGACACCCACACATATGCTAGCGAATATGCGTGCCAACATATTGACGATTGATCCACCGACACACCACAGGTGCCGACCATGACGAACACATCCCCCAACCTGGCCGAATCCGTCAATAAGGAGAAACTGATGACCGACGTGAAGACCGTTCTGTCCGACGCCGAAGCGCTGCTCAAGCAAGCCGCTTCCACGAGCGGCGAAAAAGCTGCTGAGCTGCGCGAGCGCGGCATGGGACTGCTGCGGCAGGCCAAGGAAAAGGCCCAGGACCTGCAGGACGCCGTGGTCACCAAGAGCAAGGCAGCCGCCCGCGCCACGGACGACTACGTCCACGATCATCCGTGGCAGGCGGTCGGCGTCGCTGCCGGCGTGGGCCTGCTGATCGGCCTGCTGCTCAACCGCAAGTAAGCCGGCAACCCCGTTCCTGGCCGATGGCGCACCGCTCGCGGGCCGCGCCATCGGCCAGTTGCATTTTGGTTGGATATTCCGTCGCGGGCGCGGTGTGCCCGCCACGGCATGGCCGAAACGACGGACGCGGCCGCAGCGCGATCGCCAGCCCCGTGCCGGCGCTCCGGACGGGGCAGGTTTGCCCCGGGCCCCCGTCATCCCGGAAACTTCATGACCGACGATCACAGCCCCAAGCTGCTTGCTTCGCTGAAAAAACTGGCCGGTACGGTCGTCTCGATGGCGCAGACGCGCCTCGAACTCGCCAGCGTCGAACTGGCCGAGGAAAAAGAGCGCCTGCTCGGTGCCGCCTTTCTCGGCATGCTGGCGGTCAGCCTGATTGGGCTGGCCATCATGACGCTCACCGCGCTCATCGCCATCCTGTTCTGGGACACCTACCGCTGGCAATCGCTGGCCGTCATGGCGGCGCTGTACGCGCTCGGCGCCGCGGCCTGCCTGTGGAAAGTCCGCATGTCGCTGCGCAGCGCGCCGCCCCTGTTCGAGGCGACGCTGGCCGAACTCGATAAAGACCGGGAGATCCTGCGCCGATGACCGCGCCGAACCGAACGGGCGACGTGCCCGACCACGAAGCCGCGCACACCGCGCGCCACCATGTCCGCCCGTCCCGCCGACGCGGCGAAGCGCGGTTGCCGCTGGCCGTACGCAAGGAACTGCTGCTCACGCGCGCCGCGCTTGAGCGCTATGACTACGCCCAGACGCGCAACGACGTGCGGCACGCCGCCGGCCGCGCCTTCAGCCTGGGCGGCCTGGGCGCACTGCTGCCGAGCCTGATCCGGCCGCTGGCGCGTCCCAACAGCCTGATGCGCACCCTGGGCATCGCGCGCGAATATCCGCTGGTCGGCGCGGCCGTGTCCCTCGCCTACGCCGGCCTGCGCCGCACCGTCATCGGACGGGTGACGCGGCGGCTGGGCAAGATCGGGCTGGTCGCGGGCACGGCCTGGTGGGGCTATCGCAAATGGCAGGAAGCGCAGGCTGACCGCGCCGCGGAACCGACGGCCACGGCGGACAGCCCAGCGCCGGAACCCTCGGCGGAAATCATCCCGGGCAGCACATCCTGAGCGCGGACATCCGCGGACAAAACAAAGGCCGGAGCGATCCGGCCTGTTCCATGCTGCGATCAGTGCAGCGGAATCGGATGGCGCAGCCGCTCCAGCCGGCGCGCCACATTGCGCCGCAAGGCCGCAAGGCCATGCGCGTCAGCGGGTCCGACTCCCGGCGCGGCATCGACCACCGCGCCCGGCAGGGCCGTCTCCGTACCCTGGGGCTCGACGTGGCGCCGGCCATGCCACAGCAGCACGCCGCTGGCGGTCCAGCCGACCACGAACAGCGTGTCGCCCACATGCGTCAGCGACTCAGGCGAAGTCCCGGCGTGGAAGAGGTTTCCAAGCATGTCGGCGGGGAGCTGGGCACAGACCCACAGGAAGATCGCCGGCGCCGAAGCGAATACGCCCGGCTGCCACCACGGGTGCGTCATCCCTGGCTTCGCGGTTTCCATGGCGATCCTCCTCCTGCTCTTATCGTGATGCTTCCGATGCTATGCCCGGCCCATGAAGTTGGCGACCCGCACAAAACTGAACTCTGTGTGAGATTCGTCTGACATCACTCCCGCCTAGGCCGCACGGACCCCACCCATTCGGGGTAGGGGACGTCCCGAGCACCTCGGCGGATCCAGTCGCCATGCGATGCCGCCCCCGGGGTCACGCCCGCAACCCGCGCGTTTCCGATGAAGCATGCCCCGCGCGCTCATACGCACAATGCATCAATGCCTCGCATTGATGCGTTACTTTAGACAACACTTCACACCAGATCATGCTGACCGCCACCGCCATCCAGCGCCGGGACGCGCAGACCGGTGCACCGCTGCTGCACCCGGCCTCGCTCGCCGTCCACCCGGGCGACCGCATTGCGCTGACCGGGCCGTCCGGTGCCGGCAAGAGCGTGCTGCTGCGGGCGCTGGCGCTGCTCGACCCGCTGGATGACGGTCATGTGACATGGCGGGGTGAAACGGTGTCCGCTGCCGGCGTCCCGGCGTTCCGGTGCGAGGTGGCCTACGTGAGGCAGCGCCCCGCCCTGCTGCCCGGCTCGGTGGAAGACAACCTGCAATTGCCCTACCGCCTGCACGCCCGCAGGACAGGCCCCGGCTTCGACCGCGACGCCGCCATCGCCCTGCTCGCGCGCGCCGACCGCGACGCGCGCTTCCTCGACAAGCGCGCGACCGACCTGTCGGGCGGCGAAGCGCAGATCGCCGCGCTGGTGCGCACCCTGCAGACCGGGCCGGCCATCCTGCTGCTGGACGAGCCGACCGCCGCGCTCGACCCCGCATCGGCCCGCGCCATCGAGGCGATGCTGCTGCACTGGTTCGCACAGGCGCCCGAGCGCCGGGCTTGGGTCTGGATCACGCATGACCCGGCGCAGGCGACGCGGATCGCCCACCGCTACTGGCGCGTCGCGGCCGGGTGCCTCGACACCCGGGCGCCTGTGCCGCAGCAGCCTGAAACCTGAGGCCCGAACCATGAGCACACCCGCCCCCGAACAGATGCTCTCCGCCTGGCAGGTCGGCATTGCGGCCCTGCTGATCCTCGTCAACGGCGCGCTGTCCATCGGCCTGGGCCTGGGGCTGGAACGCCGGCTGGCATGGGCGGCGGTGCGCACGGTCGTGCAATTGCTGCTGATCGGCTTCGTGCTGCAGTGGGTGTTTGCCAGCGCACACTGGGCCGTGGTGCTCGCGGTGATTGCGCTGATGACGCTGATTGCCGGACACGCCACCGGCAGCCGCGGCGCCCGCGGCTATGCCGGGCTGCGGCTGGACGGCACGCTGTCGGTATTTGGCAGCACCTGGCTGATCGGGGCCATCGGGCTGGTGGCCGTGCTGCAGGCGCGGCCGTGGTACACGCCGCAATATGCGATCCCGATCATGGGCATGATCCTCGGCAACACGCTCACGGGCGTCGGCCTGGCGCTGGAACGGATGACCGGCGAACTGATCGCCACGCGAGACCAGGTCGAGACCCTGCTGGCGCTCGGTGGCACGCGCTGGGAGGCGGCGCGCAACGCGGCCCGCGCGGCGGTGCGCGCTGGCATGACACCGATCATCAACCAGATGTCGGTCGTGGGCGTGGTCAGCCTGCCGGGCATGATGACCGGCCAGGTGCTGGCGGGACAATCGCCGCTGGAGGCGGTGCGCTACCAGATCGTGATCATGTTCCTGCTGGCCGCATCGTCGGGGCTGGGCACGGTGGCGGCGGTGCTGCTGGCATACCGGCGCCTGTTCAGCCGCGAGCACCAGCTGCTATCCGCGCGCATCGTCCAGCGCGCGCCCGGCGTGCACTGACAATGGCCATCGCGCTCTCCTGCGGCCTCGTGCTGCTCAATGAAGATGCCGAGATCCTGCTCGCGCACGCCACCGAGACGCGCCACTGGGACATCCCCAAGGGCGCACCCGAACCCGGCGAATCCGACCGCGAGGCCGCGCTGCGCGAGACCCGCGAGGAAACCGGCCTCGTCCTCGCCCCCCACACGCTGATCGAACTGGGGCGCTTCGCACTGCGGCGCGGCAAGGACGTGCACCTGTTCGCCACGCGCCTGCGCCGCGCCGACATCTCGCTCGATACGCTGATCTGCACGTCGATGTTCGCGAGCTACCACTCGGGCAGGCTGATCCCCGAGATGGACGCCTACCGCTGGGCCAGCGCCGATGACGTGCCGCACTACGCGAGCCAGTCCCTGGCACGGCTGTTCGCGGTGGCGCTGCCGCTGGCGGAGATCCACGCGCGCCTCCAGGCCGCCGGACGCTAGACCCTAGACGGGCACGTCGCCCTCGATGGTCGTGCGATGCAGCGTGCGCCGGTGCGTGTCCGGGCAGCCGGGCGCGAAATGGAGGGTGGAGCGGTTGTCCCAGAACAGCATGTCGCCGGGCTGCCAGCGATGGGTGTAGATGTTGTCCGACCGGATGCTGTGGGCGAAGAGTTGCGTGAGCACGGCGGCGCTCTCGTCTTCCGGCAGGCCCAGGATGCGGGACGTGAACCCCTCGTTGACGAACAGGGCACGCCTGCCCGTCTCGGGATGCGTGCGCACGACCGGATGATCGACCGGCGGCACCGCATCGCGCTGCGCCTGCGTCAGTGGCGGCCGCCACGCCGACAACGCGCGCAGCCGCTCTAGCGATACACGTAGGAATGCACGGCACGCCGGCCTTCGATGCTGTGCTTGAGTTTGGCCGGCAGGGTCTCGTAGGCGCGGACCATGTTGGCGAACAGCGTATCGCCGCCCGCCTGCGGCAGCTCGCGGGCCAGCAGCAGCGAACCGAGGCTCGGCCGCGGCCTGTAGGACAGGTCCGAGTGCCAGTCCCGGCCCGCATCACCCAGGCCGATCGGCTTGCCGTTCTCGACCACATTGGACACCACGAGGATCTCCGGATGCGCCGGCAGGTGAAACTGGTTCAGCACGTGCACCTGCAGCGGCCCGAAGCGCCGGCTGAAATCGACCTGGGCCCGCGGTGCGAGCCGCACGTCGCGGAACACCAGCAGGCCATCGTGGGCCAGCCAGGCCTGCCGGATGGCGGCGACGTCGGCATCGGACAGGCCGGCTGCATCGTTCAGGCCGAGGATCTCGGCACCGAGCGGCGCGCCGGGCAGGCGGCGCACCTGGAAGCGGCGGGTGTGGACAGCGGGAGCCTCGGGGGCGACAGCAACGGCGTCGGACATGGTGGATGGGGAAAAAGCCGGCGGATGCCCCATTAGACCGCGCCCGCCACCTCGCACCAACGAAGGAAAGCGCAGATCGATACGCACTCAGTTGTAGCCCGTCGCCTCGGGCAGGCGGCCCCCCGGGCGTAGCGGCTGAAGGCGCGCAGCTTGTCTGTCCAGCGGATCGTGCAGCGTGTGGGCGCGCGCGTTGTGCCGGAAGCGATCGAGCCGCGGAGGGCGCGCGCATGCGCTCATCGGGCGCACGCCCATGCGCGGCTATGCGTAATGCGCCCGCATGCGCTCCAGGCAGGCGCGCGCATCCCCGGCCACGAGCCGGCTGCTGCAGGCAAGCATCAGGTTGCGCGGCAGGCCGAAATCCTCCACGGCCCAGCCGTCGGCATCGCTGCCGTCCACGTTCGGCACCTGCGCCACGAGCGGCACGGCGGGCACGTTGTAGCACCACACCGCCTTGCCGCGCGCGATGGCGTAGCCGATCTCAAAGCAGGTGCCCGAATCGGGCTCGTGGCCGCGGAAGTCCGCCACGTTGGCCAGCACCGCATCGGCCGAGTCGAGCAGCGCGATGTTCTGGCGATAGATTTCCGCCGCCGTCGCGGGACCGTCGGCCTGCGGGGCGACGGCATTGTCGAACGGGTAGAGGCCGATGAAGCCGTACGCCGCGCACAGGGCCTTCAAGGCATCGCCATGGGCAACGGGCTGCGGACGGAAGACATCGGGACCGGCGAGATAGAGGCGCAGGGACATGGACGTAGGCGCAATGAAAACATGGCCGCACAGGATAACGCCCGGCCCGCGCCGTGCGCCTGATCCCGCGCGGATGCTATCCTTGCCCGCTTTTCGTCCGGCAGACCGAATTGGAAGGCAAGAACATGAAGCCGCTGCGCTTCGCAAGGATCATTCGCGCAGCGCTGGCGGCCTGCGCGCTCGCAGCCGCACCCGCCATTGCCGCGACCACCGGCTTTGAGCGGTGCCCGCAGTTTTTCGTGCATGGCCAGGTGCCGAAGGTCCACCGATTGGAGAGCGTCCGGCCGCGCGCGCTGTGCTTCTCCTCGTTCGCGGTGATGTACTCGGGGCTCACCAAGACGCCCCTCTACGTGGCCGAACGTCTGAACGCGGCCCAGGTCGCGCGGGCCCGGGAGGAGCGCCGCACCAACCGCTTCTTCGCCGACGCCCGGCTGCCCAGCGTCGAGCGCGCCGAGCTGGCCGACTACAGGGGCTCCGGTTTCGACCGCGGCCACATGGCCCCCGCGGGCGACATGCCGAACGACACCAGCATGGCGCAAAGCTTCTCGCTGTCCAACATGGTGCCCCAGGCGCCCGAGAACAACCGCAAGGCGTGGGCCGGCATCGAAAAGGCCACGCGCAAGTACGTCCTGCGCGCGCACGGCGACGTGTACGTCATCACCGGCCCGGTGTTCGTCCCGCCCTCGTCGACCATCGGCCCCCATCGGGTATGGGTGCCGCACTACCTGTACAAGCTCGTCTACGATGCGACCACCCATCGCGCGTGGGCGCACTGGATTCAGAACACAGACACGGCGCGGGTGAGCCGGCCGATTTCCTACCGCGAACTGGTCAAGCGGACGGGGGTCGATTTCTTGCCCGGGGTGCCGGTCGCCAACTGAAACCGGCCACCTCGATCGGCCCGGCCCCGCTCCAGGTCCGGGCCTGCGATGCCTTCGTCATGCGGGCGGCTTCGATGCCAATCGGCGCACTTCAGATCGCCGGACATCTCATCGCCAGCGACACATGCTAGGCGCCAAACCAGCATGGTGATCCCCCTCGACGCGAGTCCCCGCTAGCCGCGCCGCCGCGCACGCACAGCCGTTGCGAGGGTTTCCAGCAACGGTTCCGTCTGGGACCACCCAAGGCAGGCATCGGTAATGGACACGCCGCGCTGCAACGGCACGCCGGGTTTCAGATCCTGGCGCCCCTCTTCCAGATGGCTCTCGATCATCACGCCGCTGATGCGCCGCTCGCCGGACGACAGCTGCTGCGCCAGATCCCGCGCAACGTCGGCTTGACGGGCATGGGACTTGCCCGAGTTCGCGTGCGAACAGTCGACCATCACCTGCTCGCGCAGCCCGGCCGCCCGGAGAATCGCGCAGCTGTCTTCGATGGCCGCCGCGTCATAGTTCGGTCCCTTCTTGCCGCCGCGAAGAATGACGTGCGCATCACCGTTGCCGCGCGTCTCGAAAATCGCGGCCATCCCCATCTTCGTCATGCCCATGAACGAGTGGCTCGACCGCGCCGCCAGAATCGCGTCCGCCGCGATCTGGACACCGCCATCCGTGCCGTTCTTGAAGCCGATGGGACAGCTCAGTCCCGAGGCGAGCTGCCGATGGCTCTGGCTTTCCGTCGTCCTGGCGCCGATCGCGCCCCAGGCAATCAGGTCCGCGATGTACTGCGGACTCAGCAGATCGAGAAACTCGGTGGCCGCCGGCAATCCCATCGCGTTGACTTCCAGGAGCAACTGGCGCGCACGGCGCAGCCCTTCGTTGATGCGGAAGCTGCCGTCGAGCCGCGGATCGTTGATGTAGCCCTTCCAGCCGACGGTCGTGCGCGGCTTTTCGAAATACACGCGCATGACGATCAGCAGATCGTCGCGCAGGCGATTCGCGGCCGCCCCGAGCCGATGGGCGTAGTCGAGCGCCTGGTCGTGATCGTGGATCGAGCACGGGCCCACCACGGCAAGCAGGCGATCGTCCCGTCCGTGCAGGATGTCCGTCACCGCGGCCCGGCTCGCTTCGACGTGCGCCTGCACGGCGGGCGACACGGGCAACTCGTCGAGCAGGAGTGCCGGGGAAATGAGCGGACGGACCGCACCGATGCGCACGTCATCGATGCGGGTGGTGTCCTGGGTAGCGTCGGCCACGCCGACTTCTTGGTCGCTTTGGGGATTGTCGATGCGAATCACGGAAAACTCCTGGAAACACGAGCGGTGCGCCGAAACCGGGGCAGTCCGCCGATTGCCCACTGACGGCGGAAATCGGCGGGGCGAGCGGCGGATGGCAGCGCAGGCGGGTATTGTAGTGAGTCGAGCTCGGGTTTCGGATGCGCAGACTGAAGGCGGACTTGAGCCGGCTCAGAAACCCAGGCTTTCCAGCAGATCGTCCACCTGTTCCTGGCCGGCGACCACGTCGGGGGGATCGGGATTGACCTGCGGACCGTTGAGCAGCGTCGGCGCGACCTCCGCGCTCCGATGCGCGGGCGCGTTGTCCGTCAGGATGCCGATCAGCTCGGTCTCAATGAACTGGATCAAATCCAGCACCTTCTTGATCACCTGGCCGGTCAGGTCCTGGAAATCCTGCGCCATCAGAATCTCCATCAACTGCTGGTTGGTGTCGCGGGTCTTCTGCGGCACGTCGCGCAGGAAGCCGCGGGTCTCGCCCACCAGGTCGCGAATCTCCTCGTCGCTCAACCGGCGGTCCATCCAGGCCTGCCAGCGCCTGACCAGCGCCTCCGCCTCGCCCGCCAAGGCGTCCTGCACCGGGCGAGCCGCATCGATGGCATTCAGGGCGCGCATGGCCGCCTGCTCCGTCATGTTCGCGACGTAGTTCAGCCGATCGCGCGCGTCGGGAATGGCGGACGCAGCGCGTTCGATGCCTTTGTCCAGGCCCAGTTCACGCAGGCTTTCGCGCAGCATGCGGGTCAGATACCCGATCCGCTGCAGCATGTCGGGCAAGGGTTCGGCATCCGCGGCAGCCCTGTCAGCCTGGACGGGGCTGCCATCGTGCATTTCGCTCATCAGGCCTCCGCTCTTTCGAACTTCTCGAAAATCTTGTTCAGTTTTTCGCCCAGCGTGGCCGCGGTGAACGGCTTGACCACGTAGCCGCTGGCACCGGCCTGGGCGGCGGCAATGACGTTTTCCTTCTTGGCCTCGGCCGTCACGATCAGCACGGGCAGCTTGCTGATGCCCGGGTTGGGGTCGGCGCGAATGGCCTGCAGCATCTGCAGGCCATCCATCTTGGGCATGTTCCAGTCCGAAATCACGAAATCGAACCGGCTCTCCTTGATCTTGCTCAGGCCAGCAGTACCGTCTTCGGCCTCATCGATGTTGGCGAACCCGAGTTCCTTGAGCTGCCCACGGATGATCCGACGCATCGTCGGGAAATCATCGACAACCAGGAATCGGTATTGGCTCTTGTCCATGGATGCACTCTCCGCAAACTGTCCGAATTGGAAATAGGAAAGCAGTGACATCGGCCGCCCGCAACATTTCTTGAGCACGATAAGTCACTTATACGCAAAGGTTTGCGTGAAGCCAACTACGGACCTGGTACGCACCGTGCAAACACAGGCACCACCGGCAACGATGGCGTGCTAGCGCATGACGGTCACGCCTGCGGGGCGGCGGCTGGCGCCAGCGGCTATCTGCGCGATGGCGCCGTCGAGGAGCAGCGCTGGCACGGCCCACCTACGGCGTGGAGATTGGCGCCTCACAGATTGCACTCATGGCAGTTTTCAATATTTCTCAATTGCCGGAGCACTAAGCACGATCCCAAAGTGTCACCCGCCGTTTGCATGGCGCAACGGATTCAACGCAAGGGAGGATGTCGTGGGGCTTCGGGCTTGTGCTGTACTGGGTGACAAAACCACAACTGGCGGCGCGATCTTGACGAGCGGTGCCGGCCTGTTCATGACGATCGATGGCAGCCCTCTCGCCCTGTGGGGCGATCTTGCACCATGACCCGCACACGCATCGTCCGCTGGGTTGACGTACTGACCGGCCTGCTGGTGGCCATGAGCGCGGCCTTTACCGTCTACGTGCGGTACTTTGCCCACATTGATCTGGCGGCCGTGCGGACAGGGCCGATTGTGGCCATAGGCGGGGCGGTCATTATCCTGGGGGCGTTGCTGGTCCTGCTGGAGCTGCCGCTGGTCCTGTTTGTTCTCGTGCGGCGGCCAGGCCGTCGGCTGCGGGTCATGGCGACCATGATGCTGGGCCTGGCTCTGTTCGTTGCCAGCATTGCCGTGACGGAGATGTACACCGAAAGCAAGCTGCCGCCCAGGCAATCCACCGCGCTCGCCCCGGCTGGGTAGCGCGGGCCCTCAGTTGCGCTCCCACCGAGCGCCCAAACGAAAACCGCCCCTAGGGGCTAATGCCGTTCAGTTAAGGCAAAAAAGGCCGCTCCTGAACTGACCCCGTAAAGTTGGACGGGTAATTTAGGCGGCCAAGGGCTGAGTCCTGTATTGCACAGGGCTCAGCCCTTTTAGCTTGATCTTGATGCGCTCGTGATTGTAGTACCGGATGTATTCGGCAATGGCGCGTCGCAGTTGGTCGATGTCCGCGAAGCGCTCTAACCGGAAGCACTCTGACTTGAGTGTGCCGAAGAAGCTTTCCATTGCCGCATTGTCTAGGCAGTTGCCTTTGCGGGACATGCTCTGGCGCAGGCCTCGCGCGGCCAGTTTGCGACGATACGCTGCCATTTGATACGGCCAGCCTTGATCCGAATGCAGCATCGGCGTCTCGCACGGGCGCAGCTTGCGCAACGCCTTGTCGAGCATCTCCCGGATCAGCGTGTAATCAGGTCGTTCACTGGTTTGCCAGGCGACGATCTCTCCGTTGTACAGGTCCAGGACGGGCGACAGGTACAGCTTTTTGCCGCCGACGTTGAACTCCGTCACGTCCGTTACCCACTTCTCGTTCGGCTTGCTCGCCTCAAACTCGCGCTGTAGCAGATTGGGAGCAACCCGCCCGACTTGCCCGCGGTAAGAGCGGTATTTCTTCGGCCGCACGAGTGACTTCAACTGTAGCGCCGACATCAATCGCTGTACGGTCTTGTGATTCACCAACGTCCCTGCCCGACGGAGCGTCGCCGTGATCCGGCGGTAGCCATATCGGCCCTTGTGCTGGGCATAGATGTGCTGAATGCGCTCCTTGAGCGCGCCGTGACGATCCTCTGCCTGGCTTGTCGCCATCTGGTAGTAGTACGTGCTGCGTGCGAGATTCGCGGCCTTGAGCAAGCTCGACAATGAATGCCGCTCACGCAGCGCACTCACGACTTGCGCTTTTTCTTTGGTGCCTGCTGCTGTTTGGCACGCAGCAGGGCATCTAACTTTTTTAGGTACGCCACCTCCGCGCGCAAACACTCGTTCTCTTTGAGCAAATCCTCGCGCGAGCGCTCGTCTTGAGCCGGCTGCGCAGCGGGTTGGGGATCTTGCTTGGACTGGGACATGATGGGTGCCCCGCCTTTGCGGCGCGGCTGTAGGGCGTCGAAACCGCCCTCATGATACTGGCGGTCCCAGCGGCTGACGCCGCCAGCCTCACGCAAATCGAACACAGCGCTGACTTGCTGATAGGACAACTCGTCGCGCCACATGCGCTGCAGCACCGTCAGCTTGAACTCGGCGCTATACGCTTCATGCTTCTTGCGTAGTCCGGATTTCCCATGGCGCTGCCACGCGTTGATCCAGCGCCGGATCACAGAACGGCCTATCCCGTACTTCTGGCTCAGCCCTGCGGTCCCAACGGCCCCCCTCAAATACTCCTGAACTACTTGGCGCTTGAACGCCTCTTCATACTTCGCCATGAAAAACACCCCAAAGGTTGAACAGATGTCCAACTTTTGGGGTGCAGTTCATACGATTGATGTCGGAGCGGCCTTTTTCCCTGTTGTTGACTCAGCTCTCGTTGCCGCGAGCCTGCCAAGTCATGCTTAACTGAACGGCATTTGCCCCTAGGGGCGGTTTTTCTCGTTTTGCATATGCCAGGTGGCGCGCAAAATCGAACCAACTAGCGGACGACGCCACAACGACATCATCCCAAAAATGAAAAAGGGTTTGCAGGCGCTAACCTGCAAACCCTTTCACATTCTGGTGGGTCGTGCGTGACTCGAACACGCGACCAACGGATTAAAAGTCCGCTGCTCTACCGACTGAGCTAACGACCCGAAGCCTGCGATTATAAGAACACTTTCGTTCGGCTGTCAAATTTCAGGCCAGCGAAACCGGCCTAACCACCACGCTCCAGCCGCCACATCTGGTAGCGGAACGCCAGCACCGCGCCCGCCAGGATACCCGCCAACGCGACGAACGAGCCGATCGCCAGCGTCGACACGCCCGACAGCCCCTGCCCGATCGTGCAGCCCAGCGCCGTCACGCCGCCCGCGCCCATCAGGATACCGCCCACGATATGGTTGCCGGTGTCCTCCGCATTGGCGAAGCCCTCCCAGCGGAACGTGCCGCTGGCCAGCGCCACCGCGGCCGAGCCGGCGATCACGCCAAGCACGCTGACGATGCCGACCGTCAGCACCTTGGACGTATCGCTGAAGAACATCAGCCATTCCAGCGTATACGACACGGGCGCCACGAAGCTCAGCGCCTCCATCCGACCGCTGTTGGTCGCGACGAAGGCCTCCTGCAGCGTGTCCGGATCTTCCGCGACATAGCCGAGATGGCCGGACACATACCACATGGCCACGATGACGAGCCCGACGCCGATGCCGCCCAGCAGATTGTCCGGCGTGCGGAAATCGCGGCCGGCGAGCGCCCACACCGCCAGCGCCCCGCCGATCGCCAGTGCGAGCGCCAGGCGCAACATGCGCACGTCCGCCGACAGCGCATGCCCCAGCACGCTCGGCAGATCCTGCGTCGTCGGCAGCGCGATCGCCACGGCATCGACGGTCGCGACGCGCACCACGCCGAACACGCCCTTGAGCGTCATGTACGCCGACAGCCCGAGGAACACGAACACCACCACCGACTTCAGATTGCCCCCGCCGATGCGCACCAGCGTCTTGCTGCCGCACCCCGAGCCCAGCACCATGCCGAAGCCGAACATCAGCCCGCCGACCAGCGCCGACAGCCACTGCAGCCGGCCGGCCGCATAGATCGTCTTGGCCGGATCGATCCACCCCGCCCAGCCGAGGATGCCCGTGCCGATCATCGCCACGCCGATAGCCAGCGCCCACATCCGCAGCCGGCTCCAATCGCCGATGTTGACCGCGTCGGACACCGCGCCCATCGTGCAGAAATGCGTGCGCTGCAGGATCGCGCCGAACAGAAACGTCAGGGCGAACGTCGCCCACAGCACGGTGCGGGACAGCGCGTGAAGATCAATGTCTGGCATCGGATAGCCCTCCCGGGATCAGCGATAGCGCGTCGGGTCCGGCACCCCCGCCGCCTCGAAGCCGGCACGGCGGATGCGGCACGAATCGCAGACGCCGCACGCGCGGCCCTCATCGTCGGCCTGGTAGCACGACACGGTCAGGCTGTAGTCGACGCCCAGCCGTGCGCCGGCCTGGATGATCTCGGCCTTGGTCATGGCGATGATCGGCGCATTGACGCGGATGTGATCGCCTTCCACGCCGGCCTTCGTGGCCAGGTTCGCCAGCGTCTCGTAGGCGGCGACGTACTCGGGGCGGCAGTCGGGGTAGCCGGAATAGTCGACGGCATTGGCGCCGAAGAACAGGTCGCGTGCCCCGACAGCCTCCGCCCAGCCCAGCGCCAGCGACAGCATGATGGTGTTGCGCGCCGGCACGTAGGTGATGGGGATCCCCTCCTGCACGCCCGTGGTCGGCACTTCGAGCGCATCATCGGTGAGCGCGGAACCACCGAAGCGGCGCAGGTCCAGATCGACGATCTCATGGCGGACGGCCCCCAGCGCGGCGGCCACCTTCTTGGCCGCCTCCAGCTCGGAAGAATGACGCTGACCGTAGCGCATCGACAGCGCGTAGGTCTCGAAGCCCTGCGTGTTGGCCATGGCGAGCACGGTGGCGGAATCCAGCCCGCCGGACAGCAGGACGATGGCGCGTTTTTTCATGGGGGAAAGCCCTGGGGAAACAATCGGTGGAAGGCCCGCATTTTAGCGCGCCGGTACGCCGCGGGCTCCGACTGCCGGCCATGACGGGCATTCCGGCCGCGCCATGAAAAACGCCCGCCGGTGCAGACACGGGCGGGCGTCGCGGCAACCGGAGACGTCCGGTCAGCGCATCGTCTTCAACCGGCTTGTTGCGGTCTTGGCCTGCTCGGTGCCGGGATACTCCGCGATCACCGTCTCCAGCGTCTTGCGCGCCGCGGCCTTCTGGCCCGACTCGCCCTGGTTGGTCGCGACCTGCAGCAGCGCCTCCGGCGCCTTCGGGTGCTGCGGGTTGGCGCGCGCCATGTTCTCCAGCACGTAGGTCGAGCCCTTGTAGTCGCGCTGGGCATAGAGCGCATTGCCCAGCCAGAACTGCGCCAGCGGCAGGTACGGGCTCTGCGGATACTTCTTCACGAACGCCGAGAACTGGTTGCCCGCGCCCTTGAAGTCGCCGCTCTGGAACGTCTTCAGCGCGGCGTCGTACTCTGTCTTCTCGCCCGGTTGCACCATACCTTCACGGCCATCCACCGTGGCCTGCTGCGGCTCGAATTTCTTGAGCCGCGCATCGAGATCGGCGTAGTAGTCCTTCTGCTGCCTGGCCAGCGTATCGACCTCGTTCTGCAGCTGCTCGTTCTGGCCGCGCAGCCGGGCGACCTCGGACTTCAGTGTCTCGATCTGGTTCTGCGCGTCGATCTGGTTGCGGCTGTTCTGGTCGATGCGCTGTGCGGCGCTCGACTGGAAATTGTTGAATTTGTCGCGCATGTCGATGATGGCGCGGCGCGCCTCATCGTCGTCAAACACCCCCGCTGCCGCCGGGCCGGCCATGGTCAATGCTCCACCCGCGACAAGCGTCGCTGTCAGGATGGCCTGGAAGACGCGCTGTTTCGTCATCGTGTTCATGTCTTTGCTACCAACGTAAGAACGCCGGCCGCGCGAACGCAGCCGGCGCATCCACTTGCCCCGCGCCGATCAGTAGACGATATCGGAGCGGCGGTTCTGTGCCCACGACTCCTCGTCGTGGCCCGAGGCCTGCGGCTTTTCCTTGCCCAGGCTCACGGATTCCATCTGGCTGTCGGGCACGCCCAGCGAGGACAGCGCGCGGCGCACGGCCTCGGCACGCTTCTGGCCCAGCGCCAGGTTGTACTCGCTGGTGCCGCGCTCGTCGGTGTTGCCCTGGATCAGCACCTTGCGCTGGTTGTGCGACTGCAGGTAACGCGCATGCTGGGTCAGCAGGCCCTGGTATTCCGGCTTGACGGTGTAGCTGTCGAAATCGAAGTACACGCTGCGCTTGGCCAGCGGGCTGTTCGGATCGGTCAGTTCATCGCGGCTCACGTCGACGGGCGTCACGTTGCGGGTGTCGGCACCGGCGGCGGCACCGCCCGTGGCGTTCTTCGAGGTGTCATCCAGCTTCACACCCGAGCTGCAAGCGCCCAGCGCCAGCAGCGCGGCAATCGCCGCCAGCTTGATCATGGTTTGAGACTTCGGCATGTTCGATCTCTCCTGAAGGAATCGTTATTGCATGAAAGGGCCCCACGCCGGCTCGCGGACCGTGCCGGCCTGGAGGGAAAGAATCTGGCGCGTGCGGCCGTCGGTTGACACCGCCGCCAGCACCGATCGCCCGCCTACGCGGGTGGCATAGAGGATGAACTTGCCGTTGGCGGCAAAGCTCGGCGATTCGTCATAGGACGTGTCGGTCAGCCCGGTGACGTCACCATTGGACAGGTCCTGCACATACAGCTTGAAGGCCCCGCCCACCCGCGAGATGTAGGCCAGCAGCTTGCCGTCCGGCGACACGCGCGGGCTGGTGTTGTAGCCGCCCTTGAACGTCACGCGCTGCGCGCTGCCGGCGTCTTCGCCTTCGGTCGGCATGCGATAGATCTGGGGCGCGCCGCCGCGGTCGCTGGTGAAGTAGATCGAGCGGCCGTCCGGCGAGAACGACGGCTCGGTATCGATCGCGCTGCTGCGGGTCAGGCGGCGCAGGCCCGAGCCGTCGGCGTTGACCTGGTAGATCTGCGTATTGCCGTCGCGCGACAGCGCCACCGCCACGCGGCGGCCGTCCGGCGACCAGGCCGGCGCCGAGTTGTTGCCCTTCTGGTTCGAGATCACCGCCCGGCGGCCCGAGATCAGGTCATGCACATACACCACCGGCTTGCGGCTCTCGAACGACACGTAGGCGACCTTGGTGCCGTCCGGCGACCACGCCGGCGAAATGATCGGCTCGTTGCTGGTCAGCGCCACCTGCGGGTTGGCCCCGTCGGAATCGGAAATCTGCAGCTGGTATCGGCGGCCCACCTTGGACACATACGACAGGCGAGTCGCAAAGACACCGCGATCGCCGATCAGCTTCTGGTAGATGTAGTCGGCGATCTCATGCGCCGCCAGCCGCAGTTGCCCTTCGCCGCGCGTCAGCGCCAGGCCGCCCAGGCTTTCCCCCTTGGCCGTGTCGTACAGGCGGAAGCGGATCTCGTAGCGATCGCCGTTGCGCGTCACGGTGCCGCCGACGAACGCAGCCGCGCCACGGCTCTTCCAGGCGCCCAGGTCGGGGGCCGGGCTGTCCGGCACCACCGCGCCCGCCACATCGACATTGGAAAAGCGGCCGCTGTGCACCAGATCGGCCCGGACGATGGCCGTGATGTCCTGCGGAATCTGCGATTCGCCCTGGAAATTGGCAATGGCGATGGGGTACTGGCTCGAACCGGCCCCGGCGATTTCCACATACAGCTGGGCGCGCGCAACCCCGACGCACAACACCATCAGCAGCCCGATCCAGGCCGATCGTCGAAGTCCAGACTTCCAAACATTCCGCATCATCATCCTCACAACTTGTTGAACGCATCCCTCACCCGCGTAGCGGGCGATCAGCCCCGCTTGGGCTTGAAGCCGACGATCACACTCGCAGGCGCCTTGCCATTCGTATCGCGGGGCAGCGGACTGGACAGGTCGATCGCGCGCAGCACGGCTTCGTCCAGCACCGGATATCCACTCGGTTTGGTGACCCTGCGAGACAACACCGTACCATCGGGCGCCATCTGGACCAGCACCGTCACGATGGGGTTGCCGGAGGTGTCGTCATAGAAATTGATGTTCGGCTGCACCTTGGCGCGCACGCGGTCGGCATACCCCGCCGACGCGGTGCCGCCCGCACCCGTCCCGCTGCCGACGCCGCCGCCCGAGCCCGCCGCCGCGCCGGTCGCACCGGCAGTGCCCGCCAACGCTTGCAGATCCCGCAGGCGCGCCTGCCGCTGAGCGTTGGACCTGGCTTGCGCAGCCCGTTGCTCTGCGTCGGCCTTCGCCTTGGCTTCCGCTACGGCCTTGGCCTTGGCCTCGGCTTGCGCCTTCAGCTGGGCGTCCTTGCGCGCCTGGGCCTCGGCAGCGACCGCTTTCTCGTGGGCCTGCCGCTCCTTGGCCTGCTGTGCCAGCTGTTCGGCCAGGGCCCGCTTCTGGAGTTCCGCTTGCCGGGCCTGCTGCGCCTTCTGCTCTTTGAGCAGGGCCTGGCGCTTGGCGTCCTCGCGCTCCGCCGTCGCGCGGCGCGCCAGTTCGGCCTCGCGTGCGGCAGCGGCTTCCTCCTCGCGCTTGCGCTTTTGCTGCTCCAGCGCAATGTCCGCTTCTTCCTCCACCTTGGCCGGCGGCGCCTGGACGGCCGGTTCCGGCTTCGGCTCGGGCGCCGGCGCAGACTGCACTGCCTGCTGCAGCGCCGCCTCGTCCCACAACTCGGCCTCTTCCCCGCGCGGCGTGCTGCTCTGCCACTGCACGCCGAAATACAGGAAGGTCAGCAACAGCAAGTGCGTCAGCACCGCCAGCGCGAACGCTCGCAGCGTCCCGCGCTCGCGGACCGGCTCGTAACGATGCAGCGACGTCGTAGCCATGCCTGTCAGATTGCTCCGCGAGCGCTCGTCAACGCGTTCATTGCGACTTCACCATCAGACCGACGCGCTTGACGCCGTCCCCTTTGAGCACGCCCATCACTGTCAGCACGCGGTCGTACTGGACCGTCTTGTCGGCGGCGATAACCACCGGCTGGTCCGGATTCTCTCCCGTGCGCTGCTTGACGAAGGCGCGCAGTTCCTGGTTGTTCGCCAGCTTCTGCTCGGTGGCGCCGGAGCCGCTCTTGACGCGAGCAAGGATCGTGCCGTCACCCTTGATGGTCACGACGATGGGCGGCTGGGTCTGCTGCGGCGTGGCGTTGGCCACCGACGGCAGGTTGACCACGCCCGGGTTCACCACCGGCGCCGCGACCATGAAGATGACCAGCAGCACCAGCATCACGTCGATGTAGGGCACCACGTTGATGTCGGCCTTGGCCCGTCGGGCGCGGCGCGTTCGCTGGATGGTAGCCATGGCGGTCCGTCCTTAGCGCGTCTGGCGCTGCAGGATGTTCGAGAACTCTTCCATGAAGCTTTCGAAGCGGTTGGCCAGGCGGTCCATCTCGGTGGCGTAGCGGTTGTAGGCGATCACCGCCGGAATGGCCGCGAACAGGCCGATGGCCGTGGCGACCAGCGCTTCGGCAATGCCCGGCGCCACCGCCGACAGCGTCGCCTGCTGCACGTTGGACAGGCCACGGAACGCGTTCATGATGCCCCACACCGTACCGAACAGACCGATATACGGACTGACCGAGCCGACCGAGGCCAGGAACGGCAGGTGCGATTCGAGCGAATCCATCTCGCGCTGGTAGGCGGCACGCATGGCGCGGCGCGCGGCATCCAGGATGGCGCTCGGATCACCGACGCCGCGCTGCTGCTCGCGCGTCTTCAGGTATTCGCGCATGCCGGCTTCGAAGATGCGCTCGAGCGCGCCGGTGTGGTGGCGATTGTTGGCGGCGCTCTGGTACATCGCCTGCAGGTCGCCGCCCGCCCAGAAATCGCGCTCGAAGGATTCGGTCTGCGCGCGGGCCGCGCGCAGCGCAAAGGCTTTGCGGAAGATGTACGTCCAGGAGAACAGCGACATCACCAGCAGGAGGCCCATGACGAATTGGACCAGGAGGCTGGCGTGCAGCACCAGCGAGACGATCGACAGATCTTGCGTGACCTCGACAGGATTCATGCGGCGGCTTTGATGGTTGCGAGTATGGGAGCGGGAATCGGGGTCGGCCGGAATGTGAGCCGGTCGACACATCCAACACGAATCGTGCCTGAGACGAGCAGAATGTCGCCGCGCCAGCTTTCCTGGGCAAATTGGACCGATGCCGGCCCCACCCGTTCCATACGTGAACGGACCTGCAGCAAGTCATCCAGGCGGGCGGGCGCGCGATAGTCCACGGCGGTGCTGCGCACCACGAAGATGGCTCCGGTCGTATCGGCCAGCGCCTGCTGGTCGACCCCCAGTGCGCGCAGCCACTCGGTGCGAGCGCGCTCGAAGAATTTCAGATAGTTGGCGTAGAACACCACGCCGCCTGCGTCGGTATCTTCCCAATACACCCGCAGGTTCCAGTCAAAAGAAGACATCCCCAGATTTTACCAAGCCTTAGCAAACAGCCTGCCATCCACCAACCGGGCGATGGCAGGCCCGGGCCTCAAGCCATGTCGCGCGTCACGCTGGTCGCAGAGAACGACTGGCAAACGGGCATGATCTCGATCGCGTTGACATTGAAATGCGCCGGCAGCGCCGCCATCCAGTAGATGGTCTCGGCGATGTCGTCGGCCGTCAGCGCCTCGGTTCCCTCGTAGACCTTGGTCACGCGGGCGTCATCGCCCTTGAAGCGCACGTTCGAAAACTCGGTGCCCGAGCACAGGCCCGGCTCGACGTTCGACACGCGCACGCGGGTGCCGGTCAGGTCAGCGCGCAGGTTCAGCGAGAACTGGCGCACGAAAGCCTTGGTGCCGCCGTACACGTTGCCGCCCGGGTACGGATACGTTCCGGCGATCGAGCCCAGGTTGATGACATGGCCGCGGTTGCGCGCCACCATGCCCGGCAGCAATGCACGCGTCACATGCACCAGCCCCGTGACATTGGTACCGATCATCAGATCCCAGTCGGACAGGCTGGCCCGATGCGCCGGCTCCAGGCCGAGCGCCAAGCCGGCATTGTTGACCAGCACGTCGACCTCCCGCCAGCCCTCCGGCAGGGCCCCCGGCAGGGCGGCGACGGCGGCGGCATCCTGCACATCCAGCAGGAACGGCAGCAGCGCATCGCCCAGTTCGGCTTTGAGCGCATCAAGGCGATCTTGGCGGCGGCCCGCTGCGATCACGCGGTGCCCTTCCCGCACGAAACGCCGCGCAACGGCTGCCCCGAAGCCGGCCGTTGCGCCGGTCACGAATACGATCATGGGACGTGTCTCCGAGCCAGAGATAAGCGAAGTGCAAGAGTTTAACCGAGCATTGCAGACCGCTGCGCAGCCATGTGCGCGGGACCGCGCGTGGCGCCTTGCGGCGGTCATACGGGTGTCGTACACTCGCGGGCAACCATTCCACCTTGCGCAACTGGCGAATCCTGGGGCTGCCGCCGGCAGTACCCGGCAGTGGGCGTTGACCACGAGGAAGCGCAAGGTCTCTGGCGTCATGCACAACGACGCCTGCCGCTCGCCTGGGCAGCGAATGGGAAGCTGGGTGACTCGGGTCCCCGCTGCCGCCGGACAAGCCGGCGCAACCGCCCGAGCCGCGCGTTTCCCCGCCTCGCCCGATCCCCCGCCGTTTCCGTTTCGTTTCAGACCAGACACTCGCCATGTTCGAACGCAACCGCTATACGATCGACCAGATCGACCCAGAAGTCTTCGCCGCCATCCAGCAGGAAAACCAGCGCCAGGAAGACCACATCGAGCTGATCGCCTCCGAGAACTACACCTCGCCGGCCGTGATGGCCGCCCAGGGCTCGCAGCTGACCAACAAGTATGCCGAGGGCTATCCCGGCAAGCGCTACTACGGTGGCTGCGAATACGTGGACGTGGTCGAGCAGCTCGCCATCGACCGCGTGAAGCAACTGTTCGGCGCCGAGGCCGCCAACGTGCAGCCGAACTCCGGCTCGCAGGCCAACCAGGGCGTGTTCTTCGCCATGCTCAAGCCGGGCGACACCATCATGGGCATGAGCCTGGCCGAAGGCGGCCACCTGACGCACGGCATGGCGCTCAACATGAGCGGCAAGTGGTTCAACGTCGTCAGCTACGGCCTGAACGCGCAGGAAGACATCGACTACGATGCCCTCGAAGCGCTGGCACAAGAGAAGAAGCCCAAGCTGATCATCGCCGGCGCCTCCGCGTTTGCGCTGCGCATCGACTTCGAGCGCATCGCCAAGGTGGCCAAGGCCGTCGGCGCGTACTTCATGGTTGACATGGCCCACTACGCCGGCCTGATCGCCGCGGGCGTCTACCCGAACCCGGTGCCGCACGCCGATTTCGTGACCACCACCACCCACAAGAGCCTGCGCGGCCCGCGCGGCGGCGTGATCCTGATGAAGGCCGAGCACGAGAAGGCCATCAACTCGGCGATCTTCCCCGGCATCCAGGGCGGCCCGCTGATGCACGTGATCGCCGGCAAGGCGGTGGCGTTCAAGGAAGCCCAGTCGCCCACGTTCAAGGCCTACCAGGAACAGGTGGTGAAAAACGCCCGCGCCATGGCCGAAACGCTGATGGCCCGCGGCCTGCGCATCGTCTCCGGCCGCACCGAAAGCCACGTGATGCTGGTCGACCTGCGCGCGAAGAGCATTACCGGCAAGGAAGCCGAGAAGGTGCTGGGCGACGCGCATATCACCGTCAACAAAAACGCCATCCCGAACGATCCGGAGAAGCCCTTCGTGACCTCGGGCATCCGCCTGGGCTCGCCGGCCATGACCACGCGAGGCTTCAAGGAGGGTGAGGCCGTGAAGGTAGCCCACCTGATCGCCGATGTGCTTGATAATCCGCATGACGAAGCCAACATCGCGGCCGTGCGCACCAAGGTGGCCGAGCTGACCAAGCAGTTCCCGGTCTACGCCTGACCATTGGCCGGGTGACCGGCCAGGCTGTAGTACCCTGCTCTGCCGCGATGCGCCCACCCGGGCCGTCGCGGCGTTGTTTTTTGTGTAGCGCGTTCTTTGAGGTTCGGAGGAGACCGGCATGAAATGCCCGTTCTGCGGCCACGCGGCCACCCAGGTGATTGACACCCGCATGTCGGAGGAAGGCGACACCGTGCGCCGCCGCCGCCGCTGCGAATCCTGCGACCGCCGCTTCACGACCTATGAGCGCATCGAGCTGTTCTTCCCAGCCGTCGTCAAGAAGAACGGCAGCCGCGTCGACTACGACCGCAACAAGGTCAAGGATTCGATGCGCCTGGCGCTGCGCAAGCGCCCCGTCTCGGCCGAGGCCATCGACGAGGCCATCGCCCGCATCGAAGAAAAGCTGCTCTCCCACGGCGAGAAGGAGATCGGCAGCGACCGCATCGGCGAGCTGGTGATGCGCGAACTCAAACGCCTGGACAAGATCGGATACATCCGCTTTGCCTCCGTTTACCGGAGTTTTGAGGATGTGTCGGAATTTCGCGACATGCTGGACGAGTTCCGGCAGTAACGTCGACCCGCTGCACTCCCCGCACTGGCGCAATCTTCAAAATTACTCTTAAATCTCCGCAAACGTAAAAAGAAGTAACACTTCATCACTATCCTGTCGTAACATCTCGGGATAAGTGACGAAAGAAGCATTCTAAAAAAGCTGGTCGGAATAAAACGCGGGAGTTACCATGCGCCAGGCTTTGCCGGGGAAAGCGCTTGGCTTCACTATGCTCGAAGCATTGATCGCCGTGCTCATCGTAGCCGTCGGCGTGCTGAGTGTTGCCAATCTATTACTTAAGTCTTATCGATTCACGCAGCAGGCGAGCTATGACGCCATGGGTCAGCTGCTGGCGGCCAACATGGCTGACCGGATCCGCGTGAACTCTGGACAACTCGCCTCAGACGCTTATGTGTTCGATACCGGTGCTGCCAGCACAGTACCGGTCTCCACAAGCTTCTATCTGAGCAACGGCTCCACAGGATGCACCGACGTCAGCGCCGTGTGCGCGAATGCGGCGGTGAATTTTGATCTGGCCGAGTGGACGAGTGCCGTCCGTGCGACGTTGCCCGGTGGTCGTGGCGTGATCTGCCACGACAATCCAGCGTACGCCTCCAACAGTGGTTTCTCCTGGCCTTGCTCCAACTCCGCAAACGATCCACTGGTCGTCAAAGTGGGCTGGGTCTCGCGCCTGTCGAAGGCGGACCAGGGCAACGGCGTGGCCGCCAGCGCAGTGCTGGCCGACACCGCCAGTGGCGTGACGGCGACCCCGCAGGCCATGATCGTCGTCAATGCCGGGGGATCCTGATGCGCACCATTCGTCGTATCCTGCCGCGTCGCACACGCGGCTTCTCGCTCGTGGAACTGATGGTGGCGCTGGTCATCGCGCTGCTGGTACTGGCCGCGACCGTGTCGTTCTATCTGATGACGCGTTCCACCTACACCACCATCGAAGACACCTCCGGCCTGGAAGAACGTGGCCAGTTCGCGTTGAACGTGATGACACGCGTGCTGCGGCAGGCGGGTTTCACCAAGCTGAGCACCGACAACGGCGGCATCATGCGGCTGTCGGCGTCGGATGCGCCCATGCTTTCGGGGCTGGATGGCTGTGTAGGGAAAGAGGCCGCCGCCAAAACGACGGGGCCGGCCGCCGGGGATTCGCTATCGAGCTGCCTGTCCCCTCAAACTTCGACCGGCAGCGATGCCATCGAGGTCCGTTTCTTTGGGGTCGGTACGGCTGCTGACCGTACCGTGCCGGACGGAACCATGATCGACTGCTCGGGCCAAGGCGTTGCGGACTACACCTCGGTCGATCTGGCTGGCCAACAGCGCGGCCTGTCCATCTTCTACGTGCAGGTCGGCGCAGATGGCAATTCATATTTGGCGTGCAAATTCCGCAAACGGGATGCCGACGGCCACGAGCCCACCGATGCAACCAATGAGGACAACTTCACCACGCAGCAACTTGTGCCCGGTGTCGAAGCTCTCCAGTTGCTCTATGGCGTCTCGACCACCGGCGACTCCACCGTGCCGAATGTCTACAAACGCGCCAGCGACATGACCAGCGACGACTGGAACAAGGTCTATGCCGTCAAGGTGTCCATGGTGGTCCGCGCGGACAATGCGAGCGCCGACACGACCGGCGGCACGCCCACTTATACGCTCTTCGGCAACCAGTACACCAATGCCGACGGCACCTTCAAGCCGACGGAAAAGCTGAACGTAGCCCGGCGCCTCTTCACCACGACCGTACAAGTGCGCAACTACCTCGTCTGCCAAACATCATGCTCCTGAACAACGCTCGTCTCCAACGACGCCCAGCGGGGTTTGCGCTGATTACCTCGCTCATCATGTTGCTGGTGATCACGATTCTGGCCCTGGGCGGCGCCCGGCTGGCTCTGGACTCGAAACGCATCAGCCGCAATCAGCGCGACAACAGCATCGCCTTCCAAGCCGCCGAAGCGGCGCTGCGGGATGCCGAGCACGACATCCAGAACGCAGGAAGCGTCGCGACATCACGCTCGAACAATTTTGTCCGCACAAGCTATCAGCCGTTCCCCTCGAGCGGGTGCCTCGCGGGTGGACCGGAAAACGCCCTCCCCACCCGGCTCCGGGGGCTGTGCGCTACGACGGATGATACCAATCCGATCTGGAATATCGTCAGCTGGAAAGACAGCGGTAGCGACGCGCAAACCGTCGGCTATGGCGACTTCACCGGCGCGACGTTCCCTGTAGGCCAAGGCGTGCTGTCATCGCAGCGGCCCCGCTACATCATCGAAGCGCTGGTGGACAAGGAAGCAGGACAACGGGCGGACAAGACCGGAGGAAACGATAACGATCTATCGCCTGCCTACATTTTCCGCATCACCGCCGTAGGCTGGGGGCCATATGGCAGCGCACCGGTCATGCTTCAGTCCTATTACAGGAAAGGCGACACTCCGGATTGACGGGTGGAGCATCGTCACGAAACGGCTCGGACACTACTGACAACGCAAAAAAATCGCTCTTACGGGGGAGCAGCTGACATCATGAAAATCATTCGTGGCTTGGTGGCCCTGGTGGCCTTGGGCTGGGTTGCCGTATTGGGAGCAGCCAGTTCGGTGCCGACCGTGGCAATCTCGACTGTGCCGCTCTACGGGCGCAGCCAGAACATCCACCCCAACCTGATGCTGTCGTTGTCGGTGGAATTCCCGACCACCGGTACAGCCTATCGGGGAGCGTACAACAACGCCAAAACCTACCTGGGCTACTTCAACGCGACCAAGTGCTACACCTACGACGACACAAACGGCTGGTTCGCCATTTCCGGTGACGCCACGTCGGACACACACGAATGCTCCGGAAAGTTCTCGGGCAACTTCATGAACTGGGCGGCCTCGTCAGCCATTGACGAGTTCCGCATGGCGATGACCGGCGGTGACCGTGTCGTCGACACCACGACCCAGACCGTGCTGCAGCGGGCGGTGCTGCGAAGCGATTTCTTCCGTAACGGCTCGTACTTCCCGGTCAAGACGATCAACGCCAACAATAACGGCAGCGCGCCAAGCGCGGTGACGCCGTTCAATTGGTCGACGCTGTATATCGCATCGTGCGGGAACCACATTTTCTTTGCCGATCAGGATTACGGAAACAACACAAGCTGCGCCAATCCCGGCGGCTACGGTGATCAGTTCAACTGGTGGAACGGCGCACTGACCCAGCGCCGTGCGTTCCGCGTGCAGGTTCAGGTTTGCGACAGCAATGAAGCGACCTCCCGCACCGACCTGTGCTTCAACTACAACGGCAACTACAAGCCGGTCGGCCAGATGCAGTTGAATGCCGACCGCATGCGGTTTGCGGCATTCGGTTACCTGAACGACAGTAGCAACAATACGTGGGCAGCGCAGAACGAGCGCTACGGCGGCGTGCTGCGCGCGCCGATGAAATACGTCGGTGCCACGGCGGTGGATAAAGACCTGAACGCGATCACCAACTCCACACCGGAGTTCGATACCTCTACGGGCATTCTGAAGAAGAACCCGCTGAACGCCACTGAAGGCGTCAGCGGCGTGATCAACTATCTGAACCAGTTCGGCCGCACCAGCGTGCAGCTATCCGGCAGGTCCATGGGCGATCTCGGGGGGCCGACCGACAACCCGACCGGCAACTACAAGACCTTCGACCCGGTCAGCGAGATGTTCTACGAGAGCATCCGCTATCTGCAGTTCCACCCGAACGGGCCGACCCCCGAAGCGATCAGCGGGCTGCCGAACACCACGTATTCGGACAACTTCCCGGTCTACACAAGCTGGAGCGCGGATCCCATTCTCAACCAGTGCCAACGCAACTACGCGTTCCTGATCGGGGATATCAACACCCACGAAGATCACTACATCCCGGGCAACAGGAAAACCGGCGAAGGTGATCCCGCCCGCCCCGCCGACAGCTACAGCGGCTTCAATGTGCGCGACTGGACGAACAAGGTCGGTGCGCTCGAAACCACCTACAACCCTCCCCTCGCCGGGGCCACCAGCCCGATCACCAGCACCTTGGGTGATGTCGATCACAGGTCTGCCCATTTCGCGTCCTACTATCTGGCCGGTACTGCCTACTGGGCACACACCTACGGCTTCCGCCCCGACATGCCCAATGCGCGCGTCACCACGTTCGTCATCGACGTGAACGAAAACGGCAATGGCACGGTGGGTGACAATCAGCGCAACAGCCAGTTCTTCCTGGCGGCCAAGTACGGCGGCTTCATTGATGCCAACAACGACGGGAATCCGCTCCGGACCTACGGTCAGGATGGCTCCACCGTGGTCACGAACAATAGCGAGTGGGAAGCCTCGCCGACCGGCTCCAACGTCCCGTACAACTGGTTCCTGGGCGGTCAGCCGGAAGCGATGATCGCTGCCATCAAGAAGATCTTTACGCAGATCACCTCGTATGCCGGCACCCTGGCGGGCGTATCGCTGTCCAACGGGCGCATCACCACCACGTCCAGCACCAGCGGCGGCACCTTCGTGTATACGCCCGGCTTCGACCAGCAATGGAACGGCCGCCTCGCTGCCTATGCGCTGACGCTCAGCGGCACGACCGTCAGCACCTCGTCGACGCCGACCTGGGAAGCCGGTGCACTGCTGACCACCGCAATGCAGCAGAAGAACGGTCCCGCCAACCGCGCCGTGTACACGCTGAACTCCACCTCGCTCACCGGGGCACCGTTCACCTGGGCCGGCATTTCCCCGGCACAGCAAAAGCTGTTGAGCACCAACCCCGACCGGGGCACGGCGGACAGCTACGGCCAGGCGCGCTTGGCGTACCTGCGTGGCGACCGGAGCAAAGAGATGAATACCGTTGCCAATACCGGCATGTTCCGCGCCCGCTCCAGCATCCTGGGCGACATCATCGGCTCGGCGCCGACATACGCCGGTACGCCGGCGGCGTCGATTGCCGATACCGGGTACTCCACGTTCTACAACACCTATAGCGGACGCACGCCGATGGTCTATGTGGGCGCCAATGACGGCATGCTCCATGCCTTCAACGCCAACACCGGCGCGGAAGTCTTCGCCTATGTGCCGAACGCGGTGTTCTCGAACCTGAACCAGCTGACGTCCGTTTCCTATGCGCACCAGCTCTACGTCGATGCCACCCCGAGCATCGGCGAAGCGCAGATCAACGGCAAGTGGCGTTCCGTTCTTGCCGGCGGCTTCGGCGGTGGTGCACAAGGCGTCTACGCGCTGGACATCACCGACCCGACCGGCACCAAGGAAGCGGCATTTTCCGCGTCGAACATCCTGTGGGAGTTCACGGACAAGGACGATGCGGACATGGGCAACGTGATGGGCTCGCCGATCATGGTCAAGCTCCGCACCGGCACGGACAGCTCCACCAAGCTGCCGATCTACAAGTGGTTCGTCATGGTCGCCAATGGCCTGAACTCGAACCAGAACGATGGCAACGCCAACGCAAATGCCCCCGCGGCACTGTTCCTGCTGTCGCTCGACAAGCCAGCCGGCGCAGCGTGGCAACTTGGCACGAACTACTACAAGATCGTTACGCCCGTGCCCAGCGCAACGCCGACTTACAACACGGCAAACGGCCTGTCTGCGCCGGTAGCCATCGTCGGCGCCGCCGGCAGCGTCACGCAGGCCTATGCGGGCGACCTGCAGGGCAACCTCTGGAAATTCATCCTGTCCGGCGACTCGACGACCTGGAACGCCACCTCCGCCCTGCCCGCCTACGGCGGCACGCCGGGCAAGCCGCTGTTCACGGCCACCGACAGCTCCGGCCGCAGGCAGCCCATCACGATCGCACCCCGCGTCATCTACGCGCCGGGCGGTTACATGGTGCTGTTCGGCACGGGCAAGTACTACGAGTCTGCCGACACGAGTACCCCCACCCAGACCAACAGCTTCTACGGTATCTACGACGACGACACGAACGCCAACTACGTGTCGAAGGGCCGCGATCAGCTCAATACGGTCACGGCACTCGCCTCCAGCGACGGCAAGTCGTACACCTTCAGTTCGCCAGCCTATGCGCTGGGCTATACCGTCGGCCGCAAACCCGGCTGGAAGCTGGATTTCCCGGATCAGACCGAAAAGCAGGTCACGGCGATCACGGTCTCCGATGGCGCGGTGTTCTTCAATTCCTTGACCGGCACGGACGGCTGCGGCACCAGCGGCAGCAGCCGCAGCTATGCCCTCAAGGCTTTGACCGGTCTGCCGCTGTCCGGCAACCTCTCCGGTTACCAATCCACCACGGGAGTGCTGGGTGCGCCTACGCTGATCATTGTTTCCGTCACGAGTACCACCCGGGATACCGTGGGCGGCAGCGTTGAGACGAAAACCAAGATCGTTCTGTCCCCGGGCGCACAGGGCCTGACGGTCGGCTCGATGGGCGGATCGTCGACACCGGGCTCGACCTCGACCACCGAATCGGGAGTCGCCTCGCAGCAGTTGAATTCCCGCATCGGCTGGCGCGAAGTCCGCAACTTCGTCCTGCAGACGAACTGACACAGGAGCGATCATGCGCACACACCGTTCGCCCCCCCTGCCCCATCAGCGTGGCTTCACGCTGATCGAGCTGATGATTGTCGTGATCGTCGTCGCCATCCTGTCGACGATCGCGTATCCGTCCTATACGCAGTTCGTGCAGAAAAGCCGGCGTACGCAGGCCAAGGCCGCGCTGATGGAAAACATGCAGCTGTTCGAGCGGCACTTCGCGCAAGCGAACACGTATGCCGCCAGCTCCACTGACCTGACCCACGCGTGGAACGGGTTCAGGACATATTCGGGCGATGCGCAGACCAGCACCAGCTACCAGATCTCGGCCGTGGGCTGCTCCGGCAGCGCGAACGTGGACCAGTGCGTCGAACTGCAAGCACAGCCGCCCAACAACGGCAAGGACGATCCGACTTGCGGCACGCTGGTCTATCGCAGCACGGGTGAAAAGCTAAACATCCTTTTGGCGAAATCCGTCCCCGAGTCGCCCACCACGACCGGATGCTGGTAACGATCATGCGAAGCGATAGCCTCTCTTTTCGCCGCCGGTCCGCGCGGGGTTTCACGCTGCTCGAACTGATGGTGACGATCGCCATCATCTCGATCATGCTGGTGCTGGTTGCGCCGAGCTTCAGCGACTTCCTGCGCAAGCAGCGGCTGCTGAGCGCCGCGGACAGCGTCGCCTCCGCCATCGGCCAAGCGCGCACGCGTGCCCTGGCGCAGAGCGCGTATGTGACGATCGCCCCGATCAATGGGGACTGGGCGAACGGCTGGCGGGTGTTCTCGGAAGGGCAAAACCCGGACGGGATCTACAACCCCTCGACCGACACGCTGCTCAACCAGTACGACGCGCTCACCAACGGGCTGAAGGTGACATACAACAGTACCGCCTACGTCGGCGGTAGCGGCAACGCTTCGGGCAACTACCTGATCTATTCGCCCAACGGCTATACCGCCAGCAAGATCAAGCAGCCGCAGGTCACTGCCGCATTCAACGTTGCGTACCAGGACGGCACCGGCCCGGCACGCATCATCATCGTCAATGCCCTCGGCCGTGCCAGGACGTGCGATCCGAACGATGAGGCGACCAAGAAAAGCGGCACCTGCCTCACCTCCTTGTCGCAGTAGCGCTGACACCGGGTGCGGCCGCCAGGCCCACCCGTGTCCATCAAACGTGACAGTCACGCACCCCGTTCTCGCTTAAGGTAGATCGGTCAGGCCCGCGCACATTCGCGCCCTTCCAGACCGACCATGCCACTTCAGCGACCCGCCTTCCGCCCGTGCCGCGCCCTGCGCGCCCATTTCACGCGCGGCGCCATCCTGCTCGAATCCCTTGTCGCACTTGCCCTGCTGTCGCTGAGCGCGGCCGGCACGCTCGTTGCGCTCGATCGCCTGGAGGACACGTACCGCGCCGCCCATCGGCTCACGGCACGGGACAGGACTCACGCCGGGCAAGCTGAATCTGCGGGTGTCCGGTGACATGCATCGTCGCCTGTCTCCCGGCAACACGCATGGCGCTTCACTGGTCGAGCTGATGGCCGGCATGCTGATCGGGCTGATCGTGCTCGGCATCGCACTGCAGCTTGTCTGGGTTGTCCGCGCCCGCTACCAGCGCCTGGCCGACGAGGCATCGATCGACGATCGCGGCGCGCAAGCGCTGGAACTCATCGCGAGCGCTCTACGACAGACAGGCTGGGTGACGGACACGCCGGCCTCGTCGCCCGTGCGCCGATGGCCCGACACGAACGCGCTGCCCCCGCTGGTGGGGGCGGACGACTGCGGCGGCCTCGCCCTCATCGAAGGTCTGCATTGCACAAGCGGCGGCATCTCGGACAGCGATGCCCTGCTGGTGCGCTTTGCCGGCCGCAGCCGCCAGCCCGACGGATTACAGGCCGATGGCAGTGTCGTCGACTGTTCCGGCTATGGCGTCCCCGAACGCGCGAAAGGCGATGGTGATCACCCCCTCGCCGGCTTCATGCTGGTTTACATCGGGCGCGCGGAGAACGGTGAGCCCCAACTGATGTGCCGTACACCGTCACGCCGCGACGGCCGGTTCCAGGCCGGCAAGTGGACGTCGCGGAGCATGGTGACCGGCGTGGAAACGCTGCAGCTGCTGTACGCATTGGCCGCCACGCCAACCTCGCCGTCGACAACGCTGTCGGCCCGGACGCTCACGCCCGCCCAGTGGCGGCGCGTGCAGGCCGTGCATATCGCCATCGTGGTGCGCGGTGAACGCATCCATGCGCCCGCACGCGACATGTCCGCCGCGGAACTGACGCTCTTTCCCGATGTGCGCGAACCGATCGGCGCTGTGCCGCCGGACCTGTATTTCCGGCCCACCGGGATCCCCCGCCGCCGCACCGTCTTCACCGCCACCGTGCGGCTGCGCAATCCGCTGATCTGCGAGGCCGACGCATGCTGATGCGACCGCTCCGCCCATCGCGCGGCTTCATGCTGGTCTTCGTGATGACCGCGACCGTACTGCTTGGCCTGCTGACCATGGCGGCGTTTCATCTGGTGCTCGATCATCGGCGCCGTACCTCGCTGTCCATCGATCACGCGCTGGCCATGCGTGCCGCCGAAGCCGCGCTGGCGGCGGCCGAATGCGAGCTGTCGGCCGCCACCGCTACACCCGCGAGCCCAGCCTGTACCACTGCACCATCCCCTGGACGCATCGATGCGCTGGATCCGGAAACCTTGGCCGGCTTCGTTGCCGGCGCTTGCGGCAGCGGGCCCGCGCGCGGACTGTGCCGACCATTGCCAGGCCAATCGCTGTGGACAGACAGCCGCCTGCTGGACACGACCACCGATGGCGTAGAGATCGAGATCCCTCCTGCAGACGGCGAGCGGCAAGCCGGACGCCGCCCCCGCTACGTCATCGAACCCATCCCCGATGCACTGCCGGGCCACTGGATACGCGCGGACGCGACTGCGGTACCTCACCTGTTCCGGATCACCGCGGCGGGCTTCGGCAGCGACCCGGCGATCGCGGTCGTGCTGCAGACCGTCTTCCGCCCCAGGATGCCGCAGCCATGATGCGACGACAGACGGCCTGCGCATGGCTCTGCGCAATGCTACCCGGCACGGCCCATCCGGGCGTGAACGATCACCCTGCCGGCCGACTGCCGACGCATTACCTTGTGGCCCCAGGGGACGATGCCTGGAGCGGGCGCCTGCACGCGTTGCAGTTCCGGCCTCCGCCTGACATGCCGGAAACCGCTCGGCCGCCGGCCATGTGGGAAGCAGCGAAGCTGCTGGATGCACGCCAACCCGACACCCGCCGGCTCTGGACTTTCCGGCAAGGCGACGCCTTCGATCGCACCGCCGTGCCGCTGCGGTGGGAAAGCCTCGCTCCCCCGCAACAGGAGCTGCTCAATGGCCAGGATGGCCACGGCATCCTCCGGCTTGGCTACCTGCGCGGCGTGCGTCGCCATGAAACCGAGCCACCGCAACTCCGTCGCCGCACGTCGATCCTCGGTGCCGTACGTGGCGCGCATGTGCAGTTGCTCGGGCCACCGGGCTTCGTGCTCGATGCCCGGCATGGCGCATTCCGCCGGCAGCATGCCGGCCGGCGATGGATGGTCTACCTCGGCGCCAACGATGGCATGCTGCATGCCTTCGATACGCTGACCGGCGACGAGCGCTTTGCCGTGATGCCGGATGCCGCCCTGCCCGCCGTCGTGCGCAACATCGCCCCCGGCCAAGCAGCACCAGCCCCCGTGTGCAAGCGCCCGTTCGCTGCCGATGCGTGGACCGGTGCGCAATGGCGCTCCGTGCTCGCCTGCGCCACCGGTGCGATGGCCCCTGGGCTGTTTCTGGTCGACGTGACCAACCCCGACGCCGAAACGCCACCGCCTCTGCTCGCCTATGACACGCACGACGACCCGGCGATCGGTCATGTCGAAGACCCGGTTCCCGTCGTGCCGCTCGCCGATGAGAGCGGCGTGCAATCGCGCTGGTTTGCGCTCAGCGGCAACGGTGACAGTACGCCCAGCGTGGAGAGCCGACTGCTGTTGCTGGCGCTGGACCAGCCCCGCGCGGCCCCTTGGCAACCGGGGCGGACTGCGTTCGCCATCACGGTACCCCCCGTCGCCAGCCGTGGCGGACTTGGCGCCCCCGCTGTCGCACTGGGACCGAACGGCCGTGCCAGCTTTGCTTATGCCGGAGATCGACACGGCCAGGTCTGGCGCTTCGACCTGCGCGGCGCACCGCCATGGCCACAAGCGCTGGGGCGCAATGACCTCGAGCGGCGACAGCCGCTCTTTGTCGCCACGTCGCGCACGGGCCTACGCCAGCGCCTTGTCGGGCCGATCCTGCTGGCGGCGACGGCGGGCGGCCCCCTGCTGGTCTTTGCCGCAATGGATGCCTCAGGTGCCGCGACCGTGTATGGCGTGTCGGATGCAAGCAGCGGCCAGCGCAACCTGGCGCGCGAACACCTCGCCGGCCGCACAGCCTCGGAAACGAGCGAGGGTGTCGCCTTGCATGCCGATGGTGGAGGCCCCATCGGCGCAGGCTGGCGTATCGACCTGCCCGTCGGCCACACCCCCGGCGATCTCGTCAGCGCCGGACCGGACAGCCTGCTGCTGATCGCGCGCGACGCCGATGGCCGCAGCCGTGCCTATCTGCTGGATCCCCGATCGGGCCTGCCGGCCGGCGGGAGCGTCCTGACGGGCCGCGTGCTGGCGTCCGAGCCCTTGGTCACCGTGCATGCCGAGCAAGCGGCCACCCAGGCCGACGGTAGCAGCACGCAAGTCGTCCAGACCCGGCTCTGGCAGATCGTGGAGGGCCGCATGCAGTCCATGGGAACGCACCGCCAGCGTCGCCAATTGGGCCGACTCAACTGGCGCGAGGTGCTCGAAGAGGGAATACGCTGATGCTTCGTCCGACCGGCTTCACCTTCATCGAACTGCTGATCACCCTGGCCATTGCCGGTGTGCTTGCGCTGGCGGCATCACAGGCATGGTCCGGCGCTTACCTGCGGACGGAACGCATGGCAGCGCATGCGGCGCTGGTCGCGACCATGGCCGAACTGGAACAGCACCACGCGCAAACCGGCAGCTACGCCTTGCCCGGCGACGACACTTCGCCCTTGGACCGCTGGCCGCACACGCTGGAACACCCGCGTGGCTACCGGTTGTCCGCCCGCCGGTGCGCGGGCCACGCGCTGATCCACTGCGTGGAGATGGCGGCCAGTCCCGTCCGGCCCGACGCGGATTGCGGCACGCTGATCCTGCGCAGCACCGGGGAACGCTTCGCCGAGATCGCAGGCGCACGGCGATGGGCCCCTGCATCCTGCTGGCCATGACACGCGTTGCCTGGCGAGCCGGCGTGACGCTGGCGGAACTGACGATGGTGCTCGCGATCCTGGCAATCCTCGCGGTATTTGCCATGCCGGCCGGGCTGGACTGGTGGCGACGCGAAACAGTGATCGTATTGGCCGATCGCTTCGCCAGCGCGGCATCGCTGGCACGAGCCACGGCGCGCAACCGGCGCATCTGGGTTCATCTGGGGCCGCGCGAGGCCGCGTCGGGCTGGTCAGCCGGATGGGCGCTATACACGACCGCCTCGCCTCGGACGTGGGCCGCGCGCACCGCACCGGACACGGACGACGTGCTGATCGCCGTGTCCCCGCCCGTTGTGCCATCGGTCGATTTTGCGTTCATCTCCTCGCAAAAGGGCGTCGACACCATTTCCTACGCACCTGTGGGATACTCACGGACAAGCAACGGCGCGCCGCTGTCCGGCACGCTGACCATCGCATCCGGAGCGCATGTGCGCCGCGTGCGCATCAACTTCGCCGGCCGGGTACGCGTGTGCAACCCGGCCACCGACCGCAGCTGCGGTACCGGCGACGATTCCTGAACCCCTTCTTCCTGTCCGCGTTGCACCCATGTTTTCCGACTTCGATCACGCCATGATGCAGCGCGCCCTGGCGCTGGCGGAAAACGGGCTCTTCACCACCACGCCCAATCCCCGCGTCGGCTGCGTACTGGTCCGGGACGACACCGTCATCGGCGAAGGCTTCACCCAGCCGGCCGGCCAGGACCACGCCGAGATCCAGGCCATCAAGGATGCCCAGGCCCGCGGCCACGACGTGCGCGGCGCCACGGCCTATGTGACGCTGGAGCCGTGCAGCCATTTCGGTCGCACCCCCCCCTGCGCGGATCGCCTGGTCGAAGCCGGCATCGCGCGCGTGGTGGCGGCCATGGAGGACCCGAACCCGACCGTCTCGGGACGCGGCCTGCAGAGACTGCGCGAAGCCGGCATCGACGTCCGGTGCGGCCTGCTGGAGCGCGAGGCGCGCGAACTGAACATCGGCTTCGTCTCGCGCATGACGCGCGGCACGCCGTGGGTCCGTGTCAAGGTGGGGGCGTCGCTGGACGGCCGCACGGCGCTGGACAACGGCATCAGCCAGTGGATCACGGAGGCCGAGGCGCGCGCCGATGGCCATCGCTGGCGCGCGCGCGCCTGCGCCATCCTCACCGGCATCGGCACCGTGCGCGAGGACAACCCGCGCCTGACCGTACGCGCCATTCCCACGCCGCGCCAGCCGCGCCGCATCCTGATCGATTCGGGACTCGACGTGCCGCTCGACGCGCACATCCTGACCGCCGACGGCCACCATGAGCCAACGCTGATCTTCGCCGCCCGCCCCGAAGCCGGCCGCATGCGCGCGCTGGCCGAGCATGGCGCCGAGGTGATCCTGCTGCCCAATGCCGACGGCAAGGTCGACCTGCCCGCCATGCTGCGCGAGCTCGGCCGCCGCGAGATCAACGAACTGCACGTCGAGGCCGGCTACAAGCTCAACGGCTCGCTGCTGCGCGAAGGGCTGGTCGACGAGATCCTGGTCTATCTGGCGCCCAAGGTGCTGGGGTCGGGCCAGGGCATGTTCAACCTGGGGCCGCTGCAATCGCTGGAAGGCGCGGCGGCATTCTTCTTTCACGACATCACGCGCGTCGGCGGCGATCTCCGCATCCTGGCGCGCCGCAACCCGACGGATTGATCGCACGCATGTTTACCGGAATCGTCGCCGCCATCGGCCGCATTGAAACCGTCGAGCCGCTCGCCGCCGACGCACAGGCCGGCGTGCGCCTGGGCATCCATGCGGGCGGCCTGCCGCTGGCCGATGTGGCGCTCGGCGACTCGATCGCCATCCAGGGCGCCTGCATGACGGTCGTCGCCAAGAACGACACCCACTTCGACGTGGACGTCTCGCGCGAATCGCTGTCCAAGACGGTCGGCCTGGACCGCCCGGGCGAAGTCAACCTGGAAAAGGCATTGCGCCTGGCCGACCACATCGGCGGGCACCTGGTCTCGGGCCACGTGGACGGCCTGGGCACCGTCAGCCATTTCGCGCCGGTGGGCGAGTCATACGAACTGCGGGTGCGCACCTCGCCGGAACTCGGCCGCTACTTCGCCTACAAGGGCTCGGTGGTGGTCAACGGCGTGTCGCTGACGGTCAACAGCGTGCGCGACGATGCCACCGGCTGCGAGTTCTCGATCAACCTGATCCCGCACACGCTGGCCGTCACCACGCTCAAGCATCTGGCGGTGGGCAGCCAGGTCAATCTGGAAATCGACCTGATCGCCCGCTACGTCGAGCGGATGCTGACCCATACGGCGACCGGCCTGCCTGCCGCGGCCCGTCCGCTGGCCGCCGTTTGACATCCCGGCCCCCGGGCCGCCTTCGCGTACAATAATGGGTTCCCATTTTTGCCGTCGCGCGGCCGCCAACGCGCTGGCCGGCGGCCCGCTCCAGTTACCCGCCATGTCCATCGCCACAGTCGAAGAAATCATTGCCGAAATCCGCGCCGGCCGGATGGTCATCCTGGTCGATGAGGAAGACCGCGAAAACGAAGGTGACCTGATCCTGGCAGCCGATTTCGTCACGCCCGAGGCCATCAACTTCATGGCCAGGTTCGGCCGTGGCCTGATCTGCCTGACGCTGACCGCCGAGCGCTGCCGCCAGCTCGACCTGCCGCTGATGGTCACCCGCAACGGCACGCCGCACGGCACCAATTTCACCGTTTCCATCGAGGCCGCCGAGGGCGTCACCACCGGCATCTCGGCCGCCGACCGTGCGCGCACCGTGCAAGTCGCCGTGGCCCGCAGTGCCAGCCCCGACGATCTGGTCCAGCCCGGCCACATCTTCCCGCTGATGGCGCAGCCCGGCGGCGTGCTGATGCGCGCAGGCCATACCGAAGCCGGCTGCGACCTGGCCTCGCTGGCCGGCCTGACGCCCGCCTCGGTCATCTGCGAGATCATGAAGGACGATGGCACCATGGCCCGCCTGCCGGACCTGGTGGAATTCGCCCGCGAGCACGGCCTGAAGATCGGCACCATCGCCGACCTGATCCAATACCGCAGCCGCACCGAGAGCATCGTCGAGCGCATCGGCGAGCGCAACATGGAAACCCAGTTCGGCACCTTCCGCGCCGTGGCCTTCCGTGACCATGCCGCCGGCCGCGCGCACCTGGCGCTGGTCAAGGGCACGCCGACGCCCGCCACCGAGACGCTGGTGCGCGTGCACGAGCCGCTGTCGGTGCTGGACCTGCTGGAATGTCAGCGCACCACACACTCGTGGAGCGTGCCCGCCGCCCTGCGCGCGGTGCAAGCGGCACCGACCGGCGTGGTCGTGCTGCTCAACTGCGGCGACTCGCCCGAGCGGCTGTTCACCCAGTTCAGCGCCCTGGATGCTCCGCAGGAACGTCCGCGCAGCAAGCCCGATCCGCGCATCTACGGCATCGGCGCGCAGATCCTCAAGGACGTGGGCGTGGGCAAGATGCGTGTGCTTGCCTCACCACTCAAGCTGCCAAGCATGGCCGGCTATGACCTGGAGGTCACGGCCTACCAGTCGATGGCCGATACGCCGCAGGCAACAACGGCCGCCACGCATTGAGGCTCCGGCGGTGGCCGCGCGCCGCCGCTGCTGTCTTTCTTCTTCCCTGACGTTGCCCTGACGGCGACACCAACCGGACTACACCATGGATCACGGTTTCTACCCGACCAACCTCGAAGGCGAAGGCCTGCGCATCGGCATCGTTCAGGCGCGTTTCAACGAGCCCGTGTGCGAAGCGCTGCGCGAAGCGTGCGTCGCCGAGCTCGAGCAGTTGGGCGTGGCGGGCGAGGACGTGCTGCTGGTTACCGTGCCGGGCGCGCTGGAAGTGCCGCTCGCCCTGCAGAAGATGGCCGAATCGGGCCAGTTCGACGCGCTGATCGCGCTGGGTGCCGTGATCCGCGGCGAGACCTATCATTTCGAGCTGGTGTCCAACGAGTCCGGCGCCGGCATCACGCGCGTCTGCCTGGACTTCAACATCGCCATCGCCAACGGCATCCTGACCACCGACACCGACGCGCAGGCCCACGCCCGCACGCGCGAGAAGGGCCGCGACTGCGCCCGCACCGCCATCGAAATGGCCAACCTGACCGCCGCCCTGGACGGCCTGCAAGACCACGGCCAGGACGACGAGAACGAATAAGCGCGTTTGCGCAAAGGCATCACCATGACGCAAGACAATTCCCCGGCCAAGCCCAAGGCGCCGCCCAAGAGCGCGCGCCGCCGTGCCCGCGAACTGGCGCTGCAAGGCCTGTACCAATGGCTGCTCAACCGCAACGACCCGGGCGTGGTCGAGGCGCACCTGCATGACGCGCAGGGCTTCAACAAGGCCGACCGCGCCCACTTCGATGCGCTGCTGCACGGCGCCATCCGCGAAGAGGCGACGCTGACCGAGAGCTTCACGCCGTTCCTGGACCGCCCGGTCGCCGAGCTGTCGCCGGTCGAGCGCGCTGCCCTGCTGGTGGGCGCGTACGAACTGGTGCACTGCGTCGACATCCCGTACAAGGTCGTCATCAACGAGGCCGTTGAGCTGGCCAAGACCTTCGGTGGCGTGGAAGGCTACAAGTACGTCAACGGCGTGCTGGACAAGCTGGCCGCCCAGGTCCGCGCCGTGGAAGTCGCTGCCCGCAGGTAAGCCCGGCGCTCCGCTGCCCGTTCCAACCCGCCCCATTCCGCTTCCCGATGGACGCCCACCGCCTGCACACGGCCGCCCGGCTGGCCAATATCCGCGCCTTTCACGTGATGGAGCTGGCCAAGCAGGCCCGTGAGCTGGAGCTGGCGGGCCGCAGCATCATCCACATGGGCATCGGCGAACCGGACTTCACCGCCGCCGAGCCGGTCGTGCGCGCCGCCGAGGCAGCGATGCGGCGCGGCGTGACCCAATACACGGGCGCACTCGGCATCCGCCCGCTGCGCGAGGCCATCGCCCGCTATTACCACACCGTCTACGGGCTCGACATCGCGCCCGAGCGCATCATCGTCACGGCCGGAGCGTCGGCGGCGCTACTGCTGGCGTGCGCGGTGCTGGTGGAGATCGGCGGTGAGGTGCTGATGCCCGATCCGAGCTATCCGTGCAACCGCCATTTTGTGGCGGCCTTCGACGGCGTGGCGCGGCTGGTGCCGTCCGGCCCGCAGACGCGCTTCCAGCTGAGCGCCGAACAGGTGGAGGCCAACTGGACCGACCGCACGCAGGGCGTGTTGCTGGCCTCGCCATCCAACCCGACCGGCACGTCGATCCTGCCGGACGAGTTGCGGCGCATCGTCGAGACGGTGCGTGGGCGTGGCGGATTCTCCATCGTGGACGAGATCTACCAGGGGTTGTCGTACGACCAGGCACCGGTCTCGGCACTGTCGTTCGGCGACGATGTCGTCACGATCAACAGCTTTTCCAAGTATTTCAACATGACCGGCTGGCGCCTCGGCTGGCTGGTGGCCCCCACCGAGCTGGTGCCGCAATTCGAGAAGGTCGCGCAGAACCTGTTCATCTGTGCCTCGGCCGTGGCACAGCATGCGGCGCTCGCCTGCTTCGAGCCGGAGGCGCTGGCCATCTATGAAGGCCGCAAGGCGGAGTTCCACCGCCGGCGGGATTTCATCGTGCCGGCGCTGGAGTCGCTCGGCTTCCAGGTGCCGGTCAAACCGGACGGCGCCTTCTATGTCTATGCCGACTGCCGCGGCGTCAACCACCCGCACGCCGGCGACGCCGACGCGTTGACCCAATCGATGCTCAATGATGCCGGCGTGGTGCTGGTGCCCGGGCTGGATTTCGGGCCGTACACGGCGCACCACTACATCCGCCTGTCGTACGCCACGGCGATGGATCACCTGGAAGAAGCCGTGGCGCGGCTCGCCAGGCTGTTCAGCCGCTGAGCCTCCGCCCTCGCCCTTTCTCCCAAAGAAAAAGGCCGTCGTAGCTGAACTGACCCCGTAAAGTTGGACGGGTAATTTAGGCGGCCAAGGGCTGAGTCCTGTATTGCACAGGGCTCAGCCCTTTTAGCTTGATCTTGATGCGCTCGTGATTGTAGTACCGGATGTATTCGGCAATGGCGCGTCGCAGTTGGTCGATGTCCGCGAAGCGCTCTAACCGGAAGCACTCTGACTTGAGTGTGCCGAAGAAGCTTTCCATTGCCGCATTGTCTAGGCAGTTGCCTTTGCGGGACATGCTCTGGCGCAGGCCTCGCGCGGCCAGTTTGCGACGATACGCTGCCATTTGATACGGCCAGCCTTGATCCGAATGCAGCATCGGCGTCTCGCACGGGCGCAGCTTGCGCAACGCCTTGTCGAGCATCTCCCGGATCAGCGTGTAATCAGGTCGTTCACTGGTTTGCCAGGCGACGATCTCTCCGTTGTACAGGTCCAGGACGGGCGACAGGTACAGCTTTTTGCCGCCGACGTTGAACTCCGTCACGTCCGTTACCCACTTCTCGTTCGGCTTGCTCGCCTCAAACTCGCGCTGTAGCAGATTGGGAGCAACCCGCCCGACTTGCCCGCGGTAAGAGCGGTATTTCTTCGGCCGCACGAGTGACTTCAACTGTAGCGCCGACATCAATCGCTGTACGGTCTTGTGATTCACCAACGTCCCTGCCCGACGGAGCGTCGCCGTGATCCGGCGGTAGCCATATCGGCCCTTGTGCTGGGCATAGATGTGCTGAATGCGCTCCTTGAGCGCGCCGTGACGATCCTCTGCCTGGCTTGTCGCCATCTGGTAGTAGTACGTGCTGCGTGCGAGATTCGCGGCCTTGAGCAAGCTCGACAATGAATGCCGCTCACGCAGCGCACTCACGACTTGCGCTTTTTCTTTGGTGCCTGCTGCTGTTTGGCACGCAGCAGGGCATCTAACTTTTTTAGGTACGCCACCTCCGCGCGCAAACACTCGTTCTCTTTGAGCAAATCCTCGCGCGAGCGCTCGTCTTGAGCCGGCTGCGCAGCGGGTTGGGGATCTTGCTTGGACTGGGACATGATGGGTGCCCCGCCTTTGCGGCGCGGCTGTAGGGCGTCGAAACCGCCCTCATGATACTGGCGGTCCCAGCGGCTGACGCCGCCAGCCTCACGCAAATCGAACACAGCGCTGACTTGCTGATAGGACAACTCGTCGCGCCACATGCGCTGCAGCACCGTCAGCTTGAACTCGGCGCTATACGCTTCATGCTTCTTGCGTAGTCCGGATTTCCCATGGCGCTGCCACGCGTTGATCCAGCGCCGGATCACAGAACGGCCTATCCCGTACTTCTGGCTCAGCCCTGCGGTCCCAACGGCCCCCCTCAAATACTCCTGAACTACTTGGCGCTTGAACGCCTCTTCATACTTCGCCATGAAAAACACCCCAAAGGTTGAACAGATGTCCAACTTTTGGGGTGCAGTTCAAGCGACGGCCTTTCTTTTTCCATGGCGCCGGGGCTCGGAATCAAGCCTGGCCCTGACGTTCCGGACTGTGCGCCTTGTCGTCGACCAGGCTGGCTTCTTCCTGCTGGCCGGCCATGGGCTGCTTCGCGACAGGCTTGGCAGCCTGCGTCTGCGATGCCGGTGCCACCGGCGTCGCCACCGCGGCCGGCTTGGCGGACTCGCGTTCGGACGCCATCGTCACCGGCGACTTGCGGCCAGTGGCCACCAGACGCAGACGCGAACGCTCCTGCAGCACCTTGCCGCCGTAGCCGCCGTCACCTTGCGTGACGGCGCCGACATACAGCTTGAGGCCACCCTCGATCGAGCCGGCGCGGGCGATGCAATCCTTGAGCACCAGCGCACCGACCTTGATGTTGGCATACGGGTTGAGCGCGGCACCGACGCCGCCCATCACTTCGTATTTGTCCTGGTGGACCTTGGTCATCACCTGCATCAGGCCCTGCGCGCCCATGCCGCTTTCCGCGAACGGATTGAAGCTGGACTCGATGGCCATCACGCCGAGGATCAGCAGCGGATCCAGGCCGACTTCCTTGCCGGTCTGATAGGCCGCCTTCACCAGCTGACCGGTGGCGGTGGCCGCCACACGGTACTTGCGGGCAATGTATTCCGCCACGGCAGCCTGCTCGCGCGGTGTACCGGCGGTCGCCGAATCCCGCGCGTCGCGTACGACCTGTGTGTTCGGGATCTGCGCCGCGAGATCGGCCACGGACGGCACGTGCGACAACGTGTCCCAGCCGGCAGCCGCAGCCGGACCGGCCTGCGCCACCTCGGCTGCGGGCGCGGCGGCCTGCGCCGCACCGGTATCGGCGGACGGTGCCGCGGGTGCAAAGGCGACCCGCTCCACGTTAGCCGCGACGGCTGGCGATGGCGTATTGGCGGCCAGGCTGACCTCCATGCCGGGCGTGAAATGCAAGACGCGCTGCGCGACCATCGCTCGCCACTCGCTGTTGAGCGACAGTGCGACCGCGGCCGCCACCGCCACCACGCCGATGCTGTTGAGCGCGACGTGCCCGCCGCGGAACAACAGCTGGATGCCAGGATGCCACTCATGACGGGGCGCAACCGCGCCCCCTGCGTTCAACTCCATGCGCAGCCTACGCGGCAGCGCATACTGACCGGCACGCGCTAGGCGGCGGCCTACCGGGGCAACGAGCCGGCGTTGCAGCGCCAGTCCGATCCCGGAAGAATGAAGGGTTTTCCAACCGTTCATACTTACCTCCGTCCGCTGCACAGATCCGATGGCGCTTTTGCTTCGCTCAGCGCCGTACGTTTCGATCGCAACGGTTTTTAGTAAGGATGCCGCGCTGTTGCAGTCAGCCGGCATCTGTTGGGGGCACTCCCCTGGTGCCCAGACAAAAGCGGCGCGTACCCTGGGGAGGACACGGACCGCAGCGATGCTGAAGTGCTCTGGCGTCGCCCCGATATGGATGAGAGATGGGCGAAAGCGATAAACGGAAAACGTGTTGCGTTGCAACAATTGCCAGATCGGATTGGATTGTAGGAAGCGCGTTATTCCAAGTCAATCATAAAAGAACACTTTTCTATACAAGAAAGTTATGAAGAGACCCGCCTGGCGGTGACCCGGTGACCTGCCGTTCGTTCTGTCATCAGGGTGCCGCGCACTTTTGGCCGTACAATCCCGCCCACCCGGCCTACGCCAAAAAATTCGCGTACGGACGCCTGTTTGCGGGATCGCGAACGGGCGCGACATCGTCCGTCCTCCTTACCTCTCGTTACAAAACTTCCATGCAATACAGGGACTTACGTGATTTTCTCGCCCAGCTGGAACGCATCGGCGAGTTGCGCCGGATACGTGTTCCAGTGTCGCCGCGGCTGGAAATGACCGAAGTCTGCGACCGCCTGCTGCGCGCGGAAGGCCCGGCCGTCGTATTCGAGCGCCCCGCGGACGGCGCGCAGACATACGACATGCCCGTGCTCGCCAACCTGTTCGGCACGCCGCGCCGCGTGGCGCTGGGCATGGGGGCGGAGTCGCTCGACGAGCTGCGCGACGTGGGCCGCCTGCTCTCGGCGCTCAAGGAGCCCGAACCGCCACGCGGCCTGCGCGAGGCCGGCAAGCTGTGGACGATGGCCAAGGCCGTGTGGGACATGGCGCCGCGCAAGGTGTCGTCGCCGGCGTGCCAGGAGATCGTGCTGGAGGGGGATGATGTCGACCTGTCGCGCATTCCCGTGCAGACCTGCTGGCCGGGCGATGCGGCGCCACTGGTCACCTGGGGCCTGGTGGTCACGCGCGGCCCCCACAAGAAACGGCAGAACCTGGGCATCTATCGCCAGCAGGTGATCAACCGCAACCAGGTCATCATGCGCTGGCTGGCGCACCGCGGCGGCGCGCTGGATTTCCGCGAGCACGCCATCGCGCACCCCGGCCAGCCCTTCCCCATCGCGGTGGCGCTGGGCGCGGATCCCGCCACCATCCTGGGCGCGGTGACGCCGGTGCCGGACACGCTGTCCGAATACCAGTTCGCCGGCCTGCTGCGCGGCAGCCGGACCGAACTCGCGCAGTGCCTGACGCCCTCGCTCGCGCAGGCGCAACTACAGGTGCCGGCGGGGGCCGAGATCGTGCTCGAAGGCCACATTCAGCCCGACCCGGCACATCCGAGCGGCTACCAGCATGCGCTCGAGGGCCCCTTCGGCGACCACACCGGCTACTACAACGAGCAGGACTGGTTCCCCGTCTTCACGGTCGAGCGCATCACCATGCGGCGCGACCCGATCTACCACTCCACCTACACCGGCAAGCCGCCCGACGAGCCCGCCGTGCTGGGCGTGGCGCTCAACGAGGTGTTCGTGCCGCTGCTGCAGAAGCAGTTTCCGGAAATCGCCGACTTCTACCTGCCGCCCGAGGGTTGCAGCTACCGCATGGCGCTGGTCAGCATGAAGAAGCAGTACGCCGGCCATGCCAAGCGCGTGATGTTCGGCGTGTGGAGCTTCCTGCGGCAGTTCATGTATACGAAGTTCATCGTGGTGGTGGACGACGACGTGGACCTGCGCGACTGGAAGGAAGTCATCTGGGCCATCACCACCCGTGTCGATCCGGCGCGTGACACGGTGATGGTCGAGAACACGCCGATCGACTACCTGGACTTCGCCTCGCCGGTATCGGGCCTCGGCTCGAAAATGGGCATCGATGCCACCAACAAATGGCCCGGCGAGACCACCCGCGAATGGGGCCAGCCGATCGTGATGGATGCTGCCGTCAAATCCAGGGTGGATGCCATGTGGGAAACCCTCTTTCAATAATGGCGCGACCTGGCGCGCCGACCTGCGGGCAAACAGCCAGCCGGATCGCGAACGGGATAGCGCCGGCGCCCAAGGCCCGGCGAAGCTGGACCGATCGTTCACCTGCTTGCGTCCGGCGCTCGACCGATCGTAGGATGGCGCCGCACAGACGGGCTGACTAACGTACTGCATGCACCGGTGCGCACCGAGACGCCGGGCATACCGCAAAACCACCGGGGAGCCACAATGCTTGCCAAGACGACCGTCCTGATCAAGACGGATGACGGCCGCGAAGCCTTGTCCGCGCGCAGCCATGCGCTGCAGGTACGCCAGCGCCATCTGCTGATCCTGATCAACGGCGCCCGCACGATCGAGCAACTGCAACAGATGTTGAGCGACTGGCCCGACCTGGACACCCTGCTGGTGGAATTGCAGCGCGCCGGCATGATCGACGTGCTCGGCGGTGCCGGCGAACCGGAGAAGGCCGCCGCCGATCCGCTGACTGCGCACACCGGGCCGGACGCGTCATTCGATCCGGTCGCCTATTTCGAGCAGCCGCTGTTCAACGACCTGCCCGAGGCCGAGGCGCCGGCCGCCGATCCTGCCGATCCGGCCGATCCGGCCGATCCTGCTGACCCGGCTGACACGGCCGACACGGCCGACACGGCCGACACGGAGGTTCCCACGGTCCCGCCGCTGGAGGGCATGACGCTCGGCCTGCAGACCCTGGCCGCGCCGGTCGGCAACATCGAAGCCGCCAACGAGCCGCTGGCCTGCCCGCCCGAGGCCGATCCGACGCCCGCAGCCGATCGGGCAGCGTCCATCCCTCCCGAGCTTGCCGACGTGCTGCCCAGCGTCATCAAGGTGGAATTGATGCGGCTGGCGATTGCGCATTTCGGCCACGCGGCCGGCACCGTCATGCCGCTGCTGCGGGCCTGCCGGGAAGACACCACGTCGCTGTGCCGGGCGATTGCCGCCAGCGGCCAAGTCGCCACGCCGAAGGTCGGCGAGCATACCGCCGCCCGCTTCGTCGATGCCGCCATGCTGGCGCTGACACGCCGCCGAAGCTAGCGGTGCCCGGCGTGCCCCGCCGCGGTGCAGCCCATCCCTCGGGTGCGCGTGCCGGCGGAAGTTGCTATGCTGCCCGGACCCGCGCCGGCGCGGGCAGCACAACAACCGGCGGAGGAACGCCATGCCCAAGCTCCACGAATCCCGCATCCACGATCTGCGCCCGACCCAGCTGACTGTGGGCATGATCGAGGTGCAGGCCAAGAAGACGCATCTGGCCGCCATGGCACCGGCCGACCAGCAGGCCTTCATGCAGGCGCATCCGATCCCGGCGGTGCTCGGCCCGGGCGGACAGCTGTACATCACGGACCACCACCATCTCGGGCGCGCGGCGCTGGATGCCGGCGTGACCACCGGCTACTTCATGGTCGAAGCCGACCTGTCGCAGCACAGCCAGGACGACTTCTGGAAAGCGATGGACCAGAACCTGTGGGTCCATCCGCTCGACGAGCACGGCGTGCGGCACTACTACGCCAGCATCCCCAAGCACCTGGAAAAGCTGGTCGACGATCCTTACCGGTCGCTGGCCGGCTATGTGCGCGACGCCGGCGGCTACGACAAGACGCCGACCGCCTTTGCGGAGTTCGTGTGGGCCGATTTCTTCCGCCGCTCGATCCCCATCGAGGACCTGCTGGCCGATTTCCAGGCAGCCGTCCACGCCGCGCTGCCGCTGGCAAAAAGCAAATTCGCCAAAGCCCTGCCGGGGTACAACGGCAAGTAACGACAACACACGACTGACACGACAGAGGGAGCAAGCCGAAACATGGCAGAAGAGTTTGAAGTGCGCGGCGTCCACGAACACGTGCTGGACCATGCCGCCGAACACGGAGGCCCCGACAGCTTCGCCGGCCGCATCGCCGTGATGACGGCCATCCTGTCCACCGCCGGCGCCATCTTCGGCTACCAGGGCGGCGCGACCCAGAACGAAGCGCTGCTGCTGAAGAACGAGGCGGCCATCCACAAGACCGAGGCCTCCAACCAGTGGGCCTACTACCAGGCCAAGTCGCAGAAGCAGGCGATCGCCGAGCTGGCCGGGCAATTGCCGGGCGTCGATCACGAGGCGGCCAAGCGCGAAGCGCAACGCTACGGCACCGAGAAAGAACAGATCCGCCAGACCGCGGAAACCCACGAGCGCGCCGCCGGCGAGGCCGACAAGGCGAGCGAGGTGGCGGTGCACCACCACCACCGCTGGGCGCAGGCCCTGGTGGCCATCCAGGTCTCCATCGCGCTGGCGGCTATCACGCTGCTGACGCGGCGTCGGTGGCTGCTGGGGTTCTCCTACGGGATCGGTGCGCTGGGTGGGATGCTGGCGGTGATGGCGTTGCTGCATCTCTGAACGGCATGGCATCGGCGGAGGCGGATGTACCGTCTGCCTGCTGCCAGTCGGAACCACGATGTCACAGCCTTTCACCATAGCCGCCGCCCAATCCGTTTCCGCCGCCGGCGATGTGCGAGGAAACGTCGGCCGGCATCTGGCCTTCTTGCACGAAGCCGCGGCCAGGCATGTGCGCCTTGTCGTCTTTCCCGAGCTCTCGCTCACCGGATACGAAAGCGCGATCGCACACGAAGTCGCAATGCACGCCAACGATGCTCGCCTCGCTCCCCTGCAGGATGCATGCGTCCGAAACGGGCTGGCCGCCGTCGTCGGCGCGCCATTGCGCTTTGACGATGGCGTGCGGATCGGCGCACTGACGCTGATGCCGGACGGCAAGGTGGTGACCTACACGAAACGGCACCTGCATCCGGGAGAAGGCGCTGTCTTCACAGCCGGAGCAGGCGGGCCGCCCATTTCGGTCGACGGCCAAACCATCGCTCTCGCGATCTGCGCGGACACCACCCATCCCGAGCACGCTGAACAGGCGTCCGGTATCGGAGCGGTCTTGTACACGGCGAGCGCGTTGATCACAGCAAAGGGCTACGCCACGGATACCGCCTTGCTGCAGCGATATGCGATGCAGCACCGCTTCGGCGTTCTGATGGCGAACCACGGCGCGAACACCGGCGGCTGGTCGCCGATCGGCAGGAGTGCGTTTTGGGACGAGAACGGCCGCTGTGTCATTGCCGCCGATGGGCTCGGCCCGGCGCTGGTGATCGCGAACAGGACTGGCGTCGGTTGGCGGGGTGAGGTTGTTTTGTTGGGGTGATGCGGGCGTGGGGTCTCCAAGCCTGAGAGCCAAACTGGTCGCCCCATCCGCGCTGCCCCTGACCCAAGTTCGCAAACTCAGGTCGAAGCGACTGGCCGCCGGGCAGTTGTCTCGGCGACATCGTTCTGGTGTGCACTACGGCACGGCGCGTGTGCCAGACTGGCAGACCCGAAACACCGGGGACAACCTGTTAGCCAATAGGAACCTGGCACGCCGCGACAATGTCCGCTCCCCACCGACGAGCAGCGACGTCAGCAGACATAGCAATACAAGTGGCTTATGTATCACTTATTGCGCCGTCGTCGCCCCCTCTCGCTTGCTCAATCGGCACAACCCCGCATAGAATGGCGGACTACGCGGGCGTCGTATAATGGTAATACCCTAGCTTCCCAAGCTAGAGCCGTGGGTTCGATTCCCATCGCCCGCTCCACCGAACAGTCTGAAGCCGCCCTCGGCGGCTTTTTTGTTGTCCGCCGCCGTCGCGCGGCATGCGGCACGAACATCCTCATGCAGCCCAACGAACAGCCGGGCACCGGCCCCGCCGACACCACGCCGGAACAGCAAGACACGGCCGCCGCCGAAGTCGGCCATCCGCGCCGCATCCGCTCCTTCGTGCGCCGCGCGGGGCGGACCTCGACCGGCCAGCAGCGTGCCATCGATGAACTCGGGCCACGCTTCCTGCTGCCCTATGCCGCCGCGCCGCTCGACTGGGAAGCGGCCTTCGGCCGCACCGGCGCCCGGCGCATCTTCGAGATCGGCTTCGGCATGGGCGAGACCTCCGCGCACATCGCGCAGCTGCGCCCCGATGACGACTTCCTGGGCGTGGAGGTGCACGAACCGGGCGTGGGCGCGCTGCTCAAGCTGATCGGCGAGCGCGGCATCGGCAACGTCCGCATCGTCTCGCACGATGCGGTGGAGGTGCTGGCGCAGATGATTCCCGAAGGCACGCTGGATGGCATCCACGTGTTCTTTCCCGACCCGTGGCACAAGAAGCGCCACAACAAGCGGCGCCTGATCCAGGGACCGTTCGTGGCCCGGCTGGCGGCACACCTCAGGCCGGGCGGCTATCTGCATTGCGCGACGGACTGGGAGGAATACGCCCACCAGATGCTGGAAGTGCTGTCCGCCGAGCCGCTGCTGGAGAATACCGCCGACGGCTTCGCCCCACGCCCCGACTACCGCCCCGTCACCAAGTTCGAGAAGCGCGGCCTGCGCCTGGGCCACGGCGTGTGGGACGTGGTGTTCCGCAAGCGCGCCGCCTGACCCGACGGCCCCGCCCTATCGGGCGCCGAAATGCGTCTCGCCGAACAGGTTCTTGGCGTGGCGCGGAAACGCGCGCCAGTACTGCGGCGGCGCCTTGATCGTCGCACCCAGGTCGGCTGCGGCCGTCCAGGCCCAGTGCGGGTTGTAGAGGAAGGCGCGGCCCATCGCCACGAGGTCGGCGCGACCTTCGGCAAGGATGGCCTCGGCCTCGTGCGGCTCGCTGATCAGCCCGACCGCGATAGTGGGAATGCCGGCCTGGTGCCGGATGGTGTCGGCAAACGGCACCTGGTACCCGCTGGACAGCGGAATCTGCTGCAGCGGCGACACACCGCCCGACGACGCATCCACCCAATCGCAGCCACGCGCGCGCAGCACCTGCGCGAAGGCGACGGAATCCTCCAGCGTCCAGCCGCCCTCGACCCAGTCGGTGCACGACACGCGCACGCCGACCGGAATGTCATCCGGCACCGCCGCGCGCACCGCCTCGAACACTTCCAGCGGATAGCGCATGCGGTTCTCGCGCGAGCCGCCGTAGGCGTCGGTGCGCTGGTTGGCCAGGGGCGACAGGAATTCGTGCAGCAGATAGCCGTGCGCGGCGTGCAGTTCGATCGCGGCCAGCCCCAGGCCGACGGCTCGCCGCGCGGTGGCGGCGAAGGCCTCGCGCACGCGCGCGAGATCAGCCTCGGTCATGGTGCGCGGCGGCCGCTCCTCCGGGCGCTGCGGCAACGCGGAAGGGCCGATGGTCTCCCAGCCGCCCGACTCCGGCGGCAGCAGTGCCCCACCCTCCCACGGCCGCGCGCTCGACGCCTTGCGCCCCGCGTGCGCGATCTGGATGCCGATCGGTGTCTGCGCATGCGGGCGGATGGCGGCCAGCGCCCCAGCCAGCGCCGCTTCGGTGGCGTCGTCCCACAACCCGAGACAGCCGGGCGTGATGCGCCCCTCCGGCGACACGGCCGTCGCCTCGATCATCAGCAGCGCCGCCCCCGACAGCGACAGCGCGCCCAGATGCGTCTGGTGCCATGCCGTGGCCTGGCCATGGTCGGCCGAGTACTGGCACATCGGCGAAATGACGATGCGGTTGTCGAGCCGAAGCCCGCGCAGGGAAAAAGGCTGGAAGAGCGCGCTCATGATCGGGGGACCGGCTGGCGGTCGCTGGCGAACGGGAACGCCAGTGTGGCCGAATCCGCCCGATCGTGCAGACGGCGCGGAACGCCCGCGCCCGGTGGGGAGATGCGGGGCTTAGGCCTGCCAGGCGATGAGATGCGTGTAGGCCGTCACCAGCACGATGACGCCGAACACGATCCGGTACCACGCAAAGCCGCGGAAATCGTGCGAGGCGATGAAGCGCAGCAGCCAGCGCACGCAGAAGAACGCCGAAATGAATGCCGCCACGAAACCGATGCCGAAGATCGACAGATCATCCGTCGACAGCAGCGCGCGCTCCTTGTACAGCTCGTAGACCGTCGCGCCGAAGATCACGGGAATCGCCAGGAAGAACGAGAACTCCGTCGCCACCTTGCGCGACAGGCCGAACAGCAGGCCGCCGATGATGGTCGAGCCCGAGCGCGAGGTGCCGGGAATCAGCGCGAAGCACTGCGCGAGGCCCACCTTGAAGGCATCGGAAATGCGCAGGTCATCCAGCGTCTCGACGCGCGGCGCGCCGGCCTTGGCGGCCTCCAGCAGCGCGTTGCCGCGCGGATCGTGCGTCTGGCCGCGATGGCGCTCGCGCCATTCCGCCCACAGGATCACCAGACCGCCGATGATGAAGGCCGACGCCACCACGATCGGATTGAACAGATGCGCCTTGATCGCCTTGCCGAAGATCAGCGCAAGCGTGATGGCCGGAATCGTCGCCACGATCACGTTGAGGGCGAAGCGCTGCTGGCGCGGGTCGTTGGGCAGGCCCTTGATCACGTCGATGATCTTGTGGCGGAACTCCCAGCACACCGCCAGGATGGCGCCGAACTGGATCACGATCTCGAAGATCTTGCCCTTCTCGTCGTTGAAGTCGAGCAGTTGCCCGGCCAGGATCAGGTGGCCGGTGCTGGAGATGGGCAGGAACTCGGTCAGCCCTTCGACGATGCCGAGAATCAGCGCTTTGATGGCGAGTGCGATGTCCATGCGGTCAGGAGGAAACAGGAAGAATGGAGAGAAACGGAATCGCGCCGGACGGCATGTCTCACGGCCGCCTAGCCTGGACATGCACCCCCTCGGGCAAAACCGTGATTGTACCGGGCTCGACGGCAACGCCGGCCACTTTCAGCTGCTCCGGCTTGAAGGTATAGACAGCGTAGTCGGCCAGCAACTGGCCCGCCATGAGCGAGCCGAGCGCACTGATCTGGGGCCCCAGACCACCCGGCACGTTCTGCAGGTCGAAGCGGTCGACACTGGGCTGGTCCAGCCGGATGGAACGCGTCGGCGCATCGTAGTGCACGCTGCTGGACACCGCGAGCGGACCGGTCAGGGGATGGCGGAACAGGCCGCTCTCCACGCGCGCATCGGCCTGGATCGCGATGCGGTTGCGGGCGGCGTCCAGCGTGAGCTGCGGGTTGGCGAGCGTCACGTCGAAGACGCCGAGATAGCGGCGCTGGAACGGAAACTTGCGCGCCAACGCGTCCTGCAGTTGGCCGCGCGAGAAGGTGTAGCCGTCGCCGGTCCAGCCGGCGGGCATGCAGGCGGCCAGCACGGCGGCAAGCGCCAAGGCAACGGCGGCCGCGCCCGCCCACCGGCGCAGGCGCGGCGAACGGACGGTGGACGGGACGGAACGATCGGTCATGGCGGAATCCGGGATCATGGCGCCGCGGTGGCGATTTCGAGACGGGTCAGGAACTGCATCGCGTGCGCGGTCGAGGCTCCGCACATGTCGGGTTCGGGCCGGAGGCTCGCGCAGACCGCCGGCCGCTCCGGCCGGCCGAAGATGCGGCACCGGTCATCGGCATCGAGCTGCACGCAGCGCGCGCCTGCCGGCTTGCCGCCCGGCATGCCGGGAATCGGGCTGGAGATGGAGGGTGCGATGCAACAGGCGCCGCATCGAGGTCGGCAATCCATGACCGTCTGCTCGGTGAGGTTGGGGGCGAAGCCGCCATTGTGCACCACCACATTCGAGACGCATGCTGCGGAGCGGGTCGCATGCCGCTTGACCCGTCCCCCACAGCGTGCGTACATTAATGACCGAAAAGTAAGTTATCCGTGAGTCAGTGGCGAAGCCTGCCCACCGGCTCCGTTGCCGCAGTTGCCGCCGTGACCGATCGAGATCCCGAGTCCTCCACCAAACGCTGGACCCGCCGCAAGGAAGCCCGCCCGCAGGAACTGGTGGCGGCAGCGATGTCCCTGTTCGTGGCGCGCGGCTTCGCGGCCACGCGGCTGGAAGATGTGGCGGCCGCGGCCGGCGTGTCCAAGGGCACGGTCTATCTGTACTTCGCCAACAAGGTCGAGCTGTTCAAGGCCGTCGTACAGGAAAACCTGCTGCCCGTGCTGGCCGAGGGCGAGGCTCTGATCGATACCTTCGAAGGCAGCAGCGAAGCGCTGCTGCACGAGATCCTGATGGGCTGGTGGGAGATGATCGGCGAGTCACCGGTCTCGGGCCTGACCAAGCTGCTGATGGCCGAAGCGGGCAACTTTCCCGATCTCGCGCAGTACTACCACGAAGCGGTCATCCAGCGCTGCGACCGGCTGTTCATGCGCATCCTGGAGCGCGGCATGGCTCGCGGCGAGTTCCGCGAGACCGATATCGACATGACCACGCTGGCCCTGGTCGCCCCGATGCTGTTCCTGACGATGTGGAAGCACTCCTTCGGCCCGTGCTCGCACCGGGAACTGGATCCGAAGGCGTTCGTCGCGCACTTGGTCGCGCTGATGCTGCACGGCCTGCTGCGCAACCCGGTGCCGGGCACGACGGTCCCGCCGCCCCCGCCGCTGACCTGCCAGCCATGGCGGCCGGCGCCCGCGGACGGCACGGGCACCGGCGAAGGCAACGCGCCATGACGATCCGCGCCGGAATGTCCTCCGGACTTGCTAAAATGCCGGGTTTGTCGACAAACCCTCATTCGCTTCGCCTGGAAGGCATGCCCATGGACATCGAAAAATCCCGGTTCAACATGATCGAGCAGCAGATCCGCCCATGGGATGTGCTCGATCTCGACGTGCTCGACCTGCTGGCCATCGTCAAGCGCGAGCAGTACGTGCCCGAGGCCTACCGCACGCTGGCCTTCGTCGACATGGAGATTCCGCTGCCCGGCGGCCAGAACATGCTGCCCCCGCGCGTGGAAGCCCGCGTGCTGCAGGAACTGGCCGTGCGCAAGCACGAAGACGTGCTCGAAGTGGGCGTGGGCTCGGGCTACATGGCCGCGCTGCTGGCCCACCGCGGCCGCCACGTCACCACCGTGGACATCGCACCCGAGCTGGTTGCCTTCGCGCGCGACAACCTCGCCCGCAACGGCGTGACCAACGTCGACGTGGTCCAGGGCGATGCCGGCCAGGGCTGGGGCAACAGCCTGTACGACGTCATCTGCGTGTCGGGTTCGGTGCCGGCGGTACCGGAATCCCTGCTCGCGCAACTGAAGGTCGGCGGCCGCCTGTCGATCTTCGTGGGCAGCGCGCCGGTCATGGAGGCGCAGCTGATCACGCGCGTATCCGAGACCGAGTTCCAGACCCGCAACCTGTTCGAAACCTATGTGACGCCGCTGACGGGTGTGCCCGCGCCGTCGCAGTTCCGCTTCTAACGCGCCATCGCGCCTTCCCCAATCATGCAACAGCTCGTTCCGACCGCCCTCGCCCAATGGCTCGCCGACGCCTCGCGCGCGCAGCCCGTCCTGCTCGACGTACGCGAGACAGGCGAGGTGCAGATTTGCGCCCTGCCCGGCATCACGCACATCCCGATGGGCGAGATTCCGCATCGCGCAGCCGAGCTGGATGCCGAGCAGGACATCGTCTGTATCTGCCACCACGGTGGCCGCAGCATGCAGGTGGCGCAGTTCCTGATCATGCGTGCCGGCTTCGATCCGGCGCGTGTGTACAACCTGCAAGGCGGCGTCGACGCCTGGGCTCGCCAGGTCGATCCGCAGATGGCGACGTACTGACAGGGGAAGCCGCGCGGGCGGCCCGCTCTGCCTGCGCTGCCTTCCGACGTTTCCTCGTCCGGGGGCTTTATGACTGTTGCTCGCAGTAGCCGTGCGCGGATGGCCGCGCGCGGTTCGCTTATTGTGTTGTGCTGGTCGATGGCGCCGATGCTGGCCTGGGCCCAGGCCGATGCGCCGACGACCGACCTGCTGTCGGCCTACCGCGCCGCGCTCGCCAATGATCCGCAATTTGCCGCCGCGCGCGCGCAATCCGTCGCGCAGCACGAGAAGCTGACACAGGGCCGCTCCGGCCTGCTGCCGCAGATCGGCGCCGCCTGGAGTTCGACGCGCATCATCTTCGATCAGACCGCGCCTGCCGAATTCAACAAGACCTTCTCGTCGACAGGCTGGACGCTATCGCTGTCGCAGCCGCTGTTCCGCTGGGACCGCTGGGAAACCTACAAGCAGGGCGAGATCGCCGCCGCCGCCTCGGAAGCCAACCTGGCGCAGGCGCAGCAGGACCTGATCACGCGCACGGCGCAGACTTACTTCGACGCGCTCAACGCCCAGGACACGCTGCAACTGGTCCTTGCGCAGCGCGATGCCATCCAGCAGCAGTACGAGCAGGCACGCCGCAACTTCGATGTCGGCAACGCCAACATCACCGACGCCAACGATGCCCAGGCCCGGCGCGATGCGATCGACGCCACCGTCATCGCCGCCCGCAGCGACTTCGAGGTCAAGCAGTCCGCGCTCAGGCAGATCACCGGCGAGCCGGTCGGCAAGCTGGCGGGCGTGCGCACGGGGGTCGCGTTGCCGCAGCCCGAGCCCGCGGCGCCGGAACGCTGGGTGGAACAGGCCCGCGGCAGCAACCCGCAGGTGGCGCTGGCCCAGTACAACCTGCAGAACGCCGAGCACGACGTGAAGAAGGCCTCGGCCGGGCACCTGCCCTCCGTCGACCTGGTCGCGCAGACCGGCCACACCAACGCCAGCGGCAACCAGTACCTGCCGTCCCTGCCGGGCGGCGCACGCTTCGACAGCTCGCAGATCGGCGTGCAGGTCTCGATTCCCCTCTATGCGGGCGGTGCGATCCAGTCACGCGTGCGCGAGAGCATCGCGCTGGAAACCAAGGCCGCGAGCGACCTCGAGTACGCCCGCCGTACCGTCGAGCAGGGCGCGCGGCAAGCCTATATCGGCGTGATCGCGGGGCTCGCGCAGGTGAAAGCGCTGGAAGCGGCCGAGGTATCGGCGCGCACGGCCTATGATTCGAACCAGCTCGCCTACGGCGTGGGGGTGCGCATCGGCACCGACGTGCTCAACGCGCAGGCACAGCTGTTCTCGGCCCGGCGCGATCTGGCACGCGCGCGCTACGACACCATCGTCAATGGCCTGCGCCTGAAGTCCGCCGCCGGCTCGCTGAGCGAGGCGGACATGGTGCAGGTCAACACGCTGCTGACCGCCAACGCCTCGGAAGATCTGACCGCCCTGCCCCGGCCGGCGGCACGGGCCAAGCCCGCCGCCCCGGCCGCCAACGCCAAGCGCTGACCCGCGCGTCAGTGCGGCTGCCCGCGCGGCGGCAGCGGGTGCTCGGCGAATTGCAGCAGTGCACCGCCGGCGGTCTTCCAGATCACCTGGCGGCCCTGTGCGCCGGCGGACGAAGGCTGCATGCCCACCGTCGCCAGCGGCGACTTCAACGCCTCCAGGAAATCGTTCTCCAGCTGCATGCGCGCCGGATCGCAGGCCACGCGCGTCGACACCAGCGCGCCAAAGCGCATGCCCGACACGAGTTTCTCGTACGGCCCGGTGAAGCGGTTGCAGCCGGAATAGCCCGAGGCCACGCCGCTGGCGGCTTCCAGGCCGGCACTGAATTCGATCGAGATGGGCGGGTTCGACGGATCCTCGCCATCGCCTTCGGCCGGAGGCAGCTCTTTCGGCGCGGCACCGGGCTCCTGCCAGCGCACCAGGACGAAGCGCGAACGTCCCTCGCCCTGCGCCTGCGTCAGCGAAGCCTGTCCGGGATTGGGAGCGGCCGATGCCGGGGCCGGGGTTGGCGTCGAGGCCGGCACGACCGCACCGGAAACACCAGAAACAGCAGAAGCAGCGACAACGGCGACGGGGACCGATGCCGCATCGCTGCGTGCGACCGGTGCAACCGGCGTGGTTGCCTTGGGTGTCGTCATGCAGCCGGCGCCGATGATGGTGGCGGCCGTCAGCGCGGCCAGGGCTGCCGCGGCCAGCACCACGCGGCGCGGCGTCTGCAGCAGACTGGGCTTGGAACGATCGGGGCGAGACATGAACGTGTCGGAAACAGAGGCGGAAAGCAGAAAGCGGACTGCGCGAAACCCGGTTAGTCTGCCGCGCGCGCGTTGAGTTCGCAGGCGCGCGTGCCACGCGGCGGCACGCGCGCCTGCGCCCGCCGCCTAGAGCGACGGCAGCACCAGCGACGCCACCGCCTCCACCGTGCGTGCCGTGGCGCCGCCGTGGGTCGCGGCGAATGCCAGCGCGGCACGCGATGCGGCCTCGCGCGCATCGGCATCGGACAGCCACTGGTCGATCACGCGCACGGCGCAGGCGGCATCCTCCACCTGCACGCATGCGCCCGCCGCCACGGCATCGCGCGTGGCCTGCGCGAAATTGAAGGTATGCGGACCGATCACGACGGGGGTCCCGACCGCACAGGCCTCGATCAGGTTCTGTCCGCCCATCGGCAGCAGGCTGCCGCCGATGAATGCGGCCTGCGCGGCGGCGTAGTACAGCGCCATTTCGCCCATCGAATCGCCCAGCAGGATGTCCGCATCCAGCACACCGGCCGCATCGGGCGCTTCGGCCGCCGACAGCGACAGGGCACTGCGACGCGCGACGCGCAAGCCCTTGAGCCCCGCGAGCTGCGCCACTTCGTCAAAGCGCTGGGGATGGCGCGGCACCAGGATCAGCAGCGGATGCCGGCGGCCCGCATGCTGCGCGCGATGCGCATGCCACGCATCGAGCAGCAGGGGCTCCTCGCCTTCGCGCGTGCTGGCGGCCACCCAGACGGCGCGCCCGCACAGCGCATCGCGCAACGCACGGCCCATCATGATCTGGTCGACATGCGGCGTGATATCGAACTTCAGGTTGCCGGTCACGCGCACGCGCGGCACGCCGAGCGAACGATAGCGGTCGGCGTCGTCCGGGGTCTGGGCGAGCACCGCGGCGAGCTGCGCATAGGTCTCGCGCGCGGCCTGGCCCAGCCGTGCGGTGCGCCGATGACTGCGCTCGGACAGCCGCCCATTGACCAGCACCATCGGCACGCCGGCATGGTGGGCACGTTCGATCAGCACCGGCCAGATCTCGGTCTCCATCAGCAGGCCGAGGCGCGGCTGGAAATGACGGAGGAAGCGGTCGACGGCACCCGCCAGATCGTAGGGCAGATAGGCCTGGATCACGCGGCCGTTGCGCTGTGCCGCGAATTCGGCACCCGTGCGGCGGCCGGTCGGTGTCATGTGGGTCAGCAGCACGTCGTGCTGCGGGAAGCGCGCCAGCAGCGCATCGATCAGCGGCTGCGCCGCGCGCGTCTCGCCGACCGACACCGCGTGCACCCACAGCAGCGGGTGATCGGGATTGGCGCGCGGCCGATAGAAGCCCAGCCGCTCGCCCACGTGCTGGCGATAGCCGGGTTCCTTGCGGCCGCGCCACCACAGGCGCAGCAGCGCAAACGGCAGCAGCGCACGCCACAGCAGGCGATAGGCAATGCGCAGCATCAGAGCACACCCAGCGCGCGCAGCGCTTCGAGCGCCTGCGCGCTGGTCGGATGGGCCTCGGCGCTGCCGAGGTCGTGGACCTTGGGCGTCCAGTAGCCGCCGGTGCGCCACGACGTGGAAAAGTTGTAGAGCGCCACGGTCGGCTTGCACATCGCCGCGGCGATGTGCACCAGGCCGGTGTCGACCCCGACCACCGCGGTCGACTGGTCGAGGAAGGCGGTCACGTCGGGCAGCGACATGCGCGGCGGGATCACGATCCGCCCGAGTGTGCCCGGTACCGCGGCCACGATGGCTTCGCGGATGGCCTCGCTGGTGCGGCGCTCGGTTTCGCTGCCCCAGGGCAGCGCCAGGGCGTAATCGCGGGCCAGCAGCGCGCGGGCGACATCGACCCAGGCATCCTGCGGCCAGCCCTTGTCGGCGCGCGAGGTGGCATGCACCAGCGCCACATATGGGCGCGGCAGCGCGAACGGCAGGCTGGCCGGCGGCTGCAGGCCGAAGTCGATCGTCTCGGGGACGGCGTAACCGAGGGCCTCCGCCACCATGCGGCGCGAGCGCTCGACCACGTGCACGCGCGGCTCCATGTGGACCTCGCGCTGGTAGAACAGCCGAGCCAGCGGCTCGTAGCCTGCGCCGTCGGTGCGATTGCCCAGCCCGGCGACAAACCCGTTCGGCGCCAGGCGGGCCTGCGCGGCGACCAGCGCGGTCTTGATCAGGCCCTGCGTGTCGAGCACCACGTCGTACGGCTTGGCGCGCAGGGCCCGGCGGAATGCCGCCATCTCGCCCCAAGTCGCGCCGGACGCCAGCGACTTGCGCCAGCGCCGCAGCGCAAACGGGATCACGTCCTGCACCCCGCGCACGATGCGCACGATGCCCGCGAACCCTTCCTCGACAACCCAGTCGATCTCGGCGCCAGGATGCGCGCGCAGGATGTCCGCCACCACCGGCGTGCAGTGCACCACATCGCCAAGCGACGACACCTTGACGATCAGCACCCGCATGCCGCCATCCCTTTCCCGCGAATCTGCATCGGCAATGCGGATCAGAACGGCAGCTTCGCGTCCGGCTTCTCGGCCAGGATCACGCGGCGAAATTCGCCCTGGATGCGCGCCATGGCGGCATCGTTGTCAGCCTCGAAGCGCATCACCACCACCGGCGTGGTGTTGGACGGACGCGCCAGGCCGAAGCCATCGGCATACTCCACGCGCACGCCGTCGATGCGGTTCACTTCCTTCGCGCCATCGAAGGTCGCGTTCGCCTTGATCCTGTCGAGCAGCGCGAACGGCTCGCCCTCGGCGCACTTGAGCTGCAGCTCGGGCGTGCAGTGCGAATTCGGCAGCGCGTTCAGCACGGCGCTCGGATCGGCGTGGCGCGACACGATCTCCAGCAGGCGCGCGCCGGTGTAGAGACCGTCGTCGAAGCCGTACCAGCGGTCCTTGAAGAAGATATGGCCGCTCATCTCGCCGGCCAGCGGCGCGCCGGTTTCCTTCAGCTTGGCCTTGACCAGCGAGTGTCCCGTCTTCCACATCGTGGCCTTGCCGCCATGTTCGCGGATGAACGGCGCCAGCTTGCCGGTGCACTTTACGTCGAAGATGATCTCGCCGCCCGGGTTGCGCGACAGCACCTCCTGCGCGAACAGCATCAGTTGGCGGTCCGGGAAGATCACCTGGCCATCCTTGGTGACCACGCCCAGGCGATCACCGTCGCCGTCGAAGGCGAGGCCGAGCTCGCAGTCGGTCGTCTGCAGCGTGCGCACGAGATCCTGCAGGTTCTCGACGTGGGCCGGATCCGGGTGGTGGTTCGGGAAATGGCCGTCCACCTCGCAGAACAGCTCCGTCACCTCGCAGCCCATGGCGCGGAACAGCGCCGGCGCGAAAGCGCCCGCCACGCCGTTGCCGCAGTCCACCGCGATCTTCATCGGCCGCGCCATCTTGACGTCGGAGACGATGCGGTCGATGTACTGCTGCCGCACATCCACCTGGACATATGCACCGGCGCCCTCGGTGAAGTCACCCTGCTCGATGCGCTGGCGCAGCGCCTGGATCTGCTCGCCGTAGATGGCCTGGCCTGCCAGCACCATCTTGAAGCCGTTGTAGTCGGGCGGGTTGTGGCTGCCGGTGACCATCACGCCGGACGTGGCGCGACGGCCGGCCAGCTCGATGTTGGTGCCGAAGTAGACCATCGGCGTGGCCACCAGCCCGAGGTCGATCACGTCCACGCCGCTCTGGCGCAGGCCTTCGGCCAGGCCGCCCACGAGATCCGGACCGGACAGGCGGCCGTCGCGGCCGATCACCACCGCGGCCTCGCCCTTGGCGCGGGCCGCCGAACCGAAGGCCCGGCCGATCAGCCGCGCGGTTTCACGGTCGACGTTCTTGCCGACGATGCCGCGAATGTCATAGGCCTTGAAGATGGAGGGGTCAATTTGCATGGGCACACACCCTGTTTCAATCATCGATCATCAAAATGCAGGCGTGCCCGTCCACCATGGGTCGGGCACGGCGCATCACATCACTTGCGGCTGCCGAGGCGGCCCCGGCGGAAGTCCCCGGTCAGGCCCCAGCCGATTGCCACGAGCAAGCCCAGCACCAGGCCGCCCGCCGCGAACAGCAGGCCGCTCGGAAACACATGGCGCCGGCTGACATGCACGGCGTCGAACAGCCGCGTATTGAAGGTCCGCTCAGGATTGAGCTGTTCCCGGATATTGATCTCGCGCTGCCGCAGCCCCTGGAGTTGCTTGTCGTTCTCGGCGACCATGCTCGCCAGCAGCACGCTCTCCGAGAATTTCACCTCGCTCTTCGCCTGGTCACGGGCACGCATCAATGCCGACAGCTCGCCCTTCCGGGCTTCCTCCGCCGAGATCTGCTGGCGCACTTCAGCCATGTTCGCGTTGATCTTGTCCAGCGACGGCTTGGCGATCACGGCGTGCGCGCCGATCAGCGCGTCGGAAAACGCCTGCGTATAGCGTTGCGCATCTGCCTGGGAAAACCCGCGCACGGTCACTTCGATCAGGTCGGCATTCTTCAGCTGTACCGCCTTGAGCGAGCGCCGGATCAGGTCCGTCGAGGCATTTTCGTTGACCTCGAGAGGCAGGCCCAATTTCCGCAGCACGAGATCCTCGAATTGCGGCAGCTGCAACCGCTCCACGGCGCGTCCCACCGTTTCCACTGGAGTGGGAGCGGGCAGCGGCGTCCCGGGCATCGCCTCGTTCGTGATCTGCCCGACCTGAATGACAACACTGGCCTCCCACTGCTTGGGCAAAACAAGCGCCAAGCCAATGGCAAGCGCCGCTCCCGCCATCCCGCCCGCAACCAGCTTCTTCGCATGGCGCTGGGCAAATTGCGCCCCCTGCGCCAGCATCACAATCGCCGCATCGCCCGGACGATCGTCGTCAAATCGTGGATCACTATTCATGGTGTTTCTTTACGTGATGGTGTTTTTTTATGATCAGCCAGCGCGGCGACTGGAACCGGACGATGCGCCAGTACAGCCACACGTACAAGAAGATGAAAATCGCGACAAAGACCAGCAGGACGATCTTGCTGTTCCAAAACAGCGTCGCCGGCAGCACCGCCAGCAGGCTCAGCAGCCAGAGGTACGGTGACGTCATCGAATTGCGCCGCAGCCGATGCCGCTCGTCCTTGCTGCCCACGGCCCAGCGCATGACACGCTGGTAGATCAGGGTATGGAGATGCACGCCATCCGGGTATCCGGCCGGCACCCCTTTCAGGACGCGCCGCCGATAGATCGAGAACAACGTCTCGAAAATCGGGTAGATCACCATCAGGACCGGGTACCACGCCGAAACGCTGCCGTTGCGCAGCACCAGCAGAATGCTGCACTCGGCCAGCACGAACCCGATCATATAGGCACCGCCGTCGCCGAGAAAAATGTGCCCGGCCGGGAAATTCCAGATGAAGAACCCGAGGATGGCCCCGATCATCGCGAACGCGATCGTCAGGATCAAGGTATCGCCCACGCGGAACGCGACATAGGCGAGCGAGACGAACATCATCATCGCCACCATCGAAGCGAGCCCGTTGAAGCCGTCGATGATATTGATGGAATTGGCCAGGCCCGCCACCGCAACCGTGGTGATCGCAATGGAGATCAAGGGAATCGCCAACGCCATGTCGATCAGGTGGATGTCGATCCGCACGATCTTGGCGTTGAGCAGATAGACCGCCACCAGGGCGGCGGCCATGGTCGCCAGCAGCCGCTCCCGGGGGCTGACGCGCTTGGTCATGTCCTCGATGAAGCCGGCGATGAAGGCGGGCATGACGCAGACCACCAGCAGCAGGAACGGATGGCCCACGACCTGCGGATCGCGTACCCAGGCTGCCACGGCGGCAGCGGTCATCGCCAGCACAATGCCGAGCCCGCCGATACGGGGCACGGGCCGTGCATGGAACTTCTGCACGCCGTGCAGATCCCAATCGGCTGTAATGTGGGCGTGCAGGCTCGAATACCGGATAACCATCAGGGTCACGACAAACGATACGAGAAAAGCCACCGACAATGTAAGCATAGGAGTGCGCGCAGTTTTATCGTCAAACAACCGAGCGCATATCGTTCACACGCGCCAGAGTTTCCCTGTTCAACAGCCTTCGCTCCGCATCGACAAACCACCCGAAGCGGTTGAAATACAGAATCGCGGAGCGCATGTGCTCGCGCAGCAGTCGCCACGAACGGTAGGAACCCTTTCCATGCTCATGCACGACTTCGGCCTGCGGCAGGAAGATCACCGCGCCCAGGCCCGCAGCCCGACGACAGATATCGACATCCTCCAGATACATGAAATACCTGGGATCGAACCCGCCCAACGCGGTGAAGGCCTCCGACCGGAATGCCAGGAAGGCCCCCGAGAGGTTATGGAGCCGCAACTCGCGGTCATAGCCGAACGCCTCCAGTTCATAGCGCGCATCGGCCGCGGCGTACAGCTGCCTCGGAGCGAACCGCCTGGCAAACAGGTTCCACGGCGTCGGCAAGAGCTTGCACGACCGGTACAGCGCGCCGTCCGGCGACACCACGCGCGGCCCGACCAGCGTGACGTCCTTGCGCTGGAGCAGCACGTCCGCCACCGCCCGCACGCAACCCGCACTGACCACGATATCGGGGTTCACCACCAGGTGGACCTCGGAGCGCAGCGCCGCCAGCCGGCCCAGGACAAGATTGTGCCCCCGGCCGAAGCCGACATTGCCCGGCGCATCGAGGATTTCGACGTTGTCTGCCGCCAGGCCGGCGTAACCGCCCTTTTTCTCGGAGTTGTCGACCAGCAGCACGTGAACGCGCGTATCCGCCTGCATCGACTCGATGCACTGCCGGATCTGATCGATCGGATTGTTATACAGAACAATCGATGCCGTGATATTCGTCATGAGTTACCAACCGCCTGATCCACCATCATTCGCCTCCGCAATGGCACCAGGCCACACGCCGGCGGTCCGCACGGAAAACGTCATAAATAAGCACTCACATCAATGATGGCGCCAGACGGAAATCCATTTAGAGACAGGAAATACGCACATCGGCTGCAGGACGAAATGCCATGCACCGCGGCCGATCATCCGATCCGGCCCGCAACCGAAGCCTAAACCACCCTATACGACGCGAGATCGGCAATGCGGCGCCCGTCAACCCGCCTGCGCGGCGCGCCAATCCAACCGCCCCGTTCAGCCCACCAGCCACTGATGGAACCGCGGGGCGATTTCCCGGAGATCGCCCAGCCGGCTCATCACGCCGTGGATGATGCCGACCCCGATCGCCGTCAATTTCTTCCACTTCCGCCGCTCATAGAGCAACACACCGATGATCTCGTGCGCCAGCCGCTTCTGGTTATGTATCAGAAACGCGGGCGAATGCCGCGCATGCCGCAGGCTGAGGCTGATGCCGTTCCGGCAACGGTAGTACCTGCGCAATGCGCCATGATGGCTCGGCCGGATCCGCACGCCCAGGAACCGGTGCTCTTCGCGCTCGCCGATCGCGTGGTTCAGCACGGCGCGCGGGTTGATGAACACGCCGACGCCCAGCTGGGCCGCGCGCAGGCAGTACTCCGTATCGACATCGTCGATGAAATAGTCTTCCCGGAACGGACCGCACACCGTCAACGCCGCCCTGGTGGCCACCGAGCCGCTCGAAATCAGGAACGAGCACGGTATCAGCGCGTTGGCCGACTCGGGGATGGGATCCGCGCGATACGTCCAGCGTGACACCAGGTAGCGCGGCGAGAATGCGCGCAGGTTGATGTCATAGATCTTGGGCCCGATCATGCAGGCCTCGGGCGCGCCGTCCAGCGCCTCGTCCATGAGCTGGCGATAGTCGGCCGGAACCGCCGAATCCTGGTCGAAGAAGTAGACCCGGTCGATCCCGCTCGCCAGCAGCGCCTCGACACCGCGATTGAACGCCCCCGCGATCCCGCCACGGTTTGCGTTCTCCAGAAACTGGACGTTCGGCAGACTGAAGCGGTGACGCAGGGCCGCGTCCGGCGCCGGCGAGTTGTCGACCACGATCACGGCATCGAACAGCCGCGCCGTGGCGGCGATCGCAGCGACCTGCTCGTTCGTCGGACGGAACGTGACGAAAATTGCACCTGATTTCAGCATTTCAAATCCATCTTCCTTTTGGCCCGCGGCCCGCACGGCTACGCCCGTGCCTCGGCACGCGAGTGCAACCTATTCAGGCTATACCCTGAGAGCCCCAGCGCCACGCCATATCCCGACAGATAGGCGATGAGCACCGCGCCCAGCCCCAGATGCGGAAACAGCTCGGCAATGATCGCGTACTGCAGGGCCGCGGCAAGCGTCCACTTGATCAGCACCACCCGGAACGCCCGCTCCCGGATCAAGATACCCGTCAGCAGCGTATCGATCGCTGCCAGGGCAGCCAGCCAGATGCCGATGGCCAGGATCGGCGCCGCGCCGGTGAAACCCGCACCGAACAGCACGCGGATGATGAACGGCGCCAGCAGCGACGTCACCGCGCATGCGATCGCGATCGCGCCCAGCAGGCCCGCCGCGGTCGTGCGGTCCAGCCGGCCGTCCTCGCGGTGATAGATCAGCCTCGGCATCAGCGTGTTGGTGACGAGAATCACCATGCCGACCGCGGTTTCGACCAGTTGGGCCGCGGCCCCGTAGACACCGAAACCCTGCGGATCCATGCGATGGGGCAGCAGCAGCCGGTCCGCCTTCAGGAACAAGGCGTAGAACAGCAGCCCCCACCAGACCGGCAGCCCCGCGCGCACCAGCGACGACAACTCCGTGGCGGTCCACCGGAACCGGAATGCCCCGTGGGACGCCAGGAACATCGCCGTCACGAGCACGCCGGCGACCAGCGCTTCGATCGGCCAGGCCGCCGCCAGCAGCGGCAGCGGCGGCCTGCCCAGCATCACGATGCACAGCACAAAAATGCCGAGCCGCAGCGCCAGGCCCACCAGGCGGCGCAGCGACACGGGCACATTGTTCAACTGCGCCTGGTACCACGAACTCAGCCCGTTCACGGGCTCGGTGACGGCGATCGAGCCCTGCAGGATCAGCGCGACGACCAGCGTGCCATGCAGCGCGGCCGGCGCGACGACCAGGGCGACGCCGTAGCCCACCAGGATCAGCACGCCGAAAGCGATGCGCGCGACCAGCGCCGACGACAGCGTGACGGACAGCCGCTCCCAATCGCTCGTCGCCTTCAGGCGAGGCAGCAGGACCTCGCCCGGCACGATCAGGCACAGCGCGGACGTCACCGCGAAGATCGACTGCGCGGCCTGCCAGACGCCATACGTCTGCGGCCCGAAGGTGCGCGCGATCACCAGGGTCGCGACCAGCGTCACCCCGATCTGGGCGATCCGCTCGAGCACGACGACGCTCGAATTGGTGAGCGTCCTGACGACACCGGTACGTTGAATGGGCGTTCCTGTCATGTGCACTGTGTCAACGGCAAGGCAACCCCCACCTGTACGACGGTTCCCGGATCCGGTCCGGTCTTCCCGGAAACACCGCCCGCGATGTTTAGCCCGCGCGCCATCCGGCGCCATGCCGGCAGGCAGGCAGCGGCTCGAGACCGGGACGGACGGACGTTCCTCAGTCGAACAAGTCCGCGCTGGCAAACCGCGCGCCGGCGGCATCTTTCGCCGCCAGGACCGGCGTGCCCTGGACCGGCCACTCGATGCCGAGATCCGGGTCGTTCCAGACGATGCTGCGCTCGTGTTCGGCGTACCAGTAGTCGGTGGTCTTGTACAGAAACTCGGCGTGGTCGGAGGTCACGACAAAGCCATGCGCAAACCCTTCCGGCACCCACAGCTGGCGCTTGTTCTCCGCCGACAGCGTCACGCCGACCCACTTGCCGAAGGTCGGCGAGCGCTTGCGCAGATCGACCGCGACATCGAAGACTTCACCGACCGTCACGCGCACCAGCTTTCCCTGCGGATGCTGGATCTGGTAGTGCAAGCCGCGCAGCACATTGCGGGCCGAGCGCGAATGGTTGTCCTGAACGAAGGTCCGCTTGACGCCCGTGACCTGCTCGAAGGCACGCGCGTTGAAGCTCTCGAAGAAGAAGCCCCGGTCGTCGCCAAACACTTTCGGCTCGAGGATCAGGACCTCCGGAATGGCGGTGGGAACGACGTTCAGGTTCATTTGACGGTTTCCGAAATGATGTGCTGCAGATACTGGCCGTAGCCATTCTTGCTCAGCGGCTTGGCCAGCGCGGCAACCTGCTCGGCGCTGATCCAGCGATTGCGGTACGCGATCTCTTCGGGGCAGGCCACCATCAGCCCCTGCCGGTTCTGCAGTGTCGCGATGAACATCGCCGCTTCCAGCAGCGAATCGTGCGTGCCGGTGTCGAGCCAGGCATAGCCGCGGCCCATGATCTCGACGTCGAGCTGGCCCTGCGCCAGGTAGTGCTTGTTGACGTCCGTGATCTCGAGCTCGCCGCGAGCCGACGGCTTGATGTCGGCGGCGATGTCGCACACCTGGTTGTCGTAGAAGTACAGCCCGGTGACGGCGTAGTGCGAACGCGGCTTGGCCGGCTTCTCCTCCAGGGAGAGCGCACGGAAGTTCTGGTCGAACTCGACCACGCCGTAGCGCTCCGGATCGTGGACGTGATAGGCGAAGACGGTGGCGCCCGCCTGCTGCTCGGCCGAACGCGTCAGCTGGGCCACGAGGTCGTGGCCGTGGAAGATGTTGTCGCCGAGGATCAGCGTCGACGGATCGTTGCCGACGAAGTCACGCCCGATGATGAACGCCTGCGCCAGCCCATCCGGCGAAGGCTGCACCGCGTACTGCAGGTTGATCCCCCACTTGCTGCCGTCGCCGAGCATGTCGGTGAAGCGCGGCGTGTCTTCCGGCGTGGAGATGATCAGGATGTCGCGAATCCCCGCCAGCATCAGCGTGGACAGCGGATAGTAGATCATCGGCTTGTCGTACACCGGCAGCAGCTGCTTCGAAACCGAGCGGGTGATCGGATAGAGTCGCGTGCCGGAGCCTCCGGCCAGGATAATGCCTTTACGCATGGCGATTCGTTCAGGAAAAGATCTGGTCCAGCAGGAGATGGACACCCTGCTGCCAGTCCGGCAGGTGGATGCCGAACGTTTCAGTGAGCTTGCCGGTGTCCATGCGGGAGTTGGCGGGCCGCGGCGCGGGCAGCGGATACGCCGTCGCCGGAATGGCTTCGATGCGCTCGGGGTCGACCTTCAGCTCCAGTCCGCGCGCCTTGGCATAGCGCAGCACGGCCGTGGCATAGCCGTGCCAGGTCGTCTCGCCCGCCGCGGCCAGGTGATACAGGCCGCCCGGAAAGGCGGCGCGATCGCCCGACAGCCAGAAGCGCGCGACGATCTGCGCGGTCACGTCGGCGATCAGCGCGGCCGTGGTGGGCGCGCCGAACTGGTCGGCGATCACGCGCAGGCTGTCCCGCTCGCGGCCCAGCTTGAGCATCGTCTTGGCGAAATTGCCGCCGTGCGCGCCGGCCACCCAGCAGGTACGCAGCACCAGCGCCGCCGCGCCCGAGGCAGCGATCGCCTGCTCGCCCGCGAGCTTGCTCTTGCCGTAGACGGACTGCGGGTTGACCGCATCGGTCTCGACGTAGGCGGCGGCCTTGCTGCCGTCGAAAACGTAATCGGTGCTGTAGTGCACCAGCAGGCTGCCCAGCGCGCGGGCTTCCTCGGCCAGGACACCGGCCGCCATGCCGTTGACGGCGAATGCCGTTTCGGCATCGGTCTCGGCCTTGTCGACAGCAGTGTAGGCCGCCGGGTTGACGATCACGTCGGGGCGATGCTCGCGCACCAGCCGGCGCAGCGCATCGGGCCGGGTCAGGTCGCAGGCGGCCCGGTCCAGCGCGATCACCTCGCCCAGGGGCGCCAGGCTGCGGCGCAGCTCAAAGCCGACCTGGCCGTTGCTTCCCGTGACCAGCAGCTTCGGAACAGGGTGCGCCTTATGCTGCATACTGCTTCGCGACCCAGTTCCGGTATTCGCCCGAGACCACGTCCTGCACCCACACCTGATTGTCCAGGTACCACTGGACGGTCTTGCGCAGGCCGGTCTCGAAGGTCTCGGCGGGCTTCCAGCCGAGTTCGCGCTCGAGCTTGCGGGCGTCGATGGCGTAGCGGCGGTCGTGGCCCGGCCGGTCTTTCACGAACGCGATCTGGTCGCGGTAGGAGCCCGTTGCCTTCGGCTTCAGTTCGTCGAGCAGGTCGCACAGCGTGTACACGACCTCGAGGTTGGTCTTCTCGTTCCAGCCGCCGACGTTGTAGGTCTCGCCCAGACGGCCACGCGCAAGCACCTCGCGGATGGCGGCGCAGTGGTCGCCCACGTAGAGCCAGTCGCGCACGTTCTGCCCATCACCGTACACCGGCAGCGGCTTGCCGCTGAGTGCATTGGTGATCATCAGCGGAATCAGCTTTTCCGGGAAATGGTAGGGGCCGTAGTTGTTGGAGCAGTTGGTCGTCAGGACCGGCAGCCCGTAGGTGTGGTGATAAGCGCGCACCAGGTGATCCGAGGCGGCCTTGGATGCCGAGTACGGGCTGTTGGGCGCGTACGGCGTGGTTTCCGAAAATTGCGGATCGGTGGCGCTGAGCGAGCCGAAAACCTCGTCGGTCGAGACGTGCAGGAAGCGGAACGCGGCCTTGGCGTCGGCATCGAGCCCGCCCCAGTAGGCGCGCGCGGCTTCCAGCAGCGTGAAGGTGCCGACGATGTTGGTCTGGATGAATTCGGCCGGGCCGTGGATGGAGCGATCCACGTGGCTCTCCGCGGCGAAGTGGACCACCGCGCGCGGCTTGTGCTGGGCGAACAGGCTGTCGAGCGCCGCACGGTCGCAGATATCCGTCTGGGAGAAGATGTGGCGCGGGTCATGCTCGATGGCGGCCAGCGTCTTGCGATTGCCGGCGTAGGTCAGCTTATCGACGTTGACAACGCCGTCCGCGCCAGGATTGGCCAGCCAGTTCAGGACAAAGTTGCCGCCGATGAAGCCGGCGCCACCGGTTACGAGGATATGGGACAAACGCTCTGCTCCTTGTCGCGCGCCGTTGGCACGCGCCTGGTCCGCTCGGTACGCCCGCGAGGGCGGCGGAATCGTTGAGTATGTTGAGAAGTGGCGTATTCTATCCGACCCCAGGGTAAGCCCTGCCAATACGGTCGATCTTTTTGTAGCGCGTTGTAACAGTTGAGACGCCACCGTCCCAACCCGTTGCAATGAGTGATCCACAACACACATGACAGTCGCGTCGATCCCTCCTCACGCCATCGGCGATCTCCAAGGCTGCTGCTCTCCCCTCCAGACCCTGCTGACCGCACTGCCGGCCAACGCCCCGCTGCGCTTCGTCGGCGACCTGGTCAACCGCGGGCCGGATTCGCTCGGCACGCTGCGACGGGTCATCATGCTGTGCGAGGGCGGACGGGCCCGCGCGGTGTTGGGCAACCACGACATCCACCTGCTGGCGGTCGCCGCCGGCGTGCGCAAGCCGGGCAAGCGGGACACCCTCGACGACATCCTCGGCGCCCCCGACTGCGATGCGCTGATCCACTGGCTGCGGCACCAGCCGCTGGCGATCTTCGAGAACGGTTTCCTGATGGTCCATGCCGGCGTGCTGCCTCAGTGGACGACGGGCGATGTGCTGGAGCTGGCCGGCGCGGTCGAGCGCGAACTGCGCAGCCCGCACTGGAAGACGTTCCTGACCGATGCCTTCGGCAATCAGCCCGCCAAGTGGAGCAGCGATCTTATCGGCATCGACCGCCTGCGACTGACGATCAACGCCCTGACCCGCCTGCGCTTCTGCACGCCGGACGGCGCCATGGAGTTCGAGACCACCGATGCCGACGGCGCGCCGGACGGCCACGTGCCGTGGTTCGACGTCCCCGGCCGCCGCACGCGCGGCACGCCGATCGCCTTCGGCCACTGGTCGACGCGCGGACTAGTGATGCGGGATGACCTGCTGGGCCTGGACACCGGCTGTGTATGGGGCGGCAAGCTGACCGCCGCGCGCATGACGCTGGCCCCGGCCGGCCGCGAGGTGATCCAGGTCGCCTGCGAGCAGGCCCAGGACCCGCTCGCCCACAAGAAGTAGGGCGGAATCCGGCGGGCTACCCGGCCCGCTCCATCAGCATGGCGACAGCCTGGCGGCTGTGCTCGGCCAGCGCACGGCGATCCATTTCCGGGGACACGGCGGACCCGACGAACACCTCTGCCACCAGCGGCGGCCCGTTCAGGATCGCATTGACCGAATCCAGCAGCGACATGTCGCCGATATAGGCGGGAATCGTCGTCAGTTCGCCGGTCGCGGCGATGCGGTAGCGCAGCGCCACCGGACGGATCGGCGCGGCGGCCGTCACCGGCGCCTGGAACAGATTGGCGTGGAAAGGCAGCAGTTGCATCCCGTTGGACGTCGTGCCTTCGGGAAACACACAGATGCTCTCGCCGCCACGCAGCGCATCGGCGATGGCGTGCATGATGCGGTGCGCGTCGCGCTTGCGGGCACGCTCGACGAACAGCACGCCGGTCTGCGCGCACAGCCAGCCGATCACCGGCCAGCTGCGGATTTCCGATTTGGCGACGAAGCGCGGCGAATGCCAGGCATTGATGGCGTAGACGTCGAGCCACGACACGTGGTTGGACACCAACATGGCCCCCGCCAGATCGGCCTGCCCCACCGCCTCGCCATCCACGGCCAGCGTCACGCGGAACAGCGCCAGCAGCCTGCGCGACCAGCGCTGGATCAGCGCGCGCTTGCGCACCGGACCGACCCACCAGAACAGCAGCGCGCAGGTCGCAATGCCCTCGATCAGATGGATGGCCAGGCGCAGCTTGCGCAGCACATGCCTGCGCTGCGCCGGTGCGGCCGCCTCTGCGGGCGCCGCGTCGGCGCGCTGATCAATGCCCGTCATAGGCCAGATGACCGGCAACCAGCGTGGCCCGCACGCGGCCGGCCAGCTCAAAGCCGAGATACGGCGAGTTCTTGCCCTGGCTGCGCAGACTGCGCGGCTCGACCTTCCAGGTGGCGTCCGGATCGAACACGCACACGTCGGCCATCGCCCCCTCTTCCAGCGAGCCGGCCTGCAGGCCCAGCACGCGCGCCGGTTCGCTGGTGATGCGCGCCAGCGCGCGCGGCAGGTCGACCTTGTGCTCCGCCGCCCAGCGCAGCGTCAGCGGCAGCAGGGTTTCGAGGCCGGTCGCACCGGGCGAGGCCTCGGCGAAGGGCAGCAGCTTTTCATCGTCATCCACCGGCGTGTGGTCGGAGCAGATGGCGTCGATGGTGCCGTCGGCCAGCGCGCGCACGATGCCGTCGCGATCGCGGCCGGCCCGCAGCGGCGGCATGAAGCGCATCTGCGAGTTGAAGTAGCCGATGTCGACATCGGTGAGCGAGATATGGTGGACATTGACGTCGCAGGTGACCGGCAGGCCCTCGGCCTTGGCACGGCGCACCAGCTCCAGCCCGGCAGCCGACGACAGGCGGCACAGGTGCACGCGCGCGCCGGTGCTGCGTATCAGTTCGAAGATGGTGTGCAGGCGCACGGTCTCGGCCATCACCGGCACGCCGGCCAGGCCCAGGCGCGAGGCCAGCGGGCCGCTCGCCGCCACGCCGCCCTTGCCCAGGAACGGGTCCTCCGGGCGCAGCCAGACGGTGAAGCCGAAGGTCTGCGCGTATTGCAGCGCACGCATCAGCACCAGCGTGTCGGTCATCGGCGCATCGGCTTGCGAGAAGCCCACGCAGCCGGCTTCGGTCAGCTCGGCCATCTCGGTCAGCACCAGGCCCTTGAGGCCGACCGTCAGCGCGCCCAGCGGATAGACATGCGCCTGGTTCAGGTTGCGGGCGCGGAACTTGAGCATTTCGACCAGGCCGGGCTCGTCAAGCACGGGGTCGGTATCCGGCGGACACACCAGCGAGGTCACGCCACCGGCCATGGCGGCGGCCATCTCCGATTCGAGCGTCGCCTTGTATTCGTAGCCCGGCTCGCGCAGGCGGGCGGACAGGTCGATGAGCCCCGGACAGACGACCAGCCCGGTGGCGTCGATGGTCTTGTTGGCGTGGAAATCCGCTGGCGCGCGGCCGACGCCGACCACCTTGCCCGCGGCGAGGTACAGATCCTGTTGCGCGTCGATGCCGTTGGCCGGGTCGATCAGGCGGCCGCCCTTGATATGCAGTTTCATCGGTCTTCTTAGTCGTTGTTGCCCGCCACGATGCCCATCACCGCCATCCGCACGGCAATGCCGAACGTCACCTGGTTCAAGATCACCGATTGCACGCCGTCGGCCACGGCGGAATCGATCTCCACGCCACGGTTCATCGGGCCCGGGTGCATCACGATGGCATCCGGCTTGGCCAGCGCCAGCCGCTCCTGCGTGAGGCCATACGCCTTGAAATACTCCTGCGCGGACGGCAGCAGCGCGCCGCTCATCCGTTCGTTCTGCAGGCGCAGCATGATGACCGCGTCAACGCCCTTGAGCCCCTCTTCCATGCTGTGGAAGACGCGCACGCCCATGTGCTCCAGACCGCTGGGCAGCAGCGTGCGCGGGCCGATGGCGCGCACCTCGGCGCAGCCCAGCGTGGTCAGCGCATGGATGTCGGAGCGCGCCACCCGCGAGTGCAGGATGTCGCCGACGATCGCCACCGTCAGGTTGGAGAAATCCTTCTTGTAGTGGCGGATGGTGAACATGTCGAGCAGCCCCTGCGTGGGGTGCGCGTGGCGGCCGTCGCCCGCGTTGATCACGTGCACATGCGGCGCGACGTGCTCGGCGATCAGGTACGGCGCGCCCGAGCTGGCGTGGCGCACGACAAACATGTCGGCCTGCATTGCCGACAGGTTGTTGATGGTATCGAGCAGCGACTCGCCCTTGCTGGTGGAGGAGGCGTTGATGTTCAGGTTGATCACATCCGCCGACAGCCGCTTGGCCGCGATCTCGAACGTGGTGCGCGTGCGCGTGGAGTTCTCGAAGAACAGGTTGAACACGCTCTTGCCGCGCAGCAGCGGCACCTTCTTCACCTCGCGGTCGGCATCCGACACGGAGACGAACTGCTTGGCCGTATCGAGGATGTGCGTGAGGATGTCACGCGAGAGCCCCTCGATCGACAGCAGGTGCTTGAGCTCGCCGTTCTTTGTGAGCTGCGGGTTGGCGAAAGTCTTGGTCATGACAGGGGACAAAGGCGGACGGAAGGCGAAGACAAACGAAAGCGGTCAGAGCAGAAGCGGTACGCGATGCCCGGCATCAGGCGGCCTTGGGCTCGCGCGTGAAGGTGAAGCGTGCCGATGCGCCCTCGCCCTCCTGGCGCAGCACCAGCGACTCGTCGGCCGCCAACGCGATGCGCTCGCCGATATAGTCGGGCGCGATGGGCAACTGACGCTCGCCGCGGTCGACCAGCACGGCCAGCTCCACCGCGGCCGGACGGCCGTAGTCGAACAATTCGTTGATGGCGGCACGGATGGTGCGGCCGGTGGCGAGCACATCGTCCACCAGCAGAATGCGGCGCTCTTCCACCTCGAACGGCAGCGTGGTCGGCTGGGCCTGGGCGTGCAGGCCCTTCTTGGCGTAGTCATCGCGATGCAGGGCGACATTGACGATGCCATACTCCCGCAGGCCCAGATCGAGCGCCAGGCGCGCCGCGATCCAGGCGCCCCCGCTGACAATGCCGGCCACCGACCAATCGCCGGCGGGCGTGCCGGCCATCCGCGTACGAAGCTGCGCGACGAGGCTCTGGTAGAGCGCCTCGGCATCGATCTGTTGCGATGTCATGCGTGTGATTCGTCGAAGAATTGTTGGAGGATGATGCGCGCGGCCTCGGCATCGAGCACGTCGTCGGTGGCGCCGGCATCCTGTGCGGCAATCGACGAGTAGCGTTCATCCACCCAGGTGACCGGCAGGCCATAGCGACCATGCAACTGATTGCCGAAACGCTTGGCCAGCTTGATCATCGGCTGGTCCTCGCCTTCCGGATGAACCGGCATGCCGACCACGAAGCCGACCGGCTGCCATGCATTGACCAGCCGCGTGATCTGCGTGAAACGGTACTCGACCGAACGGTTGGGGATGACTTCCAGCGCCCGCGCCGAACGCGTGATGGAGTTGCCCAGCGCCACGCCGATGCGCTTTTCGCCGTAATCGAATGCCAACAGGGTGCCGTGAACGGGCACGGGGGCGGGGGCCGGTCGCGCCGGCTCAGGCATGCCCGGCCTCACCGGAGAGCATGGCGGGATTGATGCCGAGCAGTCTCAGCGCGGCGGCAAAGCGCTCCTCGGCCGGTACATTGAAGATGATCTCGGGATCGGCCTGGACGGTCAGCCAGCCATTGCGGCCGATCTCCTCTTCCAGCTGGCCGGCGCTCCAGCCCGCATAGCCGAGGGTCAGGATGAAGCGTTGTGGTCCGCCACCCCGGGCGACGGCCTCCAGCACATCCTTGGAGGTGGTCATCTCCAGCCCGCCCGGCACCGTCAGCGACGACGAATACGAGCCCATGGCGTCGTGCAGCACAAAGCCACGCTCGGTCTGCACCGGGCCGCCGTAGTAGACAGGCTGTTCGGCAAGGGGATGGATTTCCAGCTTGAGGTCGATCTTGTCGAACAGGGTCGCCAGATCGATATCGATGGGCCGATTGATGACGAGACCGAGCGCACCCCGCTCATTGTGCTCGCACAGGTACACGACCGTACCCGAAAACGTGGGATCCGCCATGCCGGGCATAGCGATCAGGAACTGATTCGTGAGATTGATGGGTGCGTCCGGCGAGGCCATGAGGCTAGTTTACCAAAAGCCCCCGGCGGGTGGCCTTTTCATTTGGTGGAAGTCGGCCCCCGGATGTAATTTTTTGTGAAGGCTCACGCACCCATGGCCGCCCCGGCGGGATGAACCGGCGTGCTATCCAGGGCCACCAGGTCGTCGCTCTCCAGCCAGCGCCATTGGCCCGGCGCCAGGTCGGCACCTAGCGTCAGGCCGCCGATGGCACTGCGATGCAGCGCGGCGACATGGTTGCCGGCGGCCGCCACCATCCGCTTGACCTGATGGTATTTTCCCTGCGTGAGCGCCATGCGCAGGTGGCAGGCATCCGCCCGCTCGGCCCAGGCGGCCGCCACCGGCACATCTTCGTCTTCCAGCAGCACACCCTGGCACAGTTGGGTGACCTGCGCGTCCGTCACGGGCTCGGCGGTGGTGATCTCGTACACCTTCGGTACCTGGTGGCGAGGGCTGGTCAGCGTGTGGACGAACTGGCCATCGTCGGTCAGCAGCAGCAGGCCCGTGGTGTCCTGGTCGAGACGGCCGACGCACTGCACGCCGCGTTCGCGCAAAGGCACCGGCAGCAGCGTGTAGACGCTGGGATGGTGGCGCGGCTTCTGCGAGCACTCGAAACCCGTGGGCTTGTGGAGCATCAGGTAGGCACGCGCGTGGTAGGCCCAGCGTTCGCCGTCGACGTCCAGCACGAGGCCCGCGGTGTCGACCTGGGCATCGGGGTCCTCGGCCTCGACGCCGTTGACGTGGACCAGGCCGGCGAACACCAGGTCCTTGCAGTAGCGGCGCGTGCCGAACCCCTGGGATTGCAAGATGCGGTAGAGCGGCAGGCGGGCGGAAGAAGCGGTCATGGCAACAACGGATGGAGATAGGATGCGGCGCGGATTGTGCAATACGCTCGGCCGGCCACCAGGCGTTCGGTCATGCCGCGTCCATCGCTCGCCAAGCCCTCACCTGCCACGCAAACGCGCGCCGATCGCATCGGCGCGCATTTCCGGCGCGGGCGGGTCGGGTTCCGGCGCGATCTGCGGCACATCGACCACGCAGCGCTGCATTATGCCTTGCGTCATTGCCGCGAGGTCCGCTATGCGTTCATATTCGAACGTGAGTTCATCGATCCGCTGCCGGTACGTGAGCCGCCGCGCGACGCGCCCGCCGGGATCGGGCGGACGCCCCGCGCCCTGAGGATTGAACGTCCGCGCAAATGACAACGGGCCGGTATCAAACCGGCCCGTTGTCATTGCTGCGCGTCGCCCGTTCAGCCCGCGTTGGCGGCGGCGGGTGCCCGCGAACCGATCAGGTTGCGCAGGTGGCGCAGCAGCTCGTCTTCGTTGTAGGGCTTGCCCAGGTAAACGTTGACGCCGATCTCCGCGGCATAGCGGCGGTGCTTGTCCGCCGAACGCGAGGTGATCATGATGATCGGCATGGCGCCGATGCGCTCGTCGGCGCGCACGTTGCGGGTCAGGTCGAAGCCATCCATGTGCGGCATTTCGATGTCGACCAGCATGGCGTCCGGCGTGACTTCCTGCAGTTGCCGCAGGGCATCCACGCCGTCGCGCGCGAGCACGGCCTGGTAGCCGGAACGCGTCAGCAGGCGCTGCGTGACCTTGCGCACCGTGAGCGAGTCGTCGACGACCATCACGATCGGCTGCGTGGCCAGGCCGGGCACGGCATCGGTGCTGCCGTTGCGCGACAGCTCGGCCACGGCGCCCTTGGTTCCCTGCTCGGCCTGCAGCAGGCCCAGCGCGGCGGCCTCGCGTTCGAAGCGCTGCGTGAGCACCACCGGGTTGTAGATCAGCACGATTTCGCCATCGCCCAGCGTGGTCGCCCCGGCGATGCCTTCCAGACGCGCGAGGTGCGGACCGATGTGCTTGACCACCACTTCGCGGTTGCCGATCACTTCGTCCACGTGCACGGCCGCGCGATCGTTGCCGCTGCGCACCACCACCGCCGGCGAGTACTTGCGGCCGCCCATCACGGGCCGGGCTTCTTCCAGCAGCGCACCGAAGTAGTGGAATGGCACCGGACCGCCCGGCAATTCCAGCGCGCCGGCGTTGTAGGCCTCGGCCAGCAACTGCGGGCGCAACTGCTGCACGTGGTCGATCATGCCCGAGGGGATCGCGTACACGCGCTCGCCCACACGCACCAGCAGCACCTGCGTGATGGCGGTGGTCAGCGGCAGGTGGATGGTGAAGCGCGTGCCCACATTCGGCGTGGTCTGCAGCGAGATGCGGCCACCCAGCGCCACCGTCTCGGCGCGCACCACGTCCATGCCAACGCCGCGGCCGGCCAGTTCCGACACCTGCTGGGCGGTGGAGAAGCCGGGCGAGAAGATCATCTCGGTCAGCCGCGCCTCGCTGGCTTCCTCGTCGGGTGCCAGCAGCTGGCGCTCCAGCGCGCGGGCGCGGATGCGTTCGAGGTTCAGGCCGGCGCCGTCATCGACGAAGTGAAGTACGACCTCGTTGCCTTCCTGCTGCACTTCTAGCGTAAGCTCGCCAGCGGGAGACTTTCCCTTGGTGCGGCGCTCCTCTGCAAGCTCGATGCCGTGCGCGACGGCGTTACGGATCATGTGCTCGAGCGGGCCGCCCATGCGGTCCAGCACGCTGCGGTCCAGTTCCACCGTACCGCCCTTGATGAACAGGCGGACTTCCTTGCCGGTTTCCGCGGCGGCCTGGCGCGCCACCCGATACAGACGGTCGGCGACGGTATCGAACTGCACCATGCGGGCGCGCATCAGGCTGCGCTGCAGACCGCGCGTCAGGCGTGCCTGCGTTTCCAGATCCAGCGAAGCCTGATCGAAGCCGCGGAACAAGTTCTGCTGCACCGTCGCCACGTCGTTGACGGACTCGGCCATCATCCGCGTCAGTTCCTGCAGGCGGGTGAAGCGGTCGAACTCCAGCGGGTCGAAGGATTCGGAGTGCGCGGCGGCATCCGCGATGCGCGACTCCATCTGCGATTCGGCCTGGATTTCGATCTCGCGCACCTGGGCGCGCAGACGCGCCACGTTGTCGTTCAGTTCGGCCAGATAGCTCTTGAGCGCCTGGACCTCGGCCTCGAGACGCGCACGCGCCGCGCCGACTTCGCCGGCGTCGTTGATCAGCGCATCGAGCGCGCGTGCCTGCACGCGCACCATGGCGCGCTGGCGCTCGGCGACTTCCAGCGCCTCGGCCTCGGGGCTGCGGGCGCCGGTCTGGTCGACGCTCGTGGCGCCGGCGACAGCGGGCAGCATCGCACCCGCGGACGCCGGGTCGCCGGCGGCCGCGGACGGCGCTTCCGGCGCGTCGCGCAAGCCGGCATCCAGCGGCAGCAGCTTGCCGGCGCCCAGCGCGTCGACGTGGGCCTGGATGCGGTCGAGCCAGACGTACAGCTTGCGGAACAGCGCCTCGTCGACGCGGTTGTGGCGCAGGCCGTTGTCGACGGCGCTTTCCATTTCGTGCGCGGCCTGGCCCAGCGTCATCGCGCCGGCCATCCGCGCACTGCCCTTGACGGTGTGCAGGTTACGCAGCAGCAGGCCCGAGACGGTGCGGTCCTGCGGCGCGGCTTCCCACGCGCGCAGCTGCTGGCCCAGTTCGGGCAGCGCGACGTGCGCCTCTTCCAGGAAGATTTCCAGCAGGGCCGAATCCAGCGCATCGGACGGCGCCTGGCGCACCAGCTCGGCAACCGCCGGGCCGGCCGCCACCGGCGACTCGTAGACCGGCGCAAGCGGCGCGATGCTTTCCGGCGCCGCGATCGCCGGCACGTCGTCTTCGCCGATGACCGGGTTCTCGTTCTCGACCGTCTCCGCATCGGCAAGCGCCTGCGGAGCCATTTCGGACTGCAGGCGCGGGCGCACCAACACACGCTCGCACAGCTCGGCCAGGCCGCGGCACAGCGCGTCATCGGCCTCGGGCCAGACGCTGGCGGCAAACTGGTGCAGCATGCCGCGCATGCGCTCGACCGACTGGTCGAGCAGGCGGAAGTCGCCCGGATGCATCGCCACCGGACGGCTGTCCAGGTTCAGCAGCACCTGCTCCAGCCCATCGGCGATCAGGCGCACCGGCTCGAGCTCCACCACGGCGGAGCTGCCCTGCAGCGTATGCGCGGCGCGCAGCGCCAGCTCGCTCGGCTGGGCGCGGCCTTCGTGCCGCCATTCGGAGAAATCCACGCCCAGGCGGCGGATCAGCGCGTCGGCTTCCTGGAGGTAGACGTTGTACAGCGCCACGCTGATGTACACGGGGCCGATGATCTTGATGCCGTCGTCGTGCGATGCCTCTTCCGGCGTGCCGGTCTGCTCGAACGGGAACGGGATCACCTTGGCGTCGGCTTCGGCCGGCGTGGGCTCGGCGGCGAAGACGTCCGCCACGGGCTCGATGGCAGCAGGCTCGACGACCGGCTCGGCAATCGGCTCCACCATCGGCTCGCTGATCGGCTCGGGCCCGGTCACGGCTTCGGCGACCGGCTCGGAAACCGGCTCCAGGACAGGTGCCTCGGCTGCCAGCGCATCGGACGCGGGGAGGACGGGAACATCGTCCCACGACAGCGAAGCTGCGTCGTTGGCCTGGAGCACAGGCTCGACAGGCGCGAACGGCGCTTCCGGCGCGACAGGGGCATCGGCAGGCGTGTCCACCGGCTCCACGACATGCAGCCACGGTTCCGGTGCCGGTGCGGCGGGTTCGGGCGAAACCGCCGGCTCGGCCGGTGCCTCCAGCGATTGCGGCGCGGGCGCATCGGCCACGGCCTCCAGCCACACGAATGGCCCGCCGTGGCGCACGCGGTCGGCGGCCGCCACCAGCGGCTCGATCGCATGATCGGCGTGCGGCGCTTGCGCAATGGCGGCCGTCCACGCCGACAGGTCCGCCTCGGCTCGCGCCAGCAGCGCGGCCAGGTCGGGCGTGGGCACGCGGCTTTCGGCCAGCCACACGTTCATCACCTGTTCGATGGCCCAGGCGGCCTCGCCATAGCGCGTCAGGCCCACCATGCGGCCCGAGCCCTTGAGCGTATGGAAGGCGCGGCGCAGCTGCGTCAGCAGGTCCAGATCGCTACCGGTGGCGGCACCGCCCGAGCCCGCCTGCGCGGTGACGTGCAGCGCCTGCAGGTCGGTCCGCACGCCGGTGAGCACCTCGTCGGCTTCGAACAGGAAGATTTCCAGCAGTTCTGCATCGATGGACTGCGCATCGCTCGCGGCCGGCGCGGCGACTGCCGCCACGGCCGCTTCGGCCGCGGGCGCCGCCAGTGCGGCCTGCATGCGCTCCAGCGCGGCCTGGCTGCCGGCCTGCCAGGCGTCGAACTGCGCCAGGGCCTCTTCCAGACGGCGGCGGCGGGCCGGATCGTCATCGATGGCGGCGGCATCGCGCGCTTCGTGCAGGGCGGTACGCAGTTCGGCGGCAAGCGGATCGGCCTGGTCGACCGGCTGCTTGGCAAGCAGGCGATCCAGCAGGGATTGCAGATGCTCGCCGTCGGCATCCGCCTGTGCGGCGGCGGCATCGGCGTTGAGGTCGACCTGGGGTTCGCGGCGGACCAGCATGCCGGTCTCGGCATCGAACGCGAAGTCGCGCCAGGCGGATTCGCGCTCCACGGACGTCAGCGCGCCCTCGACCACGATCTGGTCGATCTGCGCGCCGGTCAGCTCGGTACCGGCCGACAGTGCGTCGAGGAAGCCCTGCAGGCCGCTGACGTTGCCGGCCAGCGCGGCCAGGTAGTGCTCGCGGTCGGCGGCGGCGGCCTGCCCGGGGGCCTCCAGCGTGGCGATGGTCGCTTGCGCGGCTTCGGTGGCGCGCACCGCTTCGCCAGCGCCCAGCGAGGTGAACGTGGCCTGCATCTCGGCGAACAGGCGGCTGGCTTCTTTCAGGCCGCCGCTTGCATCGCCTTCGCGCTCGAACGCATCCAGGTGCGTCTCGGCAGAGGCGAGCCGCGTCTGCAATGCGCGAACCTGCTCGCCGCGCGTGCGGCGCTGCGTGATCTCATCGGTCAGCCGTGACAGCCAGACCGGTGCCGGCGCCTGCTCGCCGGCGCGCTGCGCGCGCACGTGTTCGGCCAGCTCGTTGCAGCGGGCGGCAAACCAGGCGCTGCGCAGATCGCCCGATTCGCCGTGCAGCGCCCAGGGACGCGCCAGCATGCGCGAGAGGAACAGCAGCGTCGGCGCCGCGTCTTGGCTGGGCACGTCGGCCGGCTCGCCCAGGCGATGGGTCAGAGCGGACAGCGCCGGCTGGCCGAGCGCATCGGCGTGCAGCGCCAGCGTCCGCAGCGCGGTATCGAGCTCGTCGGCGACGGGAGCGGGCTGCTGGCTCAGCGTTTCGAGCGTGCGGCCGATCCGCTGCAGCGTGTCGGTCATCTCGGCCGACAACAGCGCGTAATAGTGATGGGTGTGCAGCGCGTTGGCCGGCGCATGCGTGGCGGGAATCGAGAAGGCCTGCACGCAGGCGATGATGTCCGAACCCAGCGTGTCGTCCCCGGCCGGCGCGCCGAGGGCGTTGCCGTAGGCCATGCCGGCCAGCAGGTAGAGCGCGTCGGTCAGCAGCCCTTGCGGCAGGTGAACGTTGTTGTGCGAATACTGGCGCAGCAGCAGGTTGACGCGCGCGGCCAGGCGCTTGCCGGTGATGTCGGCCGGAACCAGTCCGGCGCGCAGCGCGCCGAAGGTCAGCGCGAGCACCAGCCACAAGTCGCGCAGCAGGTCGTCGCCGGTGCGGCGCGGCTCGCGCTCGAGCGCGCGGATACCGTGCAGCAGCTTTTCCATCGGCGCATAGGCGGCAGCGGCGACGGCGGGATCGTGTTCGGGGCCGGCCGTGTTCGGCAGGCGCAGCGCGGCCAGCAGCGCCATTTCGAATTTGCGGCGCAGGCGCGACAGGCCCACCAGATCGCGCGAAGGCAGCAGCAGCGCCGGCAGGTGGCGCAGCTCGTCGGCCCACAGGTCGGCGGGATGGATGCGCTCTTCGCCCAGGCGAGCGAGCACGGCCTGATAGGGCTGGAACAGGCGCAGCGGCTCTTCGGCCATGCCGGCCATCAGGTCGGCGACATACTCCTGCAGCGCCTGCACGGCGCGCGAGAAGATGTCCAGGGTCTGCGCATCGGCGACCAGCGTACCCGCATCGACGGCTTCCAGCAGGCGCTTGGCGGCCTGGCAGTACACATCGATGCCGCGCAGGCCGACGATCAGCAGCGCGCCGGCGGCCTGGTGCAGATATTGGCCGGCCAGGCGCAGCGAGGTGGTGTCGCGTGCCCCGAGCACCTCGGGGTTGGCCACCACATCGGCAACGTATTCACGGAATTCGCGGACCGCGTCGTCCAGCGCGGCGCGCATGTTGGGCGCAACCCAGGCCAGCGCGGACAGATCGCGCGCCGGCGCGGAAGGAACAGGACGCGCCGCAGCGACGGCCCCGGCCGCCTCGAGGGAGGCGGATTCGGGCTGGGCGGAAGATGGATGATGCATGAGGGCTTCCAAAAAGCGTGTGGCGGTTGCGTGCGGCGCTTGCGCGCCGCGCCCGCCCGAAATCCGGGGGCGACGCCCGTCAGGCGATGCGGAAACGGGCCACCGAATCGCGCAGCTCTTCTGCAAGCTGCGTGAGCTGGCGCACCGATTGCGCGGTCTGACGGGACCCCGTCGACGTCTGCTCCGTCATCTGCAGGATCTGCTCGATGTTCTGCGCCACGTCGGAAGCCAGCGTCGCTTCGTGCGAAGTCGTTTGCGAGATGCTTTCAATCAGTTCGGCGAGCTGGCGCGACACGCGGCCGATCTCCACCAGAGCGGTACCAGCGTTGTCCGACAGCTTGGCCCCTTCCACCACACCGGCCGTGCTGCGCTCCATTGCGTGCACCGCGTCCTGGGTGTCGGTCTGAATCGTGCGGATCAGCGCACCGATCTGCTTGGCTGCCTCGGCGGAACGTTCTGCCAGACGCTGCACTTCCTCGGCCACCACGGAGAAGCCGCGGCCGGCTTCACCTGCGGAGGCGGCCTGGATGGCTGCGTTCAGTGCCAGCACGTTGGTCTGCTCGGTAATGTCCGAGATCAGTTCCACGATTTCACCGATCTCCTGCGACGATTCGCCCAGGCGCTTGATCCGCTTGGAGGTGTCCTGAATCTGGTCGCGGATGTCGTTCATGCCCGTGATCGCGTTCTGCACGGCCACCTGACCCTGCTCGGCAGCAGCCAGCGAGGCGCGCGCCACGTTCGCGGATTCGGCGGCGCCGCGCGAGACCTGCGTAATGCGGTCGGCCATCTCCACCACCGACTGGCCGGTCTGGCGGATCTGGCGGGACTGTTCTTCGGAGGCGAGCACCAGCTTGTCGGAGGTGGTCTGCACCGCCGACGAGGCCTGCGTCACCTGCTCGGCGGTCTGCTGCACCCGGCCGACCAGCTCGCGCAGTTCTTCCACGGTGTAGTTCACCGAGTCGGCGATCGCGCCGGTAATGTCTTCCGACACGGTGGCCTGCTTGGTCAAGTCACCGTCTGCGATGTCCTGCAGTTCGTTCATCAGACGCAGAATTGCGGCCTGGGTGGCATCGTTGTTGCGCTTTTCCACCATCCGGCGCTCTTCGGCTTCACGCTGGCGCGCTTCTGCTTCCATTGCACGCACACGCGAGTCGCGCAGGTACAGGGCCGCCAGACCGGCCAGGCAGGCCACCGTCAGGATGGCCGACAGCACGACGGCGCCGAGCGTCAGCGGACGGCTGCGCACGCTGCCCGAATAGGCCGACTGCAGGTCCGACAGGTCGGCACGCAGCTTTTCGTTGTCGTTGAAGATCTGCTGCTGGGCGCGCTTGGCGGCGATCAGGCCCGGCAGGTTCTCCAGAATGATCTGCGTGGTCTTCTGCACGTTGTCGAAACGGGTCGACAGCTCTTGCAGATAGCCCTTGGTTTCCGGATCGGTGGCTGCCGACAGGCGCAGCGCTTCCGAGCCGTTGAGCAGACCGTTCAGGGTTTCGCGGAAGGTGTTGGTGTCCTTGCCCAGCAGGAACGCGGTTTCCGGGTTGACGCCTTCACCGGCCAGGAACTCGTTCATGTTCTTACCGAGACGCTGCGTCAGCATCACCAGCTGCGACGACGCGGCCACTTCACGCGCCGGCGCGTTGGTCTGCAGCTTCATCGACGAGATCTGCTCGGCTTCTTCCAGCAGTTCCGGGTTGGAGGCGTTGAACACGTTCAGCGTCTTACCCACCGACACCAGGGTCTTTTCCTGGGCCAGCACCGCCTGGGCGCTCTTCTCGCTGCGCTTCCACTCTTCGATGGACTTGTCGAGCAGCGCCTGGGCTTCGCCGCCGGCCGTGGCGCTCAAGCCGCGGTCGGCGCTACCGGTCTTCAGCGCTTCGAGGTTGCTCTGCAGCCGCGCACGGCTTTCCTTGAGCTGCGTGAAGGCGCTCTCGTTACCCAGCAGCGCCACCGGCACTGCCTTGGCCAGACGCTGCGAGTGCATCAGCGTGTCACCGGCGATTTCGATCTGCAGCGAACCGTTGTTGGCTTGCCGGTTATCGAAGTAGATCGAGGCCAGCAGCGCCACCAGACCGGCCAGCAGGCCGACCGTGAACACGCGCTGCTGGGCCACGAACGGCACCCGCTCGATCCAGCCGACCACCTTGTCGATCGGGCCGTGGCTGAGTTGCGACGGCGGACCAGCAGGATCGATCTCGTCCACTTGGGCGCTATCCAACTGCACGGCCGCGACCCCGGCGCCTTCCGCTGCAACTTCCGGCGCCTCTGCCTCACCCCCGGCACGGCGACCCGCGTTGAACCACTTGAACCCCATAGGACCCTCTTGTCTTGTCGATGCCGCCTTGTCGAGAGTGACGGCATGGATTTCCCATCCGCGGCCGCGCCCATGTGATCAGCGAGGTCCGCACCTTCCAGCGGCAGCTGCGGCCCGTCCCCTTGCCGTGCCGCATGCCGCTGTCTTGCTCTTGAGCGCCACCGCTCCCGTTGCGGGGGCGCCCATGTGTTCTTCGTTGCCGGGCCGATCGTGCACGGCCCGGTGTCCCGCCTGGTGCCGGCGCGTCAGGCGCGGCTGCGGCCCACCTGCAGGAATGCCGGATCGGCCAGCAGTTGGCGCACGCTCAGTTCGCGCCACAGCGTGCCCTGCGCATCGCGCCAGGCGCGGTTCTGCCACGGCAGGCCATCTTCCTGCCCGGCCTCCACGGCCTGCAGGTCGGACAGGCTGCGCAGGCCCGCCACGCGGGGCACCAGGATCGCGCAGGCGCGCTGCGGATCCTTGGACAGCACCACCATCTTGGCGCCGACGCCACCCACCGTCGGCGCCTCGCCGGAGAACAGCGCGAAATCGATCACGCCCAGCAGCGTGCCGCGCGCGTTCACGAGGCCGAGGTACCACGGCTGCGTCAGCGGCACGCGCGCCGGCGGCTGATAGTCCAGCACTTCGCCGGTGTCGCCGAGCGACAGCAGCCAATGACGGTCGCCGATCTGCACGCCCAGGAAGCTGTCCATCGATGCCTTGGCACGCGCCTCTTGCAGGCGGCGGGCCAGCATCGCCTGGTACTCATGCAGCCGCTGGCGGGAAGTCAGGTTGGTGCGCGTCTCGCTCATGTCGGATGCGGTCGTTGCGCGCCGTCAGGCGTCGCGCGGGTTAAACATCTGCGCGCGGTTACTGCGGCAGCTTGGCGATCTTTTCGAGCAGCTCTTCTGCCTTGACCGGCTTGACGATGTAGTCCGACGCGCCCTGGCGCATGCCCCACACGCGGTCGGTCTCCAGGCCCTTGGTGGTGCAGATGATCACCGGGATGTCCTTGAAGCGATCGTCCTTCTTGATCGCGCGGGTGGCCTGGTAGCCGTTCTGGCCGGGCATCACCACGTCCATCAGGACCAGGTCGAAAGGCTCGCCTTCCAGCTTGGCCATGGCCTGGTCGCTGTCGGCCGCGACCGACACCTTGAAACCGTTCTTGCTCAGGATTTCCGACAGGAACAGTGCTTCGGTGGGGGAGTCATCAACCACCAGAATCTTTTTGATTGCCATACAAACAGTCCTTCTTTCTAAAGAGGTGCCGTCATTGCGCGGCGCCAGCGGCTGCCGGCAGATGCGCCTGGACCGCCTCCAGCAGCGCTTCCCGCGAGAAAGGCTTGGCAAGGTGGTCCACCGCCCCGACCAGCTTGCCGCGCGCGCGGTCGAACACCCCGTCGCGCGACGACAGCATGACCACGGGCGTGGCATGAAACTTCGGGCTTTTCTTGATCAGTGAGCAGGTCAGGTAACCGTCCAGCTTGGGCATCAGGATGTCGCAAAAGACGATGTCCGGCTTGAAGTCACCCAGCTTGGCCAGCGCATCGAACCCGTCTTCGGCCAGCACGACCTGGCAATCGACCTTGGACAGGAAAATCTGCGCGGTACGGCGGATGGTACTGGAATCGTCGATCACCAGCACTTTACGGCCGGCAAGCGAACTCGCCAGCGGTTGGGAATTGGTCAGTTGTTCCACCCGCGCGGATTGCATCATGTTCTCGCGTTGCGCGACCACGGACGGGTCGCCACGACATTCCGACCGGATGGAACGCGGCAAATCGCCACGCAGCGTGGGCCCGACGGCCACGCTGGCAACGACTTCAAAACTACGCCCCCCGGCCCGCTTATGAAGTTGTGAAGCTCAGAATGGGTCGAAGTGTGACAAGTCACCTATTCGCCGTCAATGGCGTCGCGCCCGAGCGCGCCGCCTGTGGCATGGAAGCGACGAGAATATTCATGGAATCGTCACTTCCTGCTATTGCGCTTTCGGCGCGAGGGTGACCGCCCACTTGACTAGTTAGCGGATCAGATCTGCACCATTTCGAAGTCTTCCTTGCGCGCGCCGCACTCCGGACACGTCCAGTTGATGGGCACGTCTTCCCATTTGGTGCCGGGCGCGATGCCGTCGTCCGGAGCGCCCTGTTCTTCGTCGTAGATCCAGCCGCAAATCAGGCACATCCACGTCTTGTATTCAATCTGCTGTTCCATAAGGCAAAGCTTTGGTGGGTCCGTCTATTAAAATGGCAGGCCAGATGGTACCGAATCGCGCCCGCCCGCGCCAGAACAAGCGCTGCGCGGGCGTTCTGTTTGATTGCAAGCAGCGGCCAACGCGCGGCTTCTGCGGCAAACCGGCCAAGAACTCCAACCAACCGTGTCCGCGCGCAGGTCTGCGCGGCGCGCCTTCCCGCCACGATCGTCCATGTCCAGCCCGTCCCGTAGTGTCTCCCTGTTTGAACGCGCCCAGAAAACCATCCCCGGCGGCGTGAATTCGCCGGTGCGGGCGTTCCGCTCGGTCGGCGGCACGCCGCGTTTCATTGCGAAGGCGGCCGGCCCCTACCTGTGGGATGCCGATGGCACCCGCCTCATTGACTACGTCGGCTCCTGGGGCCCGATGATCGTCGGCCACGCGCACCCCGAGGTGGTGCGCGCCGTCCAGCAGGTCGCGGCCGACAGCTTTTCGTTCGGCGCGCCCACCGAGGCCGAGGTGGTGATGGCCGAGACCCTCTGCGAGCTGGTGCCCTCCATCGAGCAGGTCCGGCTGGTGTCGTCCGGAACCGAAGCGACGATGAGCGCCCTGCGCCTAGCACGCGGCTTCACCGGCCGCGACCTCATCGTGAAATTCGAGGGCTGCTACCACGGACATGCCGACAGCCTGCTGGTCAAGGCCGGCTCGGGCCTGCTGACCTTCGCGGATACCACGCAGAACGCGCCCTCCTCGGCCGGCGTGCCGGAAGATGTGGTCAAGCACACCATGGTCCTGCCGTACAACGATGCCGATGCCCTGCGCGAGGCCTTTGCCCGCCACGGCAAGGAGATCGCCGCGGTCATCGTCGAGCCGGTGGCCGGCAACATGAACCTGGTGCGCGCCACGACCGCGTTCCTGCAGGCCATGCGCGCGCTGTGCACCGAGCACGGCACCGTGCTGATCTTCGACGAAGTGATGACTGGCTTCCGCGTGGCGCTGGGTTGCGCGCAGGCGCTGTACGGCATCACTCCGGACCTGACCTGCCTGGGCAAGGTCATCGGCGGCGGCATGCCGGCGGCGGCCTTCGGCGGCCGGCGCGACATCATGGGCTTCCTCGCGCCGCTGGGCAGCGTGTACCAGGCCGGCACCCTGTCGGGCAATCCGCTGGCGGTGGCCGCCGGCGTGACCACGCTGCGGCTGATCGCCGCGGACGGCTTCCACGACCGCCTGGCCGCGCAAACGCGCAAGCTGGTCGACGGGCTGGCTGGGATCGCGCGCGATGCCGGCGTCCCGTTCGCGGCGGACAGCGTGGGCGGCATGTTCGGCCTCTACTTCCGCGAAGGCGTGCCGACCAGCTTTGCCGAAGTCACGCAGAGCGACGTGGGGCGCTTCAATGCGTTCTTCCACGCGATGCTGGCCGAAGGGGTCTACCTGGCGCCGTCGGCCTTCGAGGCGGGGTTCGTGTCGTCGATGCATGATGATGCTGTGCTGGAAGCGACGTTCGAAGCGGCGCGGCGGGCGTTCAAGGCTGTTTGAGTTTTTTGGGGTCTTGGGGGGCCGTCCCGTGTTCCGGTCCCGGCAGGAGACGGAACGCCGGGACACGGCACCGGAACAAGGCCTGTCCCGGCCCCCAAGCACTCAAACCGACGCGACAGCCTCCGCCAACGCCGCCTGCAAGCCCTCGGGCGCCACCGTCATCGGCGCCCGCAACACATTCCGCACCAGCCCCTGCGCCGCCAGCCAGGCCTTCAGCGGCCCCGGATTGGTCGCGGCGAACAGCAGGCGGATCACCGGCGCCAGCGCATGATGCAAGCGCCGCGCGTCGTCCAGGCGCTGTTCGCGGATCGCCCGCGCCATCTCCACGAACAATGCGGTGCGCACATGCGCGGAGGCGATGATCGCGCCGACCCCGCCCAGGCACAGCGTGCCGAACACCTGCGCGTCCTCGCCGGCCAGCACTTGCAGGCGGCCATCGGCGATCAGGCGCTGGGTCTTGTCGGCGTCGCCGCCGCAGTCCTTGATGCCGTGGATGCCAGAGTGCCCGGCGAGGGTCAGCAGGGTCTCGGTCGCCAGGGTCGCGCCGGTGCGATAGGGAATGTCGTACAACAGCAGCGGCACGGACGAGGCATCGGCCAGCACCGCGAAATACTCCAGCAGGCCCGCCTGGGACGGCCGGACATACGACGGCGGGGACACCAGGAAGGCCGCCGGATGGTGCCCGGCGAGCCGCAACATGCGCTCGCGCACCGGCGCCAGCGCGCTGCCCGACAGCCCCATCACCACCGGCAGGCCATCCGCCGCAGCACGTACCGTGTCGAGCACATCGGCCTGCTCCTGGTCGGTCAGCGCCGCGGCTTCGCCGGTGCTGCCGCAGGCGACGAAACCGGCGATGCCCTCGGTGCGGTAGCGCGACACCAGGGCATACAGCGCACCATAGTCGACCGAGCGCGCCGCATCGTCGAGAAACGGGGTGACGATGGGCACCCAGATGCCGGCGTAGGAAGGCCGCACCCGGGATGGCGCAGGCAGGGTTGCGGAAGGGTGTTCAAGCATGACGACTCCTGGACGAATCACGACCGATCAAGAACCGTCAGGAGGGTGGCCCCGCTGTACCGGGGAAGAGGTCAACCGTGCCGGCTGGCCGCTGTTCCGTCGCCCATCTGACGGAACAGTGCTCCGGTCAGACGAGCGGCTGTTTGGAGGCTTGTTTGGCGCACACGCGTGTCGACGCGACCGGCAGCGGGGCCGGCACGCAGCGGATCGACGAGGCAAGCGGAGCGGTGCGCATGGAAATCGGCAAAAGCGTCCCCACACCGTAACGGGCGAGCGCCGGGAGCGTCAAGCGGTAAGCTAGCGCTGTCTGGCATTTCCGACGGAACACCGTGAGACGATGTCGGTCTCATGCCACACCGATTGTCCGATCCGAGGTATCCATGACTTCTGCCCCGAGCTTGCGTCCGATGCGTTTCTCCGTGCTGCGCTGGCTGTCCCTGGCGCTGGCGGTGCTGGCCGCGCCGTTCCTGTCCGCATGCGGCTACAACGATTTTCAGGCCAAGGACGAGGCCACCAAGGCCGCGTGGGCCGAGGTGGTCAACCAGTACCAGCGCCGCGCCGACCTGATCCCCAACCTGGTCAACACCGTCAAGGGCTATGCCTCGCATGAGCGCGAGACGCTGGAAGCCGTGACGCGCGCCCGCGCCGCCGCCACCAGCATCCAGGTCACACCCGAGACGCTCAAGGACCCGGCCGCGTTCCAGAAATTCCAGCAGGCCCAGGGCGAGCTTTCCAGCGCGCTGTCGCGGCTGATGGCGGTGTCGGAGAACTATCCGCAGCTCAAGGCCGATGCGTCGTTCCGCGACCTGCAATCGCAGCTGGAGGGCACCGAGAACCGCATCACCGTGGCGCGCCAGCGCTATATCCGCGCGGTGCAGGACTACAACGTGCTGGCCCGCAGCTTCCCGACCAACCTGACGGCCAAGGCGATGGGCTACGAGGTCAAACCCAGCTTCACGGTAGAGAACGAGAAGGGCATCTCGACCGCGCCGGCAGTAAAGTTCTGAGCGCCTGAAGCCATGTCGCTCCGCATGCGCGCCCTGCTGACAAGCCTCGTGACGATGGCGCTGTGGCTGGCCGCCTGGCCCGCGCATGCGCAGGCCGACCTGGCCGCGATACCGCCGCTGGCCGCCCGCGTGACCGACCTGACCGGCACGCTGACGGCGCAGCAGCGCGGCGCGCTCGAGCAGGTGCTGGCCGACTACGAGCAGCAGCGCGACAGCCAGATCTTCGTGCTGATGGTGGCTTCCACCGCGCCCGAGCCGATCGAGGCCTACGGCATCCGCGTGGCGGAGGCCTGGAAGGCCGGCCGCAAGGGCGTGGACGACGGTGCCATCGTGCTGATCGCCAAGGACAACCCGGCCTCGCTGCGCAAGATGCGCATCGAGGTCGGGCGCGGGCTGGAGGGCTCGCTGACGGATGCGCAATCCAAGCGCATCCTGCAGGATGTGATGGCGCCGCACTTCCGCCAGGGCGATTTCTACGGCGGGCTGTCGGCGGGCATCTCGGCCATCCAGACCGTCATTGCGCAGGAGAACCTGCCGCCCGCCGAACGCGGCCGGGCCCGGCGCACCAACTCCGGCATCGGCATCGGCACCTGGCTGCCGGTGCTGTTTCCGCTGGCCATCATCGTGTTCTTTGTGCTGAGCGCGGCGATGCGCTCGGGCGGCCGCGTCGCGGGCAGCCTGCCGGGCCGGCCCGGCTCGCGGGTGATGATGGGCAACCGCGGCTGGGGGCCGGGCGCCATCGGCGGGCTCGGTGGCGGACTCGGCGGCGGCTGGGGACGCGGCGGCGATGGCGGCGATGGCGGCGGCGGCTTCGGTGGAGGCGGCGGTGGCGATTTCGGCGGCGGCGGCGCCTCCGGCAACTGGTAACCGGCGAGCGCGACCATGACCTCTACCCGACACCATCGCGGCGCCCGCCGCGCCCTGCGCCACCTGACGACGACCACCGCGCACGCGCGCCGTGCCTTCTCGCCGGCCGATCTCCGTCAGCTGGAAGCCGCCGTGCGCGAGGGCGAGCGGCGGCATCGCGGCGAAGTGCGCATCGTCATCGAAGCCTCGCTGCCGGTGCGCGACGCGTGGGCCGGCGTGACGCCGCGCCAGCGCGCCCGCACGCTGTTCGGCCTGCTGGAGGTGTGGAACACGCACGAGCATGTCGGCGTGCTGCTCTACCTGAACCTGGCCGACCACGCAGTCGAAATCCTGGCCGACCGGGGGATCGCCGCTCGCGTCGAGCCGCACGCGTGGCGCGCCATCTGCGAGACCATCACGCACGGTTTCGCCCAGGGCGTCGCCATCGGGCCGGTACTCGAAGCGCTCGGACAGATCCACGCGATGCTCGCCGCACATTTCCCGTCCGACGGCGCGCCGCGCGCCAACGAACTCGCCGACAAGCCGCTCGTGCTCTGACGGCGCGGCCGGACGCCTGCCGGGGCACCGGCCATCTTCACCCGGCGATGTTTCATCGCTGCAACCATTTCGCGCGCCTTTCCGCGGCCCGGGCCGTCAGTAGGCTCCCTAATCCATTCGGGGGGCAGGATGCGGCCGCACCATCGTGCATCGACCTCAGAAGGCAGCTTGGCTGTAGCCCACCTTGCGGAACCGGGGCTCGACCATTCCCGTGAAAGCGGAGCGGACCGGCCTGCGGCCGCCCCACCCTCGCACGCGGTTTGCCGCCGCGACAGGCCGGCTGTCGTTTCACAGATGCAGCAACACATACCACCCGCGCCGCCTGCGGGGTTTCCCTGGGTTTGTGCAATGCACAAGCCGCATGCATCACTTTCGGTTCCGCGTTTGCGCAAATCGGCCGGACGTGATCGTTTGCATGCCCCCTCCACGGGCCGGATCTCCGTAACGGCGGGGAAACATCTTCCGGCTCCCTGCCTGGGCCGACATGCCCTTCGCGCCTCATCCCACGAAAAATCAACGACTTAGCAAAGATGGCACGCTCGTCGCTCTGGTGTCCGGGCCAAGATAGCAAGCGGCTGTTCTGCAAGGAGATAGCGTGTCATGGGAGCCCAGCGCTGCCAGGCCACGGCGGAACAGCCAGGCAAGTGCTCCAAGCCAATGACGCATGGCGCCTTGCGGGGAAGTTCAGAACAGGGCCGGCGCCAATGGATGCCGGTCCGGCGCGGAAAGCCGGGGCAGTTGCCGGCGGACCGTGAGCAGTGGTTTTGCAGCACGTTCGGGCGCGAAGCGATTCCTGAAGATCGACCGGATCGATTCGCGGCACCCATGGCGCAGCCGCCGCACCCGCGGCGATGCGTCCGGTGAGACGCCGCCGGTGGCCCAACCGCCGGCGGTGTCCTCGATCAACGGTGAAGTCGGGGGAGCCAGCTTGTCACGTTGCGTTCCGGAACGTGCCGATCCGCATCGGCATGGCGCCGGCACTCGCACGCGATTTCCCGGAACCCCCGATCGGCCCTAGCCGGCCTGCCCGGCTTAAATCTCGCGCCCGGTCTTCAGCGGGTGCGCGCTTCCTCAAACCATGACGTCAAGGAGAAGGACCATGAAAGCCATGATCAAGCGTTTCGTGCGTGAAGAAGACGGCGCGGCCGGCGTGGAATACGCCCTGCTGCTGACCTTCGTCGCGCTGGTGATGATCACCTACGGCAGCACCGTCAAGACGGCCGTGGGGAACATCTGGAACTCCATCGCCACCGCGCTGTAGCCCCATCAACGACTGTTCCGGGTCCTGGTTCCGGATGACCGAAGGAGGAAGACATGAAAGCCATGATCAAGCGTTTCGTGCGCGAAGAAGACGGTGCGGCCGGCGTGGAATACGCCCTGCTGCTGACCTTTGTTGCACTGGTGATGGTCACCTACGGCAGCACCGTCAAGACAGCCGTGGGGAGCGTCTGGAACTCCATCGCCAACGCGCTGTAGACCGATGCATCGGGCGATGGCTCCGGCGCGTGGGACATGGCATGGAGGCACAGGCATGAACCCCGCGATCGGCGCCTCGTGCGCGAGGAAGACGATGCGGCGCGCGCGGAGCATGCGCGGCTGCCGGTCTTCGGCGCGCGGGTGATGGTCTCGTACGGAAGCACGGTCAAGGCGGCTGTCGACGGCATCTGGAGCGCAATCTCCGCCGCCTTGTGAATTGCCCGGCAGTTGTCCGGGTCCCGGATCGGGTCCGCTGCAGGACCTGATCCGGCCTAACGACCCGGCCCACGTCCGCCTGCGTGAGCCGGCGCAGAAACAGAAAGGCGAAACAGAACATCGCTCGAGGGGATCGCCATGAACACCGTAGTCCAGCGTTTCATCCGGAATGAAGACGGCGCGGCCAGCACCGAATACGCACTGCTGGTGACCTTCGTGGCGCTGGTGATGCTCGCCTACGGCGATGCCCTCCAGGGCACCGTGAAGAGTGCCTGGAGCCAGATTGCCGCGGCGTTCTAGGACGGCCGCGAAGACAAGCAACAAGAACAGCGAACACAACGCACGACGAGAGAAACCGACATGAGCACACCGACCGCCCTGGCCAACCTGAGCCTGCTCGTGCTCGTGGTGACCGCCGCCGTGCATGACGTCCGGACCCGCCGCATTCCCAACCGGCTGGTAGCCGCGGGCCTGGCGGCCGCCCTCATCGCGCAGTGCGCGATGCTCGGGCCGGTTGCCGGCGCGCTGGCCTGGCTGGGCGGCGCCGCGGCCGGCATGGGGCTGTGCATCGGCCTCTACCTGCTGCGCGGCATGGGCGCGGGCGACGTCAAGCTGATGGGCGCGATCGGTGCCTTCACGGGACCGCTGGCTGCCCTGCATGTCGGGCTGGCGAGCTGCGTGGCCGGCGGCGTGCTGGCGGTCGCGATGGTTGCCCTCGACGCGAGGAAGAACATGGGGATGGCGCTGCTGTTCTCGGCACCGGTGGCCGACAGGCAGACGCAGCCCAAGGAAAGTGTGCGCCGCGGCAACGCGATCCGGCTGCCGTATGCGGTGGCGTTCGCGGCAGGCACGCTGCTGGTGAAGTGGGGAGTGCTCTAGGGCAGCGGTACGGCCGGACACGGAAGACGCGGAACGCGCACCGTCACGAGGTCAAGAGCAGGTGGGGAGACAGGGCCCGGCATGCCGATGGCCCGGAAAAGGGGGGAAGTGAAATGCGCCAGTGCACACGCACGAGCGGGCAGGCCAGGACCAGCGCGGTACCGCGTCGCCACGAATGCGGACCGCGCCCGGACTGGCATCCGCCACCGAAATCAAGCCAAGGGACGGACCGCCGTGCCGGTCGCGCCTGCATACCCATGACCTGCCGCTGCATCGCGCGTCGGGCCTTTCCATGAACGAGGGGGAGTTGGAAATGAAAAACCTGCGCATTCTTTCCATGCTGCTGATCGCCACCATCGCCGGCCTGGCCGCCATGCTCTTCGCATCGCGCTGGCTGATCCAGCAAGGCAACAGCGGCACCACCAAGGTGGCCGTGGCCGCCGTGGACGTCAACCTGGGCCAGCGCCTGTCGCCGGAGTTCATCCGACTGGTCGACTGGCCCGCGGCCAGCCTGCCGCCGGGCGCGATCTCGGACGAGCACGCGATCGACGGCCGGGTCACCCGGACCAGCCTGTCGCCCGGCGAACCGGTGCTGGAATCCAAGCTCACGCCGGTCGGCACCAAGGGCGGGCTGTCGGCGGTGATCGCCGACGGCAAGCGCGCCATCACCGTGCGCGTGAACGACGTGGTGGGCGTGGCCGGCTTCGCGCTGCCGGGCAGCTACGTCGACATCATCGTCAACACGCAGCAGGAAACGCCGGACGGCAAGCCCGCCAAGGGTGCGCAGGCCGACCGCGAAGAGCATTCGATCTCCAAGATCGTGCTCGAGAAGATCCTGGTGCTGGCCGTGGCTCAGGAGGTCAACCGCGACGAGACCAAGCCCAAGGTCGTCAACGCCGTCACGCTGGAAGTGACGCCGGATGAGGCCGAGAAGCTCGACCTGGCGCGCAGCGTGGGCACGCTTTCGCTGGTGCTGCGCAATCAGGTGGATCCGCGTCCGGTCGATACCGCCGGCGCGACCAAGAGCACGCTGCTCAAGGAACCGGTGGTGGCCACCGTGGCCGTGCCGGTCGTGAAGACCGTGCAAGTCGTCAAGCGCGTCGCCGCCGTGGAGAGAAAGGCCACCGGCACGTGCATCGGCGTCATCAGCGGCATGCAGCACAACCAGGAATGCTTCTGAACAACGGGCTCGGAAAAAGGCACTGAAGCTGAAGCCGTCACAAGTCCTGCCATGCAGGGATAACCGTCTGGGGGAACATCATGGACCGATTCACTGACCATTGCGGCAAGCAGCGCCGCGTCGGACCGCACCTGAGAGCAACCGCGCTGGCCGCCGCCGCGCTCAGCGGCCTGTGGCTGGGCACGGCGCACGCGCAGGCCGGCGTGGAAAGCGCCATCGTCACCAGCAACATGGCTGCGCCGACCAAGCCGCTGCGCATGGCCGCCAATGGCCCGATCCAGCTCACCATCGGCAGCGCCCGCGCCGATACCGCACGCGAAAACACAGTCAAGGGGCCGAACTGCACCGGGCCGATGCGCGACCACAGCGAGGTGACGGTGCCGGTCGGCAAGTCGACCATGGTACAGCTGACCGAGCCCGTGCGCAGCCGCACAGTGGGCAACCCCAACATCGTGCAGGCGATGCTGGTGTCGCCGCAGACGCTCTACCTGCTGGGCCAGGACGTGGGCACCACCAACATGATCGTGCAGGGCCGCAGCGGCTCGTGCAGCGTGATCGACGTGTCGGTGGGCGCCGACCCCGGCGGCCTGCAGGCGACCCTGCATGCGCTGATGCCCGAGGCCAGCCGCGTGCGCGTATCGGCCGCGGCGGACAGCCTCGTGCTGGGCGGCACGGTGAGCGATTCGGTCCAGGCCCAGAAGATCATAGACATCGCCAACGCCTTCGTCATGCGCGAGACCCGCGGGCCCGCGCAGAGCGGGCAGGCCGGCACGATGGGCATGCAGGGCATGACCGCCATGTCGACCGGCAACGCCGCCACCGCCAGCTCCGGCTCCGGCGAGGCGGTGCGCAACCCCCGCATCATCAACATGATGTCGGTGGAGGCTCCGCAGCAGGTGATGCTGGAAGTGAAGGTGGCGGAAGTCTCCAAGACGCTGATCAACCAGATGGGCGCCGCGCTCAACCTGAACGGCAGCTTCGGCAGCTGGACCTTCGGCGCGCTGGCCAACTTCCTGTCCGGCGCCCCCGACATCTTCTCCGCCGACAAGGCCAACAAGCTGCCCTTCCAGCTCCGGGTCGATGCGCAGAAGGGCGACGGCCTGGTCAAGGTGCTGGCCGAGCCCAACCTGATGGCGATCAGCGGGCAGGAAGCCAGCTTCCTGGCGGGCGGCAAGGTCTACATCCCGGTGCCGCAGAGCTTCGGCACGGGCACCACGACCATCCTGCTGCAGGAAGAGACGTTCGGCGTCGGGCTGCGCTTCACGCCGACGGTGCTGGAGAACGGCCGCATCAACCTCAAGGTCGCGCCGGAGGTCTCCGAGCTCTCGCCGACCGGCGTGGCGGTGACCGCGCCCAACGTGTCGGGCACGTCGATCCTGCCGCTCATCACGACCCGCCGCGCCTCGACCACGCTGCAGGTCCACGACGGCCAGAGCTTCGCCATCGGCGGCCTCATCAAGAGCAACGTCACGGGCAGCCTCAAGGCGATCCCGGGCGTGGGCGAACTGCCCGTCATCGGCGCGCTGGCCCGCAGCACCAGCTTCCAGCAGGACCAGACCGAACTGCTGTTCGTGGTGACGCCGCACCTGGTCAAGCCGCTGCCGGCGAACTACCCGATGCCGACCGACAGCTTCGGCCCGGTCAACCAGGGCGAGGTCTATCTCAACGGCAACATGGAAGGCCATCCCGCCTCGCGCCCGGCACCGGCGCCCACACAAGGCAGCTTCGTGCCCGAGCCGGCCACGCCGCCCGCCGCGGCGCCGGTCGAGAAGACCGTGGTGACCGTCCCGGCTGCGGCCGTGGGACCGGCCTCCGCGGCCTCCGCCATCGCGGCACCGGCCAAGCCCGCCTCCGATCCCGCGCCGGCCCCGGCCGCGCCCAAGGCGCCGAGCGCCGGCATCGCGCCCAAGGACACCGCCATTGCCGCCACGCCCGCCCCCCGCCGCCTGGTCCGCGTGGCGGACGACTCGCACGCCGGCAACTGACCGACCGCACACCGGACGCTCAAGGAGCACATCATGAAGATCACCTCGACACTGGCACGCGCGGGACTCTGCAGCGCGCTCGCCGCCCTCCTCGCCGGCTGCATGACCACCACGCCGGTCTACGACAAGCACTTCGGCGAAGCCGTGCGCACCGTCACCTCCATGCAGACGCTCAATCCCAGGGCGGCGGCCAACACCGACCCGGTGTTCGGCATGGACGGCCGCTCCGCGACCGCCGCCATGGACCGGTACGACACGTCGTTCCAGACGCCGCAGCGCGACGCCAACGCGTACCGGGTCGGCGTCGGCTCGTCGAACACCCTGAGCTCGATGGGCCGATGAACGCAACCGCGGCAGGCACGTCGCTGCACGCATGACGCTTACAGGAGCAAGGCAATGGCAAAGATCGCCGTAGTATCCGCCGACGAGTCGCACCTGCAGTTTCTCGCGGGACTGGTCACCCAGGCCGCCAACCATGTCGTGCAGCGCGCCCGCACCACGCCGTCGCAGGCGCTGGCCCAGCCCGGGCTGACGCTGGGCACGGACCTGCTGGTGCTGGAAGCCGGCAACTTCACCGCGGACGACATCGACCAGTTGCGCCGCCTCACCGCCGAGCAGCAGGACACCCTGTGCATGCTGCTGACCGAGAACCCCTCGGCCGAGCTGCTGATGCGCGCCATGCGCGCGGGCGTGCAGTGCGTGCTGCCGTGGCCGCCCGATGCGCAGGAGTTTCGCGACGAGGTGCAGCGCTGCACCAGCCACGCGCTCTCCGGCCATCGCAGCGAGGCCAAGGTGGTCTCCTTCCTGTCATGCAAGGGCGGCAGCGGCACCACGTTCACGGCGGCCAACTTCGGCTACACGCTGGCCGCCAGGCAGGGCAAGCGGGTCCTGCTGATCGACCTCAGCCAGCAGTACGGCGACGCGGCCTTCCTGGTGACCGACCAGGCACCGCCGGCCACGCTGGCCAGCGTCTGCCAGCAGATCGAGCGCCTGGACCCCGCCCTGCTCGACGCCTGCCTGACCCACGTCTGCCCCAATTTCGACGTGCTGCCCGCCGCCGGCGATCCGGTCAAGGCCGGCGAGATCAAGGCGATGCACCTGGAGCGCATTCTGACGCTCATCAGCCCGCTGTATGACGTGGTGATCTTCGACGTCGGCCAGGACATCAACCCGGCCTCGATCGTGGTGCTGGACCACAGCACCGTGATCTACCCGGTGCTGCAGCTGACCCTGCCCCATCTGCGCGCGGGGCGGCGGCTGCTGGACATCTGCCACTCGCTCGGCTACCACGCCGAGCGCCTGCGGCTGGTGATCAACCGGTACGAGAAGCACACGCCGGTCGACCTGCACACGCTGGAAAACGCCTTCGGCCTGCACGCCGCCCATCTGCTGCCGAACGACCGGGGCCCCGTGCGCGATGCGAGCAGCCAGGGCGTGCCGGTGCTGCAACTGGCCGAGCACAGCCCGATCGCGCGCGCGCTGGCCGACATGGCGAGCCAGCTCTATCCCGACACCGCGCCGCGCCGCGACAGCCTGCTGCGCAAGCTGTTCGGACAAGGCGGCCAAGTGCCCGCAACGGCGCGCGCATGACCGGAACAACCAGGATTCGAATTCGAACGGGGGGTGCATCATGTCATTGCGAGAACAACTCTTCCAGCAGGCGGGCGAATCGATGCCGCAGCGCGTCGCGCATGCCAACGGCTGCGGCGGCGCCAGCCCGGCCTACCAGCAACTGGCCATCGAGATCCACCAGACCATCATCGACCGCGTGGAGCTGAGCCGGCTGCAGCAGCTGACCCCGGAGCAGGTCCGGCGCGAACTGGCGCAGCTGGTCGAGCGCATCGTCGAGGAAGGCAACCATCCGGTCAACGAGGCCGAGCGCCACCGCCTGGTCTCGGACGTGCAGGACGAAATGCTCGGCTACGGCCCGCTGGAGCCGCTGCTGGCCGACCCCACCATCTCCGACATCCTCGTCAATACCTGCAAGCAGGTCTACGTGGAGCGCCGCGGCAAGCTGGAGCTGACCGACGTGACCTTCCACAACGACGCGCACCTGATGCGCGTGATCGAGAAGATGGTTTCGCGCATGGGCCGGCGCATCGACGAGTCGAGCCCGATGGTGGATGCGCGCCTGCCCGACGGCTCGCGCATCAACGCCATCATTCCGCCCTCGGCCATCGACGGGCCGCTGCTGTCGATCCGGCGATTCGCGGTCAACCCGCTCACGGTCAAGGACCTGATCGAGTACAACACCCTCACCCCGCAGATGGCGCAACTGCTGGAGGCGATGGTCCAGGCCAAGCTCAACATCCTGATCTCGGGCGGCACGGGCAGCGGCAAGACCACGCTGCTCAACATCCTCTCGGGCTACATTCCGGTCGATGAGCGCGTGGTCACGATCGAAGATGCGGCCGAACTGCAGCTGCGCCAGCCGCACGTGCTGCGGCTGGAGACCCGCCCGCCCAACATCGAGGGCCGCGGCGAGATCACCCAGCGCTCGCTGGTGAAGAACGCCCTGCGCATGCGCCCCGACCGCATCATCCTGGGCGAAGTGCGCGGCGCCGAGGCGCTCGACATGCTCCACGCGATGAACACCGGCCACGAGGGGTCGCTCGCCACCATCCACGCCAACACCCCGCGCGACGCGCTCACGCGGCTGGAGAACATGGTCAGCATGTCGGGCCTGCAGCTGCCCACCAAGACCATGCGGCAGCAGATCACCTCGGCGCTCTCGGTGGTGGTGCAGGTCACGCGCCTGACCGACGGGCGGCGCAAGCTGGTCAGCGTGCAGGAGATCACCGGCATGGAGGGCGACATCGTCAACATGCAGGAGATCTTCACCTTCCGGCGCCGCGGCGTGGACCGCGATGGCCGCATCAAGGGCCATTTCTGCGCCACCGGCGTGCGGCCCAAGTTCTCGGAGCGCCTGCAGTCGTACGGCATCCAGCTGCCGGAAGCGCTGTTCGACCCCACCGTGATGCACGAAGTCTAGGGAGCCGGCCATGAACACCCTGATGATCGGATTCCTGCTCTCGGTCTTCGTCGCCATCGCGCTGGGCGTGCTCGGCGCCTACCAGTGGTGGAGCACGCACCGCAGCCAGACCGCACGGCGCCTCAGCCACCGGCTAGAGACCGCCCTGCTCAACAGCGCGAGCCACAACAAGGAAGCCAGCATCCTCAAGCAGCGCGTGCTGAGCGACTCGCCGGAGTTCGCCCGGCTGCTGCAGCGCCTGCCGCGCATCGACATGGTGGACCGCTTCCTGCTGCAATCGGGGCTGGACTGGTCGGTGGGCCGCCTGCTCGGCCTGTCGCTGGCGTCGGCGGCGATCGTGGGCGGCCTGGTGTGGCTGCTGCACCCGCTGTGGGTGGCGCAGCTGTCCATCACGCTGATGGGCGCGTCGCTGCCGCTGCTCTACGTGCTGCGCTGCCGCGCCAAACGCCTGCTCAGGCTTGAAGAGCAACTGCCGGAGGCCGCCGACCTGCTCAGCCGCGCGCTGCGCGCGGGCCATTCGCTGCCCAGCGCGCTCGACATGGCGGGCAGCGAACTGCCGGCCCCGATCGGCGCCGAGCTGGCGCTGGTCTTCAGCGAGATCAACTACGGCGTGCCGATGAACGACGCGCTCGCCGGCCTGACCGATCGGGTGCCGATCGAAGACCTGCACTACCTGGTCATCGCCGTGCTGATCCAGCGCGAATCGGGCGGCAACCTGGCCGAGATCCTGGACAACGTCGGCTCGCTGATCCGCAAGCGCCTGCAGCTGCTGGACAAGGTGCGCGTGCTGTCGGCCGAGGGCCGGATGGGCGGCTGGATCCTGACGCTGCTGCCGCCGGTGGTCGGGGTCATCGTCTACGAGCTCAATCCCGACCTGATCTCGACGCTGTGGAAGGACCCCACCGGCCTGAAGATGCTCTGGTACGCCATCACCATGACCTGCGTGGGCGTGATCTGGATCCGCCAGATCGTGCGCATCCACATCTGAACGACAACGCAAGCACAGCACGGAGGCGGGACAACCCGCGACGACCATGCACACCGTACACATCGTATTGCTGGCCGGCACCTTCGCCATCGTCTTCGGCGCGGTCCTGGCGGCCCTGACACTGCTTCGCCCGAGCACGCTGGACCGGCGCCTGGGCCAGATCGACCGCGAGCTGCCGCGCGCGCAGCCGCGCGACGACGGCCGCGACCGCGCGTGGCTGCGCCGGCTCGAGCAGCTCGCCAAGCCGCTGGCCAAGGCGTCGCTGCCCAAGGAGGGCTGGGAGGGCTCGTCGCTGCGCCAGCGCTTCGTCCATGCCGGCTGGCGGGCACCCGAGGCGATCGCGGTCTATTTCGGCATCAAGACGATCCTGACCTTCGGGCTGCCGCTGCTGCTGTGGGCCGGGCTGGTCGGCCGCTTCAACGCAGACCAGCAGTCGCAGTTCATGAGCCTGCTGTTCGGCGCCGCGGTGGTCGGGTTCTACCTGCCGAACGTGCTGCTGAGCCTGAAGATCAAGTATCGGCAGCGCGAGATCTTCGAGTCGTTCCCCGACAGCCTGGACCTGATCATGGTGTGCGTGGAGGCGGGCCTGAGCCTGGATGCCGCGATCCTGCGCGTGGTGGACGACATGCGCACGGCACGCCCGGTCATGGCCGAGGAGTACGAACTGCTGACGCTCGAGCTGCGCGCCGGCCTGTCCCGCGAAAAGGCGCTGCGCAACCTGGCCGCGCGCACCGGCGTGGACGACGTCAGCATGCTGGTGGCCATGCTGATCCAGGCCGACCGCTTCGGCACCAGCGTGGCCGACTCGCTGCGGGTGCACTCCGACATGCTGCGCACCAAGCGGCACATGCTGGCCGAGGAGCGCGCCGCGAAGATCGGCACCAAGGTCCTGTTCCCGCTGATCTTCTGCATCTTCCCCTCGCTCTACGTCGTGCTGCTCGGGCCGGCCGCGCTCCAGATGATCGCGGCGCTGGGCGCGCCCGGCGGCAACTGATCCATCGAGCCCAAGGAGACTGCCATGCATTCCCAATCCAACCGTCGCACGGCTCGCAGAATGGCCGGCACCGCCGCCGTGGAATTCTCGCTGGTCTTTCCGCTGCTGCTGCTCGTGGTGTTCGGCGTGATCGAGTTCGGTACCGCGCTCTATGACAAGTCCGTCGTCACCAACGCCAGCCGCGAGGCCGCGCGGGCGGGCGTGGTGCTGCACACGCCCTCGCTCACCTCGGGCCAGATCCAGACGGTGGCCTCGAATTACTGCACCAACAAGCTGGTGACCTACGGCAAGGCCTCGAACTGCTCGTTCCCCGGCACCATCACGCCCTGCTCCGTCAGCGGCAACCAGCTGACCGTGCAGGTGGCCTACACCTTCAACGGCCTGGTGCTCGGCCCGATGATCGCGCCGTTCACCGGACCGCTGACCATCAACGCCACCACCACGATGCTGTGCGAATGACACGGCCCCGCTCCGGATTCCCGCCACAAGACGAGGTGTGCGATGACAACCCAAGAAACAAGCAGGACAGGCGCGCGCCGCCAGCGCGGCGCGGTCGGCCTCATCATGCCGGCCATGCTGATCGCGATCTTTTCGGTCGGCGCGCTGGCGGTGGACGTCGCGCGCCTGATCGTGGTGCGCAATGAACTGCAGAACGCGGCGGACGCGGCGGCCCTGGCCGGCGCCGCGGGCCTGTATCCGACCAACCCGACGCCCAACTGGAGCAACGGTGTCACGCAGGGCACCAGTGCCGTCAAGCTGAACAAATCCAGCAACGTGCAACTGGTGAGCGGCACCGTCCAGGCCGGCTACTGGAACCTGACCGGCACGCCGGCCGGGCTGCAATCGCAGTCCATCACGCCCGGCGCCAACGACGTGCCCGCCGTGCAGGTCACCATCAACCGCAGCGCGGGCAACAACGGCGGCCCGGTCGCCACCCTGCTGGCGCCGATCTTCGGCGCGCTGTCGGCCAACTCCTCGGCCACGGCGGTGGCGGTCATCGCCGCGCCCGGCAGCGCGGGGCCGGGCGCGCTGTTCCCGCTTGCCATCAGCAAGTGCCTGTATGACCTGTACTGGAACTACGCCACCGGACAGCCCAAGATCGACCCGTCCACCGGCAAGCCCTACGTGTTCCAGATCAACACGAGCTACCCGTCCTCATCCAATTGCACAAGCGGAGAGTGGACCGGGTTCAACGGCCCCACGGATGCATCCACGCTCAAGGGCCTGGTCCAGAACGGCAACACCTCGACGCTCAGCATCGGGAACATGATCAACACCGCGCTGGCCTCGGGGGTCAAGAGCAGCGTCTACATGGCCATCCCCAGCACGCCGCTGAACGTGACGATTCCAGTGGTGAATCCGCTGAGTCCGGGGGCCAGCGAGCCGATCTACGCCTTCGCCGGCATCCAGATCACCAAGGTCGTCTGCTGCGGGACCAACTCCACCATCTGGGCCTCCTTTATCTCGAACTGGAAAGTCTCCAATAGCGGGGGCGGAACCGGCCCCTATTACGGCGCGTACGTGCCGCCTCGATTGGCGCAATAGCGCCGCCGCTTGCGGTTGCGGAGTAGCAGCCGCCACACGGCCGGCAAGGTCCCCCCGACGGGCCGGCCGTGTTTTTTTCCCCTGGCCTATCCAATATCAGTCCGCATCGCTGCCGCCGTGCGTGCGGTCGAAACGGCGCAGGGTTTCGATGCGCTCGCAGTCGCGCGGGCAGCACCGCGCGGGCCGCTCGCAGGGCTTCGGCCGGCGGCGGCACTTCACGCCGGAAGGCACCACCAGCCTCAGTACGCTTGCCTTGCGAAGCCGGACGCATATCGCTCCGGCAGTGGCCACGCTCTCGTTCTGCAACAGCACGTTCAGCATTGCGCGCACCCTCGTGTCCGGCGTGGTGGTGCCGGGGCATGCGTCGATGCTGCTGTGCTTTGGCGGGCCACAGTCGATCGGCCTGGGCGTGGTGGAGTACGTCGCCCGCATCGACGGCGAGGGCAGGAAGCGCCCGGTCGATCAGGTGAAGCGCCGCGACCCGGCACGCCAAGCCTGCGCGAGCGGGCGGCAAGCGTAGCGCCACACTCCGCCGGATAGTTCAATCGTCATGCTGGAGGTGGGTTGGACACGCTTCCCGTGGGAACCAAAAGACTGGGCAGGGCACCAATCAACAACTCCGCGCAAACGGTTTCCGTTGCACTGCTCCGGGGGAAATGTTCGCTAACATTGTCTCGACTGGAGGTCACCGCGATGCCACGGATCCCGCTCAAGCCAGCGGAGGTACGCATTACCATCCCCGAACTGAACCGTGTGATCGGCGTCCTGCAATGCAGCTATGACGTTGATGTCCGGTCCGACCAGGAGGGTTACTGGACCGTACATTTCACCATCGGGGATCAGCGGTACGGGCTGGCCACCGTGCGCGGCGGCATCAGACGGTGGCGGCAACTCGATTCAGCCCTGCTCTTCCTGCAGGAGCAATGCGGTCAATGCCGGAGCGTGCGGCTGCATACCGCCTTATGGACGCTTTCGTCTGATGGCCAATCGCTGGAAAGGCCGCATCGCCCCGACCTGAGAGCCACCCCACAAAGCACCCGCGACAAGCATCGCCAGCACGCCGCTCAAAACGAAGACGAAGGGGATGCCCACCAGGCCGGATAGCGCCGCACCAGCCAAAGGCCCCAGGACCAGGACGGCAAGCTGAACGCTTCGGGCGGTTGCGCTCACCGTTCCGATTGCCTGGGGTGGGCATTGCTGCTGCATCGTGACGCCGAAGCTCATGGCCGTCAGGCCATAGAAGCAGCCGTTCGCTATCCAGAACGCCAGCAGAACCCCGGCCGGGATGGCGATGTCGGCGACCGCCAGCACCCCGGGTATCGCCACGGTCAATCCAAAGGCGGCCAGACCCATCGTTGCCGTCCCTTGCGCGCTTCTCGAGTGGACCCGCTTGAACACCAATGCGCCGAGAATCGCACCGGCGGCGGTGCTGCTAACGATCATGCCGAAAACCGCCGTGGGCATGCCTTTCCCTTTGAGAAAGAGCGCCAGCAGGGGGTCATACAGGGCGAGCACCGCGGTCTGCGCGATGGCGGCGATGAATGCCATCCTGAACGTTGCGTTGTCGCGGACCAGGGACAGCAGCGCTTGCAGATGGCGCGGAGCCTGCCGGCTCGCCTCATCGCGCTTGGACATGTCCACCTGCTTGCGCAGGAGGCCGACACAGAGGGTGCCGGCCAAGCCCAATCCCGCGGACAAACCGAACCCCGCGACCGGATGATGCAGGCTGGCCATGCCCGCACCCAGCAGCGGTGCGCAAATCTTTGTCAGTTGATCGATGGTCGTCATGATGCTGGCATTGGAGACGAACTGCGCCTTCGACAGCATCGAGCGCACCACGACCTGCTCCGCCGGGGCGGCCCCAAGGTTGGCCAAGCCCTTGATCAGGACGAGCAGGACGAAGAGGTTCACGTCCGGGGCGACCATCAGCAACACCGAACTGAGGCAGCGCGCCAGATAGCTGACGATCAGTATCGTGACCGGGTTCAGACGATCCGCCAGCGCCCCGAAAAACGGGCCGAGGAGCAAGCCCGGCAGGCCGTACAGGGCGGACGCCACGCCGATCATGACGGCGTCGGCGTGCCAGTGATAGCTGAGCAGCGAGAAAATCAGCGTGAAGTCCACCCAGACGATGCCCGAGCTGAGCACACGGGCCGCCATCAATGCCCGGTATCCCGGTACGCTGCTCAACATCGTCATGCACTCACCATAACCATAGGGTTGGATCCGCCTTGTTCACGGCTGAACAGGACGCCTTCGACGACGAAGCCGTCCAGCCCCATGTACCCGGCGCCAATCGGTCGCCCCAGGGGATCGACGCCGGCAGACCAGCCGCTGATGACGATCGCCTCGGGTATCTCGGATGTGTGCCGCATCGCCTCAATCAGCTCGGTGGCACCGATCGGCGCATAGCGATTGCCGGAATCCTTCTCCGCTTCAAACGAAAATTCGAGCTGCCCGTTTGCAATGTAGGCCAGATTTCCATCATGGCCGGGTTTCATCGCCAGCAAACGCATCATGGCTCCCGGGTCGCCAGTCCACGCAATGTGCTGAGCGCCGCTCGCGCCACTGCGCCATCCCCTTTGCCTGCCCCCAGGAAAAACATGACCGACTCGACATTGGTATCGAGATCCAGGAGCGGATTGATTTCGTGATCGATGAAGTAGCCTGTCGGCCAGGACTGAATGCCCTTTGCCGTGCACACGAGCGGGAATGTCTGCGTCAAGCAACCGATGTCCAATAGCGCCACGCGGTATGCGCGAGAGTGCGGATATTTCCACCACATCTTGTCGAATCGCGACGTTACGAACACGCCATACGAGAGATCGTTCGCGAAATTCTGGGCGCACAGCAGCGGCCCGAGCTGCTCGGAATCAAAGCCACGCCTGACGACGGACAACTCGTGCCGATGGGAACGATAGTGATAGATGCCCGGTGCCAAACCGGTGACTCGCATCGCCCCGGCCACATGCACGCCAGCGGCGATGCCTCCCGAGACGCCAAACCGAAATCGAAATACCCAGGTCGGGGAGGCGCGTCCGGACCCGGTGCGTCAATCCGCATCGCTGCCGCCGTGCGTGCGGTCGAAACGGCGCAGGGTTTCGATGCGCTCGCGCGTGAGCGGGTGGGACGAGAAGAATCCGGAGGCATCATCGCGGTCTTCCTCCTTCCTGCCGGCGCCGCTGCCGGTGCCGCGCGCGCCGCCATGGCTGTCTTCCAGCGCCTGCAGCACGTCCGCGAACGCGGCCACCGACAATCCGTTCGACTGCAGCATCCGCGCGGCATAGCGGTCGGCGTCGCGCTCGTAATCGCGCGAGTAGCGCAGCGTCAGCATGGTCGCCGGCACGCCGGCCAGGATGGTGGAGATATCGCCGAACAGCAGCGCCGCCGTCGCGCCGATGGCGGACGACTGGATCAGCTGCCGCAGGCCGTGCCGGTACTCGACGTGGCCCGCTTCGTGCGCCAGCACGCCCATCAGGCCGTCGCCCTCGCCCACCAGCCTGACCAGCGCGTCGGTGACGATGATGTCGCCGCCGGGCAGCGCGAAAGCGTTGGCGCCGAGCTTGCCCGCGTCGCGGAACGCGATGGTGTAGGCATGCGTGGCATCGGGCGCGCGCAGCGCGGCAAACCGCGCGCGGATGCGCACCTGCTGCGCCTGCGGCAGCTTGCTGGGCTCGAGCCAGTGCTGGTCGAAGGCCGCCAGCGAGGCGTGGCCGAGCTGCGCCTCCACCCGCTGCGGCACCATGCCGGCCAGCACCTTGGCGCCCCACGGCAAGCCATAGCGATACCCCAGCACCAGCACGGCCAGCGTGAGCGCCAGCGCTCCCAGCGCCAGCCGCCAGCTGTTCTGCGCCCGCACCACCGCACCTTCGCGGTAGCCGGTCCGGTGCAGCAGCGCATTCAATGCCTGCTGCTCGGCCGGATCGGCGATCTCGCAGAAGGCGCCATCCTCGAACGTGACCAGGCGCGGCGCATGCTTGACGCGCTCCGACACCCGCAGCGCGGACAGCGGCGCACGGCGCACCGGCACGCCCTCCGGGTCGAACAGGACCGCCTCGCCCTGCTCGACCGCCAGACGCACCGGCTGCGCACGGGACGTGCGGCCATCGAAATACGTGGCGAGAATCATGCGCGCGCCCTCATCCCGCCGGCCTCACAGGGCGATGTCGATGTCGTACCAGTCGACCGCCGCATCGCCCAGCGCCCCCACCCGGGTAGACTCGCCGGCGACGAAGGTGTCGAGCGAGCCCGCGGCCAGCATCGTCACCGATTCCAGCTTGTAGCGGGCCGAGCGCACGCGCGCGAAGGGCGTGAACAGGCCCAGCGTGACGATGAGCAGCGCGGCATTGGAGATAAAGATCCAGAACAGCTTGCCCGCGCTCACCTGGCTCTGGAAGCGGTGCGCGCCCAGCGTGGTGTGGTTCCACACAACGTTCTGCAGCCGCGCCAGGAAATACGGCCCGAGAAACAGCATGGCCGCATACATGGCCAGCACCATCAGGCTGACCGCGATGGCCCGGCCGCCGGACGCCGCGCCGGCTGCCGCGGAAACGCCCGCCAGGACGACCACCACGCCCACCGCCATCACCGCCAGGATGGCCATCCCGAAGGTGCGCAGATAGACGCCGTAGAACTGGCCGGCCGTCGCGGAGAAATCAAACGACGTGGTCCCGAAGCGCGTGTTCCTGTGCTGATACTGCTTGAAGCGCTGATGCGCGAACGGCGCCAGCAGATTGAACGTGAACACCGTCAGGACCGGCCACAGCAGGAAGACCTTGTACGCCTGCGCGTCCTTGCCGGTGAAGGCGAAGCGCAGGCCCCGGTAGCTGGAATTCGCCATGCGGAAGCGCAGCGACCGCACCAGCAACCACGGAAACACCAGCCCGATCGCCGCCAGCAGCAGCAGCGTCAGCACCGGCGACACCTGGCCCGACAGGTTGAACGCCAGCGCCAGCACAAAGATGATCGCCCGGCCCTTGAGAATGGCGGTCGGGCTGCCGTGGTAGTCGAAGCTCGCACCGCCCAGTTGGGTGTTGCGGTAGAAATACTGCAGCGTGCGCACCTTGGCCCACGCCGAATAGATGCCCAGCGTCACGATGGTCAACAGCAGGTTGACGATCCAGATACGGAAGTACTCCGAGCCGCTGCCGCAGAAACGCACCCTCAACGGTTGCGGGACGGCCGGAGCCGGGGCGCCGCCCAGTACGGGCTCACGTGCGATGTCGTTCATCTGATGACCCTTCCCTTTGGATTGTTGTTCGTCCGCCGCGCGGCGGTGCGAGCCGATTGTAGCCAACGGCGTCCCGTACCGCTGCTCACTCGGCCTTAATAATCCGGCCACCGGACAACAAAAAACCCCGCAGGCTCGCACCCGCGGGGTTTTTTGTTCGGAACGGCCGCCTGCGCGAGGCGGCCGGGCCCGGATTGCCGGAAGGCTGATTACATCATGCCGTCCATGCCGCCCATGCCACCCATGCCGCCCGGCATTGCCGGAGCTGCATCGTCCTTCGGCAGTTCGGCCACGGCGCAGTCCGTCGTCAGCATCAGCGATGCGACCGAAGCGGCGTTCTGCAGCGCGGTGCGGGTCACCTTGGTCGGGTCCAGCACGCCCATTTCCACCAGGTCACCGTACTCGCCGGTGGAGGCGTTGTAGCCGTAGTTGCCCTTGCCTGCGATGACGTTGGCCACCACCACCGAAGCCTCGTCGCCAGCGTTCGTGACGATCTGGCGCAGCGGCTCTTCCATGGCGCGCAGCACGATCTTGATGCCGGCGTCCTGGTCAGCGTTGGCACCCTTCAGGCCGGAGATCAGCGCACGGGCACGCAGCAGCGCAACGCCGCCGCCAGCCACGATGCCTTCTTCCACGGCAGCGCGGGTAGCGTGCAGGGCGTCTTCCACGCGGGCCTTCTTTTCCTTCATTTCGACTTCGGTGGCCGCGCCAACCTTGATCACTGCCACGCCGCCGGCCAGCTTGGCCACGCGCTCTTGCAGCTTCTCACGGTCGTAGTCCGACGTGGCTTCCTCGATCTGGGCGCGCACTTGCTTGACGCGCGCTTCGATGTTGCGGGCATCGCCGGCGCCATCGATGATCGTGGTGTTTTCCTTGCCGATTTCCACACGCTTGGCTTGGCCCAGATCGTTCAGGGTCGCCTTTTCCAGCGTCAAGCCGACTTCTTCAGCGATGACCTGGCCGCCCGTCAGGATGGCGATGTCTTCCAGCATGGCCTTGCGGCGGTCGCCGAAGCCCGGAGCCTTGACGGCGGCGGTCTTCAGGATGCCACGGATGTTGTTGACCACCAGCGTTGCCAGGGCTTCGCCTTCGACATCTTCAGCGACGATCAGCAGCGGACGGCCGGCCTTGGCCACTTGCTCCAGCACCGGCAGCAGGTCGCGGATGTTGCTGATCTTCTTGTCGAACAGCAGCACGAACGGGTTGTCCAGCTGAACAACCTGCTTTTCCGGGTTGTTGATGAAGTACGGCGACAGGTAGCCGCGGTCGAACTGCATGCCTTCCACGACGTCCAGCTCGTCTTCCAGCGACTTGCCGTCTTCCACGGTGATCACGCCTTCCTTGCCCACCTTGTCCATCGCTTCAGCGATGCGCGCGCCGATCGACTCGTCGCTGTTGGCCGAGATGGCGCCAACCTGGGCGATTTCCTTGCTGGTGGTAGTCGGCTTGCTGATCTTCTTCAGCTCTTCGACGGCAGCGGCGACGGCCTTGTCGATGCCGCGCTTCAGGTCCATCGGGTTCATGCCGGCGGCCACGTACTTCATGCCTTCGCGCACGATCGACTGGGCCAGCACCGTGGCGGTGGTGGTACCGTCACCGGCGTTGTCGCTGGTCTTGGAAGCCACTTCCTTGACCATCTGCGCGCCCATGTTCTGCAGCTTGTCCTTCAGCTCGATTTCCTTGGCGACCGACACGCCGTCCTTGGTCACGGTCGGGCCACCGAAACTGCGCTCCAGCACCACGTTGCGGCCCTTCGGGCCCAGGGTCACCTTCACGGCGTTGGCGAGGATGTTGACGCCCTCGACCATCTTGGCGCGTGCGGCATCGCCGAACACTACGTCTTTAGCTGCCATCTTCAGAATCTCCGAATACTTTGGGTGTTGCCCGCGCAGACCGCGCGAGCAATGAGGAATGGGTTACGCGTAAGCGATTGCGACCGAGCGCGCGCTTACTTCGTCACCACGGCCATGATGTCTTCTTCGCGCATGACCAGCAGTTCCTGGCCATCCACCTTCACGGCCTGGCCGGCGTACTTGCCGAACAGCACGCGGTCGCCAACCTTGACGTCCAGCGCGATCGGGTTGCCCTTGTCGTCTTTCTTGCCCGGGCCGATAGCCAGCACTTCGCCCTGATCCGGCTTTTCTGCGGCGGCGTCGGGAATGACGATGCCGGATGCGGTCTTCGTCTCGTTGTCCAGGCGCTTCACGATCACGCGATCATGCAAGGGACGCAGATTCATACAAACTCCTCGATGCAAAGTGAGTGTTTATTCACAAAACGCGCCGCTCAAGTGCGGCGCTCAGGAAGCTTCGGCGGCGGGAGCAAGTTGTTAGCACTCCCTCCAGGCGAGTGCCAATTATATGGACGGGGTGTGACTATTTCAAGAACGGGGGGGACCAGCTGTCGGTTGTTGTCGAGATTCACTCAACGCTGAACTTTGTTCGCTCAACTCTGAACTCTGCGCTGCGCCTGTCTGACCGCACGGCAAAAAACAGCTTTCCCATCAATAGGTTAGCGAAATTGGAGATGGTGGAGATTTGGCGCGAAAGGGGCCGAGGATTCGCAACGATCGAAGTTCACGCGAAGTCGAGCCGCTCTTCAGAGCGGTGCGAAAGAGATTAATGCGTCACAAAAATAGTTTCACTTTCCGAATGGCGGACCGATGTTGACCTCTCGTCTGTCGTCTGTATACCCAGAGGGATGCCGGCGTCCACTCTTGGCCGATAGCGGACGCCGGCCTTCTGTACGCGATCCGCTGTGCTGCCGATTCTATTTGCGCGCAGGTTACGACAGGTCCTGCCCAATCATCATTCGATGCCCATCCGGCGCCCCCACAAGAAACTCGCGCATGCCGTGGGGTTGGTTGGCTGGAGGTTGCAGGATGATGGCGCCGCGACCGACGAGTTCCGCATGAAGCGCGTCGGCGTTCGCCACTGTGAGGTAGCCAAAGTAACTGTGGTCGCCGGTTGCTGAAGGCAGCATCGCATCCGGGCAGTGTCCGATCATGATGCGCACACTCCCTCTGGTAGCCAATTTCCAACCCATGCCGTCATGGCCAGTCCAGCCGGAAACCAAGCGCATCACGAAAGTACGAGGCACTGGCTTCGAGGTCCCGCACTGCGAGCACGAAAGAGAAAGAACTGAGGTCGGTAAGCGCGTTAGCCAATGTGTCACTCCATTTAGAGTCGGCCCGTAGATTGTCAGCCATTCTGCCCTGTGTCGAATGACGCTTCATGGCCGGGTTCGGAATAACCTTCTTCACATACCAACGTCGTGCTTGCCCTTAGCCTTTCACATAGGAACGCGGAGCCCAGCATCGAGCTGAGCTCTGCGTTTCATTTCGCGGTTCTGCCTCTCTTTGCCCCACTAGCATCACAGGTCGCGAGCCCGCTGACGCATGACGGCGCGTAACAGCGGGCGCCGTGAGGGGATCCGTCGCACAAAGCCACTACAATAGCGCCCCTTCGCCGGTGGCGCCCGCTCCTGATATCCCGTGCAGGCGCATGCCTCCCGCTGCACTCGAGAAGCCACAATCCTATGATGTCAAACGCTTGCGGCGTCGATTTCGGCACGTCCAACTCCACCGTCGGCTGGCTGCGCTCGGACGCACCCACCCTGCTGCCGCTCGAAGACGGCAAGGTTACGCTGCCTTCCGTCATCTTCTTTCACGCCGAAGACCCGCTGGTCAGCTACGGCCGTGCCGCGCTGACCGACTATCTTGCCGGCTACGAGGGCCGCCTGATGCGCTCGCTCAAGAGCCTGCTCGGCACGTCGATGATGGACGACAGCACCGAGGTCATGGGCCAGGCCATGCCCTTCCGCAAGCTGCTGGCGCATTTCATCGGCGAACTCAAGAGGCGCGCCGAGCGCGCCGCCGGCCATGAATTCCGCCGCGCCGTGCTGGGCCGCCCGGTGTTCTTCATCGACGAAGATCCCAAGGCCGACCAGCTCGCCGAAGACACGCTGTCGGAAATCGCGCGCGACGCCGGCTTCGACGAGATCGCCTTCCAGTACGAGCCCATCGCCGCCGCGTTCGACTACGAGGCCGGCATCAGCGGTGAAGAACTTGTGCTGGTGGCGGACATTGGCGGCGGTACGTCGGACTTCTCGCTGGTGCGCCTGTCGCCCGACCGCGCGAAACGCCCTGACCGCCGCGAGGACATCCTCGCCAACGGCGGCGTTCACATCGGTGGCACCGACTTCGACCGCGCCTTGAGCCTAGCCAACGTGATGCCGCTACTGGGCCTGAACAGCACGCTGCGCAACGGCAAGGCGATGCCGTCCGGCCAGTATTTCGACCTGGCGAGCTGGCACACCATCAACCACGTGTACACGCGCAAGGCGTGGGCGGTGGTGATGGACAATTACCGAGATGTCGCCGACACCGAAAAACTCGACCGCCTAATCCGCCTGATCCGCGAGCGCGCCGGCCACTGGCTGGCCATCCAGGTGGAAGACGCGAAGATCGCGCTGTCGGACGTCCCGGTGGCGGAGATCGACCTGCAGCGCATCGCGCCCGAGTTGAAGCAGCCCGTCACGCGCGAGGATTTCGACCAGTCGATTGGGAAGCTGGTCGGCAAGACGGTCTCGACGGTGCAGGCGATGCTGAAGACGGCGGGCGTCGCAGCGGAAACGGTCGATACCATTCTCTTCGCCGGCGGCTCCAGCGGGGTGCCGTTGCTGCGCGAGCAACTGGCGCAAGTGCTGCCGTCGGCGCGGCGCGTCGAGGGCGACCTGTTCGGCGGGATCGGTTCTGGCCTGGCGCGCGATGCGGCGCGCAAGTTTAGCTGACGGGCTGAAAGGCTGAGGGACGGCGGGACGTTTCGAGCGTATCGAACCATTCGGGCTGGGATAGCCGATTTTTATCTCCTTCGCTCCATCCTATCGGAACGCGCTCAAAGAGACGTGGATGTTCTTCTCATCGACATGCTGGCGCAGCAGCGTTCCCGCTATTTCGGAGACCATGATTGGGCGCGACCTGTGGTCGAAGCGATCCTCACACTCAATCCTTCCCGTTTCTATGACCTGCTCGTATTCACGGTCTCCCTAGCGGCAAACGCCATGGAGCGTCGAGAGGGCCTGACATGGCTCTTAATTGCCGCCCGCTATGGGCGCCGATCGTCGTTGGCCGAGATTGTTGGTTTCGCAAAGTCGCAACCAGAGGACGTGCAACGCCTGCTCTTGCCCGTCTTGCTGCTAGACGGCGGACGTGCCGCGCTTGCGCTTGCCCGACGGCGAAACAAATTTTATTGCGTTGATTACTTCGGTCCTGGGGCAACAGTGGAGCGACCTGCTCGCACGGGGCAACTTGCCGTCGCCATCAGACGCAGCCCGATGGCTCCACACGAGTCTGATGAATGATCCGTCGCCAGCGGGCATTCAGCGATTGCTGAACCGAGTTCAAACACCCCTTCTGCACGCGGCAGTCGTTAGAGCCTTTCGCCTTTGCGGTCGCACTCAGGAAATCGAAGACATACTGGCCAGCACGTCTTCAGTTTGGTTGCTCATGTTCGAAACCTCATTGAAAATCGGGCCGTGCTCACAGAGGCGACTGAACCCGTGAAGTCGGTGGTAGACCGACGGCCATTTGCTAAAGGGATGTGCTGCCCACACGAAGCCTGACTTGAGCCCGGGCGGGCGCGAATTAGAAAGTAAGGACCACCCGGCCCGGAGTACGCAAACCATGCTCGACCGCCGTGATTGTTTCCACGGCGTCGGAGAATGGCTTTTCCAGGCCGATAGTCGGCTTCAGGGTGCCTTGCGCCGCCAGTTGCGCGATCTCGGCGAGATGCCGCAAAGCCATCGTGGCAAACACGAGTTTGTAGCGACGAGTCAACATGCCTCGCAGCAGGCGGCGCGGTGTCGGATTGATGTCGACGAAGACGCCCCTCGGCTTGAGCATCGATAGCCCGTGGCCGACTGGTAGCGTGCCAGCGGTGTCGAAGATCACATCAAATGGTCCCTCCGCGGACCAGGAATCTGGATCGGCATAATCAAAAATGCGATCCAAACCGGCCTTTCTTGCGCGCTCCATCGACGTGCGGCTACACGTGCCCGCTACCTGCGCGCCGTTCGCCATAGCAAGCTGTGCCGCCATTGCGCCAACCGCGCCAGTACATCCATTGATCAACACACGCTTGCGGCTAGACACCTGCCCCTTGAGCAACACGGCAGCCCACGCTGTCGCGCACGGGATCGGCAGGCAAGCTGCCTCTTCAAAAGAGAGCTGCGACGGCTTCCTGACGAGGTTGGTAGAGGCTGTGACCAGCGCTTCGGCGAAAGCGTCGGGGCGCTTGACGTCCATGGTGCCTAGCACCTCGTCGCCAACGTGGAACGTGTCCACACCCTCGCCGACTGCCTCGACCACCCCCGCGAAGTCGGAACCCATCCCTTTGGGGAACCGTTTGTCCATGAACAACCGCATGGCCCCCTGACGCTGTTTCCAGTCCAAAGGATTGATGGCGGCGGCTTTGACACGAACCAGAACCTGCCCCCGCTTGGGCTGCCGTACCTCGTACTTTCCGACGCGCATGGCATCGGCACTGCCGTAACGATCAAACTGAACCCGTTTCATGCACGCCCCAAAATTTGCACTCAGCGCACACAATAATGCACTGAGTGCAATGTTGCAAGCAGTGCAATGGGGCTGCTACGATGCGGGCATGCCGAACATGAACAGTCAGTCAGAGGATCGTGCGCAGGACGGACTGCGCGAAAGGAAGCGTCGCGACACGCTGCAACGCATCGCGCAAACGGGGCTCGATCTCTTTATCGCCAAGGGTTACGAAGCCACAACGCTTGATGACGTCGCCGCGGCCGCCGGCATTTCCAGGCGGACCTTCTTCCACTACTTCACATCGAAAGACGAGATCCTGCTCGCCTGGCAAGGCGGGCTAGTCGACGCCCTGTACGACGCGGTGCTGCAAGCAGCGACAGACCAATCGCCCCTTGAAGCATTGTGCGGTGCGCTGCAGAAGCTGGCGTCGCACTTTGATGCAGAGAAGGCGATCGACATCGCGAGGGTTCTCCGCTCGAGCGAGCAGCTGCGCGCAGCCAACCATGCCAAATTCATGAACCTGGAGAACGCCGCGTTCGAGGCGCTGTGCCGGCTTTGGCCGCAGCGCGGCCGTCGCGGACTCCTTCGAATGGTGGCGATGGCGGGCCTCGGCGCGTTTCGCGCCGCAATCGATGAATGGGTTGATGAAGGTGGGAAAGAGTCGCTCACCAAGCGGATTGAAAAGACGTTCGAGAATTTGCGCTCGGCGGTGCAGTGACCTTGTACCGAAATCATCGGCGTTGCGGTGCCGCGAGCTCCACAGTCAACAAGGACCGCCGGCCCTGCGAGACGGGCATATCTCCTCGCCTTCTGGACTGACATCGAGGGATCGTAAAAGGACGTCGCTCTTAGCCTTTCGGCCCATCGGCCTGGACGACGAGCTGATACATCGATGCGATTTCCGTGCGGTTGCGGGCACCCATTCGCATGAGAATTTGCCGGACGTGCGTCTTTACTGTTTCCACGCTGATGTGGAGCGTCGCTGCGATCTCCATATTGGAGGCCGTTCGAGCAAGCCTCAGGCCAAGAATTCGTCTAGCGAGTCCAGCGGCACATGCAGAGCGCGGTTCGTAGCAAACGCTTCCAGCAAGTAGTCCACAACCACACGAACACGTGGTGCAATCAGGGCACGGTGGGGATACTGGATCGCCATCTCGTATGTCCCAGGGTGAAGCTGACGGCGAAGGACTACCTTCAACTTGCCGGATACCAAATGGTCCCAAGCGAGATGCACCCCCACCTGCGCAATACCGATGCCATCGACTGCGGCTTCAACAACAGCTTCCGGCGCGGACAGCGTGAGGACCGCTGTATCCGACGGATCAAGCGTCGTGATACTGCCGTCTTGCGCTTGGAAGCTCCAGGCATCCACCGCGCCCCCAAGAAAGCGCCGGGCAACCAGTTTGTGTTGCTGTAGATCCTCGATCATGCGTGGCACCGCGTGATGGGCAAGATAGCCGGGGGATACAACGAGGATCTTATTGAGCCGGCAAACCGGGCGGGATACCAAGGCGGAATCCCGCATGTGGCCCCCTCGTAGCGCAAGGTCGTAGCCATCGCGAACCAAATCGACAATCCGATCATCGAAATCGACCAGCACGGATAAGCCGGGATAGCGCGCGAGGAGGCCGGGCAGCATGGGCATGAGTTGCTGCTGCCCGAAAGCCGCACTGGTTGATATGCGAACGCGCCCAGTGGGTTCGTCACGCTTCGCTGCGACAGCGTCGACCGCGACATCGAGCGCTTCGAGGGCCAGCCGCGCTTGTCGAAGGAATACGGCCCCCTCTTCAGTGAGCTGGAGCGTCCGCGTCGTCCGGTTCATCAGACGAACCTTCAGCGCCTTTTCGAGACCGGCGACGTTCTTGCTTACCGCAGCAGACGATATGCCGAGCACGCGCCCGGCTGCTGCAAAGCTGCCCGTAGTCGCGGCTTGGACGAAGGAAAGGATTGCGCGTACCCGGTGCGATGAATCCATGCGGTCTCCCGATCATCGAGCAAGGTAGCACGCCGAGCACTCAGCTCAGTATCAACCTCAGGTTTAGACCAAAACAACCCATTCCTGACTTCCGGTCAATCCTCTCGCTGGGCATCCTCCGCCCGACTGCTTGGCGTGCGGCTTTCGGTCTCAATCGAACGGGGACGGTTGGCCGAAGACCTTCCGGTGATGCCCGACCAGCAGCCAACTCAGTTCTTGCGCGCAACGGAAGTAGCCGGCATCCCCGCCGCTTTCAAGCCCCGCTCCCGTGAGCTGGGCATTCTTTCCAAGAACGTCGGAACATCAGCATCATCAACCTTGAGTTGAGGCCGACACAACCAATCCCCTACTTCTGATGACACATCCAGAAGCGCATTCTGGGAACAGCATCCAATCAAGGAGAAATCTGATGTCTGTTTCCATCATCTATGACAGCGGCTATGGCCACACCAAAAAGCAAGCCGAGGCGATTGCGGAAGGCGTTCGCCAAACGCCTGGCGCCGAAGCCGTTCTGATCGCCCTGGCCAACGACGAAATCGACTGGGAAGCCCTGGCCGGCAGCGACGCCATCATCTTCGGCTCGCCGACCTACAACGGCTCGGTATCCGCGCGTTTCAAGAAGTTCATGGAGGATTCGACCCGGAAGGCATGGATGCCGCAACTGTGGCGCAACAAGATCGCGGCCGGCTTCACCAACTCTGGCGCCATGCATGGCGACAAGCTGCATTCGCTGGTGACCATGGCGCTCTTCGCCGCCCAACACGGCATGATCTGGGTCGGGCTCGATCTCTTCCCCGGAAAGACCGCGAACGATATGAATCGCGTCGGCGGCTGGCTCGGTGCCATGGCGCAATCGAACGACGAATCGCCGGAGTTGTCGCCCATTGCAAGCGATCTGAGCACCGCGCGACATCTCGGCCGGCGCGTTGCCGAGATCACCCGACAATTCAGCGCCGCAGCGGTTGTCCCCGAGGGAGCCTAACCATGCAGGCCCTGGGATACGCTGCTGCGTCTTCAACCGATGCGCTCGTACCATTGCGCTTTGAGCGGCGGGAGCCACGTCCGGACGATGTCGTTCTGGACGTGCTCTACTGCGGCGTCTGCCACACAGACCTCCACATCGCAAAGAACCATGGCGGGTATACGAACTACCCTGTCGTGCCGGGTCACGAAATCATCGGACGCGTCACGCGGGTCGGTAGCGAAGTCACCCGCTTTAAGGTGGGGGACACGGTTGGCGTCGGATGCATGGTCGATTCGTGCCAGCACTGCAACCCTTGCCTCGCGGGCTATGAACAGCACTGCCAGGCGGGACCGGTCTTCACCTACAACGGAACGGACCGGCATGACCACACGAGAACCTTCGGCGGCTACTCGAACACGCTGGTCGTATCGGACAAGTTTGTCTTGAGCATTCCCAATGGGCTTGACCCGGCCGGTGCCGCACCTCTGCTCTGCGCCGGAATCACGACGTGGGAGCCGCTGCATCAGTGGAAAGTCGGCCCGGGCAGCCAGGTCGCCGTTGTGGGCTTGGGCGGCCTGGGTCACATGGCCCTGAAGCTGGCCAAAGCGCTCGGGGCAGAGGTCACCCTGTTGACCCGTTCGCCCAATAAGGAGCTCGATGCACGGCGTCTCGGCGCCAATCACGTCGTGCTGTCGACCGATGCTAGCCAGATGGCGTCCGTGGCCGGGCGCTTCGACTTGATCGTGGACACCGTTCCCTACGAGCACGACGTCAATCCGTACCTGCCTACCCTAGCGCTTAACGGTACCTTGGTCTTGGTCGGCTACATGGGACCGCTGAACGAGCCGGTTTCTGCAAGAGCACTCGTGTTCGGCCGCAAGGCCATCGCGGGATCGTTCATCGGCGGCATTGCCGCAACGCAGGCGATGCTCGACTTCTGCGGGGCGCACAACGTCGTGTCGGATGTCGAGATCATCCCGATCCAGCAGATCAACGCAGCGTATGAACGGCTGCTCAAGAGCGACGTGAAATATCGCTTCGTCATTGATATGTCATCACTGGCGGCGGACAAGCCCTGACACCATCGACTCCGCAAGGGCACACGCCCTTGCGAGTCCACCACAACACTGACAACATGAACACAAGCGCATCATCAAGCACCGATCCGCTGTTTCAGATGATCGGCGCGGTTTCTCCGGTTCTCGTGCCTTACACCCGGCACAGGATCGTCGAAGAACTCTGGCACCGCCCAGGGCTCCAGCCGCGCGACCGCGCGATCGTCACGCTTTCCGTGCTGGTTTCCCGAAACGCGTCCAACGCCTATGACCACTACCTCAACAAGGCGCTCGACAGCGGGCTAAAGCCGAGCGAGCTTTCCGAGTTGCTGACCCACCTGGCGTTCTATGCGAGCTTTGCGTACTCGTTCGGCGCAGTGGCCGTGCTCAAGGGCATCTTCGAGGCACGCGGCATCACCGTCGATGCGCTTCCCGAGGTTTCTCCCGCTTTGCTTGCGGCAGAAGAGGCGCTGCCAGGCGCGGCAAAACGGACCGCGTTCCTGGAGGCCAACGTCGCGCCTGCTTCACAGGCCTTGCTGCACTTCACCGATGCGCTGCTCAATCACGAGGTCTGGCTGAGGCCGGGCCTGGCGACGCGCGACCGCGCACTTGCCACGATCGCTTCCCTGGCAGCGCAAGGGCAGGCGGACGTGTTGCCGACCTATCTGGAGCGCGCGTTGGCAAGCGGTGTCACCAAGGAAGCAATCGGTGAGCTGCTGGCGCATGTTGCCTTCTATGGCGGATGGGGCAACGCGATCCAGGCGGCTTCCGCCGTGAGCAGATATTGGAGCGACAGCGCCGCCGGATAACCGAGTCGCGAGAATCTACGCCCCCTCAGGACGGAGCAGAACGCCAACGTTCGAGCAGGGGGCTGGAGGCGAAACGCCTCCTATTTCTCAATGCGTTCTATCGTCACCTTAAGCACCCCGCCCCGCCTCAGACTCTCCATGCCTGAATCGATTTGGCCTAGGCTGACGAGCTTCTCCGAGTAGCGAAAATCCTTGTGGAAGATCGCTAGATTGCCCCAAGGGGCGTAATAGGTGATGTCGCCCACCGAAGGCGTGAAACCATCAGGAACGCCAGCCGTGGATAGCCTCCTCGGCAAATAGGCAATCTTCTCAGTCGCCGCGTAGTCATCGAGAGACAACGTCAGCGGAAGCAGCGCGGCAAAGTCCTGTGCAGTCGCGCTGTCATTTAGCGTCGCAGTGATGATCTTGCCGTCGACCGTGGTCAGGCGAACCTTCAAGTGGATGGCTCCTTGACCGGCGCCGGCAGTGGGTTCTGCTGCGCGGGCCTTCTGGGTTACGCCCCCCGCCACACAGAGCGGAGCCTGGGAAAGCACGACCGATAGCGCGATGGCGGTGTATCGCATCTGAGTCAGGGCCAATTTGCGGGGTGTTAGCCATTGCATGGACGGTTCCCTACATCAGGACTGACCGCCCGTCGCATTCAACTTGCTCACGATTTCGGCTGATGCTTGCCAAGCACCCACTTGGCAAGCGCCAGGGCATCCGCATCGGAAAGCGCAGGCTGCGCAGGCATGGGTACCGGCCCCCAATTGCCAGAACCTCCGCGCTTGATGGAAGCGGCCAGTTGCTCGGCGCTCTTGCTGCCGTCTGCGTATTTGGCGGCGATGTCGCTCCACGACGGGCCGACGGTTTTCACGGCCGGTTGGTGGCAGGCAACACATGCGTACCGCGATGCCAGCGCGTCGCTGGCCTGAGCGCTTGCGCCCATCCAGGCCAGAATCAACGACAAACATGTTTTGTACATGGCTTATTCTCCCTGGGGCTAACGTGGGTCAAGGCACGTCACATGCAGAGGCGTGATCTGTCTGTGTCGCTGCTGTCGTTCGTGTCACCGGCAACGCCGCGCCGTTTTTCACGGCCGTCATCTCGGCGAGAATGGCAACGGCAATCTCGGGCGGTGTGTGGCTGCCGATGGGCAAACCGACCGGGCCGTGCAGGCGCGCCAACGCCTCTTCCGTGAAGTCGAAGTACTGCGCAAGTCGTTCTCGTCGGCGCATGCTGTTCAAATGGGAACCCAGGGCACCCACGTAGAACGCCGGGGACCTGAGCGCTTCCAGCAGCACCATGTCATCGAGCTTCGGATCGTGCGTGAGCGCCACCACCGCGCAGCGGGCGTCCGGCGCCATGGCGAGCAGCGTGTCGTCCGGCATGGTGGTCGCCAGACGCGCGCCAGGCACATCCCACGTTGGCCCATATTCCTCACGCGGATCGCAGACGGTAACGTCGTAGTCCAGTGCCTGCGCCATTTGCGCGAGATAGCGCGACACCTGCCCAGCACCGACGATGAGCAGACGCCATTGCGGGCCGTACACCATGGTCAGGCGCGTACCGTCCCAGGTCAGCGCACTGTCGCGCTGCGCGCTTGTGATGGAGGTGGTTCCGCGAGCCACATCCACGTGACGCAGAACCAGCTCTCGCCTGGCCAATCGCTCTGCCAGCGCTTTCAGCAATGCCACATCCGGCGCGGGCTCCACCACGAGTTCCAGCGTGCCGCCACAGGGCAGGCCGAAGCGCGTTGCTTCGTCCTTGGTCACGCCATACCTGCAGACAAACGGCAGGCTGCCGCAGAGACACCCGTCCCGCATGCGGGCGATCAGATCGTCTTCAACGCAGCCGCCGGACACCGAGCCTTGCACTAAGCCGTCTTCGCGCAGGGCTAGCCATGAGCCGGGCGGGCGCGGCGCCGACCCCCAGGTCCGTGCCACCGTCACAAGCGCAAAGCGCCGCCCCTCGGCCGCCCATTGCCGTGCGGCGGCCAGTACCTGTAGATCAACGCCTTGCATCAAGCGGTCAACGCTTCGGGGCGGATCGGCAGACTGCGCACCCGCTTGCCCGTAGCGGCGGCAATGGCGTTAGCCACTGCTGGCGCCAGCGGCGGCACCCCCGGCTCGCCAATGCCGGTCGGGTGTTCGGCGGAAGGCACGATGTGCACCTCGACCTTCGGCATCTCATTGATGCGGATCGGCGCGTAGTCATGGAAATTGGATTGCTCCACCGCACCGTCCTTGAACGTGATCGCACCGTGTAGCGCAGCAGAAAGCGCATAACCGACGCCGCCCTCCACCTGCGCACGCACCACATCCGGATTCACCACGACACCGCAATCGACCGCACAGACCACTCGATCGACGCTGAAGCTGCCATCGGGCTTGATCGTCACCTCAGCGACTTCTGCCACAACCGTCCCGAACGACTCGTGCACGGCCACACCGCGCGCCCGCTTGGCGCCATCTGCGGCAGGTACCAGCGGCTGGCCCCAGCCGGCCTTGTCCGCAGCGAGCTTCAATGCCCCGGCATGCCGAGGATGCTTTTGCAGCAACGCGAGCCTGAAGGCGACAGGGTCTTGCCCCGCTGCGATGGCCAGCTCATCGATGAAGGTTTCGGTGGAATACGCCGTGTGGGTCGAGCCCACCGAGCGCCACCAGTGCGAGGGCACCGGAATATCGTGCGGCGTGCGCAAATCGACGTGCAGGGCCGGAATGGCATACGGCAAGTTGGCCGCGCCCTCCACCGACGTCGGGTCGACACCGTCCTTGATCATGCCGCCGAACACCGTATCGGCCACGATGGATTGCCCCACCAGCCGATGGCGCCAACCAATCGGACGCCCTTGCGTATCCAACGCCGCTTCCAGTGCGTGATGAAACGCCGGACGGTAATAGCCGCCCCGCATGTCATCTTCGCGTGTCCAGACCAGCTTGACCGGTGCGCGGCTGCTGCTCGCCTTGGCGACATTCACGGCTTCGAGCACGTAGTCTGCGTCCTTGCTGGCGCGCCGGCCGAAGCTGCCGCCGGCGTAGAGCATGTGGAGCGTGACCTGCTCCGGCTTCAGACCGAGCAACGCAGCCACGGCAGTCTGGTCAATCGACTGGAATTGCTCGCCGTTCCAGATCTCGCACGCATTCGGGCTGAGTTGCACGACGCAGTTCAATGGCTCCATGGCCGCATGTGCCAGAAAGGGAAAATCGTACGCGGCACGCAGCACGCGTGCGGGTTGAGTAAACGCGGCATCGACGTCGCCCTCCTTGCGGGCCACGCTGCCCGGCGTTTTAGCCAATTCGTGGTAACGGGCAAAAATCTCGTCGCTGCTCAGCTTGAATGCAGCGGATTCGTCCCACTCCACCTGTAAAGCATCGCGACCCTTACGGGCGCTCCAGGTATCCTTGGCTAGCACGGCCACGCCGGTCGGGATCCGCACCACGTCCACCACACCTTGTACCGCCTTGGCGGGGGTCGCGTTAAACGATTTCACTTTGGCGCCAAAGCGCGGCGGGTGCGCAACCATGGCCGTCAGCATGCCGGGCAGATGCACGTCCTGCGTGAAGCGTGCCTTGCCGTTGGTCTTGTCTGCACTGTCTTTGCGCGGTGCGCGCTTGCCGATGAGTTTGAAGTCCTTCGGGTCTTTCAGCTTGACGTCGGTCGGCACGGGCTGTTGCGCGGCTGCCCGCGCAAGCTGACCGAAGTTGGCTTTACGCCCACTGCGCGAGTGCAGCACCACCCCATCTTCGACACGGATCTCGTTTGCGGGAACTTGCCACTGCTTGGCCGCGGCGCCAACCAGCATGGCTCGCGCGGTAGCCCCTGCTTGGCGCAACTGCTCCCAAGAGTTGGCAATGGCGGTGCTGCCCCCCGTTCCCTGGAACGGGCCGAACTTCAGGTTGTTGTACCGTTTCGCATCGGCCGGGGCACCCTCTACCCGCACCTGGGACCAGGCAGCATCGAGCTCCTCGGCGACGATCGTGGCAAGCCCGGTATACGTGCCTTGCCCCATCTCGATGTGTTTCGAGATGACCGTCACGGTGCTGTCGGCAGCGACGCGCACAAAGGCATTCGGCTCAAAGGACGCCAGCGCGGGAGCCGTCGCACTTCGTGCCTTGCCGGCTCCGGTCGCCGCTGCTACGCCTGGCAGGTAAATAGCCAGGGTCAATCCCATCGCGCCGTTCAGGAAGTTGCGCCGACTTGCGTTCTCGATATGAGCGGTCTTGTTCGTCATGGCTGCGCTCCAGTTAGGCCAGGCGCTTCGCCGCATCGTGAATGGCGGCGCGGATACGAACGTAAGTGGCGCAGCGGCAGATGTTGCCCGCCATGGCGGCATCAATATCGGCGTCGGTGGGTTGGTGGTTGCTCTCTAGCAGCGCCACGGCGCTCATGATCTGGCCGGATTGGCAGTAACCGCATTGCACGACGTCGAGGTGCCGCCAGGCTTCCTGCACCGCCTTGCCCACGCGGGCACGATCCACGCCTTCAATGGTGGTGATCTGCTTGCCGGCGGCGGCGGACAGCGGCGTGCTGCAGGAACGGATCGGCTGGCCATCCAGGTGCACCGTGCACGCACCGCACAACCCCATGCCGCAGCCATATTTGGTGCCGGTCAGTTGAAGCGTGTCGCGCAACGCCCAGAGGATTGGTGTGTCAGGAGCGGCATCGACGTGCGTCGGCTTGCCATTGATGTCGAGCGTGATCATTCGTTTCTCCGGGCAGAGGAATGCCGTCACGCATTCTGCGGATCCACCTGGCAAACTCGATAGCTCGATCCCCCAGCTTTCTTGCCCGATTCTCCAACAGCATCGGGGCTTAGGCGTTGGCCACCGCTTGCGAATAGCTCGCGTCCTCGGCCTTGCGAAGCAGTCCCTCAATATCACGCTTGGGCGGCTGACCAAACAGGCGACTGTATTCGCGACTGAACTGCGAAGGACTTTCGTAGCCGACGCGGAAGGCGGCCGTTGCCGCATCCAGATGCTCATTGAGCATCAAGCGCCGTGCCTCGTTTAGCCGCAGCCATTTCTGATACTGCAGCGGGCTCATGGTGGTGAGCTGACGGAAATGGTGATGGAGGCTAGAGGTACTCATTTGTACCCGTGCTGCAAGTTCGTCGATTCGAAGCGGCAGGGCGAAATTCACCTTCAGCCAGTCTATTGCCCTGGCAATCCGGTGTCCCTGGCTGCCTGCCGACGCGATCTGCCACAGGCGTGTCGCCTGGTCACTCATCAGCAGGCGGAAATGAATTTCACGTTGGATGAGCGGCGCAAGTACCGGAACGGCCTCCGGCTCGTCCAGCAAATCAACCAATCGCTTCAGCGGCTCCAGCAGGAGCGGCGTGAGGGTACCCAGCGCCATGCCTCGTTCTGCAGCGGGCTCGGTCGGTGGCGGCAGGCCGCTCTGTGCGATCAGCTCCGCGGTGATCCGCAAGTCGAGCTTGAACACCAGCCCCAGGCATGGCCTCTCCGGGCTGGCATCCAATACGCGCGAAACGGCGGGCATATCCAGCGATGTGACCAGAAAACGCTCAATGTCATAGGTGTATGCCTCATCACCCACCTGTAGTTGCTTGGCGCCCTGAGCAACCAGAACAACACTGGGCTCCACCAGGCATACGCACGGCTCCACGGCAGTGTCCCGCCGGAAAAGCCCCAGGTTGGGGATCGATGTTGAACAGTCTTCCAGCCCCTCGGTCCATCGCCCGATGGACTGTGCCAGTGCTTCATGCAATGCCGCGACGTGCGTGCTGCCGTGTTGCTGTGTGCTGCCCGAGGAGTCCATCTGAACCTCCAAACCTATCTGGTGCGATGGTAATTCATGGCGTGCCTTGGTTGACCATGGTAGTCCGGGGCAATGGAGGATCAGGCAAGAAGATCCCCGAATCGTTCTATCGACTGGACACCCTCGGCACGAGAATGGTGGCTTAGTTTGTTCCGTGTCGAGCGGTTGGCTATCCACCTGCGCGTGCCGTCATCTGCGCATCGACATGGCATTCCCTCTCAAACTGGAGATCCATCCATGCGTGCAACTGTTATGTACAGTGCCCACGACGTTCGTGTCGAGAATGTCTCGGACGCGACCATCGTGGAGCCTACCGATGCCATCGTCCGCGTCACCCAAGCTTGTATCTGCGGCAGCGATCTGTGGCCCTATCGAGCCATGGAACCCAGCGAGACCGGCCAGAGCATGGGCCACGAGGCTATCGGCGTGGTCGAGGCCATCGGCAGTGGCGTCAACAAGATCAAGGTCGGCGACGTCGTCATCATGCCGTTCGCCTATTCCGACGGTCGATGCGAGTTCTGTCATGAGGGCCTGCAGACCGCATGCGTTCACGGCGGATTCTTCGGCTACGGCGGTTTCAACGGCGCCCAAGCAGAAGCCCTTCGGATACCGCAAGCGGATGGCACGCTGTACGCGTTGCCCGGCGGCGTCGACAGCGCGTTGATGGCCTCGTTGCTTACGCTGTCTGACGTGATGGGAACGGGCCACCATGCTGCCCGCGTTGCAAGGGTGCGCCCCGGCACGTCGGCGGCTGTGATCGGCGACGGCGCAGTGGGCCTGTGCGGCGTCATCGCCGCGAAGCGGTTGGGCGCAGAGCGCATCATCCTCATGGGTCGGCATCCGGACCGCATTGCGCTGGCGCAAGCCTTTGGCGCAACCGATATCGTGAGCGAGCGCGGCGAAGAAGCGATCGAGCGGGTGCGCGCGCTGACGGGCGGCCATGGTGTGCATTCGGTGCTCGAATGTGTCGGTACCGATCAGTCCATGCAAACGACTGCAAATATCGCACGCCCTGGCGGCGCGGTGGGCCGTGTCGGCGTGCCGCATTACAACGCGATACCGGCTGACACAACATTCTTCAAGAATGTCATTGTCGGTGGAGGACCGGCGCCGGTGCGCGCCTACATTGACGATCTGTTGCCCGACGTACTGGACGGCAAGATTCAACCTGGCCGTGTGTTCGACCGCGTTATCGGCTTGGACGAAGTCCCAGATGGCTACCGGGCTATGGACGAACGCCAAGCCATCAAGGTCATGATCAATCTGTGACCGTCTGGTACCGGGAACTCCGCGATAGATTGCTGACCTACACCGGAATTGGTACCGTCCAGAAGTGGAGATTTCCGGCGTCGTTGAGTCGTCCGTCGAGGCGTTTTTCGTTGCCTGATGGGCGAATTCGGCGGGTGTCGCCTAACCTGCCCCCGGAGATTAGTACGCTGACGATGCAGCGTCCGTTCCGAAGAGGAGCGGTCATGAAGAAGCGATTCGCCGAAGAACAGATTATTGGCGTGCTCAAAGAAGCCGAGGCGGGCCTGAAGCTGGCGGAGCTGTGCCGCAACCACGGCATCTCGGAAGCGATCTACTACAACTGGAAGGCGAAGTTCGGCGGGATGACGGTCTCCGAAGCGCAGCGCCTGAAGGCGCTGGAGCATGAGAACAACAAGCTCAAGCGCCTGCTGACGGAATCGGTGCTCGACAACGCAGCGCTGAAGGACCTGCTGTCGGAAAGTAGCAAGTCCGCAGGCCAAGCGCGAAGCGATCCGGACATTGATGACCGAACGCGCCATGGGTGTCACCCGGGCCTGCGGGCTGGTAGGGATTTCGCGCTCGCGGCTCCACTACGAATCGCGCCGCCGAATTGATAACATCGACCGGGAAAAGTTAGGTAAAACCAGACTAGCGTTCCCCTGCCCCGGTTTGGGCGGGAATTATTTAACATTGCCGGGCGCGATCGCGGGTGCATCCTCGATCCACCTTCCTCGTCACCAAGGTTACGCAACCGAATCCATCTAGAGAAACCGTGTTCACTTGTAAAAACCAGAGCTGCGGCACGCATTGGGCGCTGCCCGACGTCGTCATTAAGGACGAAGGCCAGGGGCTGCTGTTCCGCTGTGCGCTGTGCGGCGCGCGCAACTATGTCGAGCGCTTCGAAGCCGACGACGGCACAGTCGTCTACGAGCAACTCGAAGGCAGGCCGCTCCAGTGACCCAACACAACGACATGACCATCGAACCGACTGCCCCACCCTTCAGTACCCTTGCGCTCGCCCCCGCCGTACTCGCGAATCTCGCGCAGCTTGGTTACACCGACATGACGCCGATCCAAGCCGCGAGCCTGCCGATCGCGCTCGCGGGTCACGACCTGATCGCGCAGGCGAAGACCGGCAGCGGCAAAACCGCAGCGTTCTCGCTCGCGCTGCTCGCGCGGCTCGACGCGCGCCGCTTCGACGTGCAGGCGATGGTGCTCTGCCCGACGCGCGAGCTTGCCGATCAGGTCGCGCAGGAAATCCGCCGCCTCGCGCGCGCCGAGGAAAACGTGAAAGTGCTGACGCTCTGCGGCGGCACGCCAATGCGTCCGCAGGCGGCGAGCCTCGAGCACGGCGCGCATGTCGTCGTGGGCACGCCGGGGCGCATCATGGACCATCTCGAACGCGGCAATCTCGCGCTCGGCGCGCTGAAGACGCTCGTGCTCGACGAAGCGGACCGGATGCTCGACATGGGGTTCTTCGACGACATCGCGACGGTCGTGCGCCAGTGTCCGCCTGAACGGCAGACGCTGCTGTTCTCGGCGACCTACCCAGACGGGATCGCAAAGCTGAGCCGGCAGATCCTGCGGAATCCGAAGGAGGTGAAACTCGAAGAGCGCCACGACGACAGCAAGATTCGCCAGCGCTTCTACGAGGTGACCGATGAAGAGCGACTGCATGCGGTCGGGCGGCTGCTGAAGCACTATCGGCCGGTCAGCACGCTCGCGTTCTGCAACACGAAGCAGCAATGCCGCAACCTGCTCGACGTGCTGCGTGCGCAAGGCTTCCATGCGCTCGCGCTGCATGGCGAGCTCGAGCAGCGCGAGCGCGATCAGGTATTGATCCAGTTTGCGAACCGGAGCTGCTCGGTGCTCGTCGCAACCGACGTTGCCGCGCGCGGGCTCGACATCGCGCAGCTCGAAGCAGTGATCAACGTTGATGTGACGCCCGATCCCGAAGTGCACGTGCATCGGATCGGCCGCACGGGCCGTGCCGATCAGGACGGCTGGGCGCTGAGCCTCGCGAGCATGGACGAGATGGGGCGTGTCGGCGGCATCGAGCAGGCGCTCGGGCGCGAGGTCGAATGGCATCGGCTCGCCGAGCTCGACGCCAGCAGCGACGCACCGCTGCTACCGCCGATGGAGACGCTACAGATTCTCGGCGGACGCAAGGACAAGATCCGCCCCGGCGATGTGCTCGGCGCGCTGACCGGCGACGCGGGCTTTCGCGGCGACCAGATCGGCAAGATCAACGCGACCGAATTCTCGACCTACGTCGCGGTCGAGCGCGGCATCGCGCGCGACGCGCTGCGCAAGCTCAACGCAGGCAAGGTGAAGGGCAAGAAGGTCAGGGTTCGGTTGATGGACGAATGACGCCGGCGCCGCCCTCGGGCGGCCCCTCGTCGACGACATTCTCCCCTCTGCATCCGGCGCTGCACCGCTTGGCGATGGCACTGCTGCCGATTGTTACGGAGGCGAATGCACCCATGGCTGGCGCAGGCCGCACCAGCGTCATTGGCCAGCAGCAAAGCACTGTGCAATGGCCTGCCGGGACGCGGCTTGAACGCGCATCTCGAGCTGGCCGATGCGCTCGCCTAATCCACTCGCTCATGAGGACACTGTAGCCAAACGGCTATGGCAGCACAGCGCCGTACTGGTGGGCATGCCCGCTTGGTAAAGGTAAGCGCGATCCATCGATGGAAAACGAAAAGGCTCCAATTGACCGGGCCTCATCGCAAATACTTCTGTCCAGTGCCCAACTTGCCGGTTGGGCGGGATTCCCGCTGCAACTGAGCCGCGCTCCTATGTAGTAGCAAGATCGCCGTCGAGGGCGATCTGCGTCACCACAGTAGGGGCCAGCCCCGTAGAGGGTCTACCGAGATCCTCCTGTTGTTTGTCGGAATACCGAGCGCCGCATGACCTAGCTGTGCTTGGGCCCGACTGCGGATTGCATTCGGTTTGTCACTGAGCCCCGCCGCCGGCCGACCTGCAGGTCCCTTTCGGTGAGCACATACTCTGAGCTATCGCCGAGCCGCTGAACCGCCAAGTCAATGAACGCGCGCGCGCGCGCCGGCTGCGAAGACCGGCTACCGAAATAGACGAAGTAGCTGGCGTAATTAGGCATGTGGTCCACCAGGATGGGGACCAACTGACCCGACCGAATGTAAGGCGCCGCAGTCACACCCGCGAGCTGGCCTAGCACCTTGCCTGCCAAGACGGCTTGCAGTTCGAACAACTCGTCGTTGCAGCAGATAGCCGGCACGACGGGCTGGTCGACCTCCTGGTCGCCAAGCTTCACGTGCCATGGAAGAACCTTCCCCGTGCTCGGATGCCGATAGGCGCTACAGCGATGCGAGGCAAGGTCCGCGAGCGAGCCTGGCACACCGTTTTGCTGGAAGTACGAGGGTGCGCCGCAAATTGGCAACTGCACGGGAAACAGTCGCCGCGCAATGACGCCTTCGTGTGGGGACGGACCAAGGCGAAATCCAACGTCCACGCGGTCCTCCACCCAGTTGCCAACGCGGTCATCCAGCAGCACGTCAGGCTGTATTCCCGGATGCATGTCGCAGAACTCCTCAACCAGACGCCAAAGAATGGGCTGGAACGTCGTGCGTGGCCCCGTGATACGAAGGGGGCCGGCAAACTCGTCCCTTCCTGACCTCGCCGTCTGCAGCGCTCGCTGCATCCCCAGCACGGACGGCTGCACGTCCTCGAACAGCCGTTGTCCCGCATCGGTCAGCGACATCACGCGCGTCGTGCGATGGAACAGGCGCGCATCCAGATGCGCCTCTAACTGGGCTAGCGCCTTGCTCGCCGCCTGAGGGCTGATGCCCAGTTCCTGCGCCGCCTTGCGCAGGCTGCCCAGCTCGGCTGCCTTGATGAAGGTCGTGATGGATCGAAGTTCATTGATCGCCATGGAGAGCCTCCTTACTGGCCCTATTGTCATCAATTGGATGCCAATAAATCAACCAGAATGTCACTATTCAGATGCCAATGGCCTGCCTAAAGTTCAAACCAACGAACTTCCGCAAGGAGCAGCCCATGCAACACGTCGTCCTGAACAACGGTCTTCACATGCCCATCGTTGGCTATGGCGTCTTCCAGATCGCAGACGCCAATGAGTGCCAGCGCAGCGTCGCCGACGCCATCGAAACCGGCTACCGGCTGATCGATACCGCCGCTTCTTACATGAACGAAGAGGCGGTGGGCAAAGGCCTGCGGTCCAGCGGCATCGCGCGTGACCAGCTCTTCGTCACCAGCAAGCTCTGGGTCCAGGAGACTGGCTACGAGCGCACGCAGCAGGCCATTGAGAAGTCCCTGCGCCGGCTACAGCTTGACTACCTGGACCTCTACCTGATCCACCAGCCCTTCGGAGACGTCCACGGCTCCTGGCGCGCGATGGAGGACGCCTACCGTGCCGGCAAGCTCCGCGCCATCGGCGTCAGCAACTTCCACCCAGACCGCTTGATGGACATCAAGGCGTTCAACGAGATTGCACCGGCAGTCAACCAGGTCGAAGTGAACCCCTTCCAGCAGCAACTGGAGAGCATCCCCTTCATGAACGACATCGGCGTGCGGGCCGAGGCCTGGGCTCCGTTTGCAGAAGGGCGCAACGGCCTCTTCCAGAACGAGGCGTTGCTGGCCATCGCCGAGCGGTACGGCAAGTCTGTCGGGCAGGTCGTGCTGCGCTGGCTGGTGCAGAGAGGGATCGTTGCCCTTGCAAAGTCGGTCCGCAAGGAGCGCATGGCCGAGAACATCGCAGTCTTCGACTTCGAGCTCGACGACGCTGACATGGCTCGCATCGCGGCGCTCGACACCAACACGAGCAGCTTCTTCTCACACCGCGATCCGGCCATCGTCAAGTGGATGTCCGAACGCAAGCTGGACATCTGAGCGAAGACCATGAACGCCTCCGAGCCCCATCTGCAGTCCCGCAACGCCGGCATCGTGCTGGCCATCATCGTGGCCAGCTACCTGATGATCGTGGTGGACATCTCCATCGTCATCACCGGCCTGCCTCGCATCCAGGCCAGCCTGGGCTTCAGCGCCGCCCAGCTTTCGTGGGTGACCAATGCCTATACCTTGGCCTTCGGAGGTCTGCTGCTGTTGGGGGCTCGCGCGGGCGACATCCTGGGCCGCCGGCGCATGTTCATCGTGGGGCTCTTCCTGTTCACGTTGGCATCGGTGGCGATTGGTGTTGCTCCATCTGCGAGCTGGCTGCTCACAGCCCGCGCCATCCAGGGTGCCGGTGCCGCTGTTCTTGCGCCATCCACATTGGCCCTGTTGTCGACTCACTTCGCCGAAGGCCCTGCGCGCACCCGCGCACTGTCCATGTACGCAGCAGCGGCCGGTATAGGTGCCACGCTGGGACTGGTGTTGGGCGGACTGTTCGCCGACTTGGTGTCCTGGCGTGCCGGCTTCTTCATCAACCTGCCCATTGGTCTGCTGCTGATCATCGCGGCCAGACGGCACATCTCGGAGACACCGAAGCACCCAGGCCATTTCGACCTGGGCGGAGCGGTCAGTTCTACCCTGGGAATGACGGCGCTGGTCTACGGCCTGGTGCGTGCGGCCGATGCCGGCTGGGCGGACGCCCTGGCGCAGGCCGCCCTGATTGGCGGGGTCTTGATGATTGCAGCATTCGTGTTGATCGAGCGTCGCGTTCGCCAGCCGATCCTGCCCTTGCGCTTGCTGGCCAGCCGAGAGCGTGCGGGAGCGTATCTAGCCCGCATGCTCTTCCTTGGCGGTGCCGTGGGCTTCTGGTTCTTCTCGACGCAGTTCCTGCAGGGCGTGCTGCACCTGCGGCCGCTACAGGCAGGCCTAGCGTTCCTGCCAGTCACGCTGCCCAACTTCGCTTCTGCGATGGCCGTGCCCAGGCTGGCTCGCCGCTTCGGCAACGGTCGGCTGCTTCTGGCGGGCCTGCTGCTCGGTGGCCTTGGCCTGCTCTGGCTGGGTCTGGCCGATGCCGACGCGAGCTACTGGGCGCACGTCGCTCCCCCTATGCTTCTCATCGGCCTGGGCCAGGGCCTTCTGCTGGCACCGCTGACCGCTGCAGGTGTGGCGGGGGTCGCCCGCGAAGACGCCGGTGCGGCATCAGGCATGGTCAACGTTGCACATCAACTGGGTGGGGCCCTGGGGCTCGGCTTGCTGGTACTCGTCTTTGCCAGTGTGGCGCCCCCCACCGCACAAGACAGTGCAGCGCTTGCTCACCGGATTTCGGCGGTCATGGACGTAGGCGCCTTGTTGCTCGGCTTGGCGCTGCTCGTGTCCTGGGCCTTCATCGTCTTGCCAAGCCGCGCCGCTCAATCACAGCCACAGGAGGCGCTCTCGTGAAGTCACTGCTTTGTATGGCCATCAGCGGCGCGGCAGCCGCCGCCGGAGCGCAGTCTCCCAGTCATGTCGTTGCCGCACCGCCAGCAGTGGAAGTGCCCACAGGCGCGTCAGCGCCGGTCGCAACCGGCGCAAAAGAGAACTTCACTGGCATCGCACGCATCAGCTCGCCGTTCCAGGCCGTGCCGCCTGGAAGAGCCGGTGGCGCGACAGTGCGCTTCGAGGCCGGCGCTCGTACGGCGTGGCATACCCATCCGCTGGGCCAGACGCTGATCGTCACGGCCGGGCTGGGCTTGGTGCAGCAGCAAGGGCAACCTGCTCGGGCCATCCGTCCCGGCGACGTTGTCACGATTCCCGCCAATGTGCGCCACTGGCATGGCGCGGGTCCCGACGGCTCAATGACACATGTCGCCATCGCGGAACGGGACGAAGGCATCTCGGTGACCTGGCAAGACAAGGTCACCGATCAGGACTACCAGGCCGCCTTGGCCAGCGCCGGTTTCGGTGTCCACACTAGCGACAAGCCGCAGATGGCAGCACGTGCGAATCCCAGATTCGATACGCTGTCTGCCAAGCAGCGGGCCATTGCGCTGATTGCTGCGTCCATGGCGACCAGCGACATGCCCAAGCTCAACGCCGCGTTGAACCAAGGCTTGGATGCCGGATTGACCATCAGCGAGGCCAAGGAAGTTCTGGTGCAGCTCTATGCCTACGCCGGTTTCCCGAAAAGCCTCAACGCACTTGGTGAGCTGCTGAAAGTTGTGGAGGCACGCAGGCAGCGCGGCATCCAGGACGCGCAGGGCCGCGATCCCAGCCGGACGGTTGCCACGGGCGATGAATTGGTCGTGGCAGGAAGGGCGAACCAGACCGCGATTTCCGGCGGGCCGGTTCAAGGCGCCGTGTTCGACTTCGCGCCCATCATCAACCAGTTCCTACAGGCTCATTTGTTCGGCGATATCTTCGAGCGGGACAACCTCGACTGGCAGAGCCGCGAACTGGCCACCGTCGGCGCGCTCGCCGCAACCCCGGGCGCGGAGGCGCAGTTGCGCTCCCACATGCAGGCCAGCCTGCGCGTTGGCTTGAGCGCCGCGCAGTTACGGCAGCTGACACAAGCACTGGCCGACGGGGTCGACCCCGAAGTCGCCAGTCGGGCGCATGAAGCACTCACGAAGGCACTTGCCGCTGCACCGAAAGGTTGAGCATGAACATCACTCGAACCGTGTTGACCGCAGCCATCGCAACGACGAGCCTGCTGACCGGCTGCGCAACGCATCGCAATGACGTCTCAGGTCCTTTGATGATCCAAGCCCAGGGGAGCTTCGCGGTCGGCGGCACGATACTGAAGACCCCAGGCAACTACGACAACAACAAGCCGACGGCTGCGGGGCAGAGCTTCCACGGCGATCATCTCTACGCCTTCTACCAGCTCCCGAAAAACCCGAGAGCGCTGCCCATCGTGATGCTGCACGGCGCCTTCCAATCGGCGCGCAGTTGGGAGACGACGTCGGACGGCCGAGAGGGCTTCCAGACCTTGTTCCTGCGCCGTGGCTTCCCGGTTTATCTGGTCGACCAGCCACGCCGCGGGCGCGCCGGCAGTAGCACTGTCGCGGCATCGGTCGAGCCGGCACCTAACGACCAGCTGTTCTTCGACCAGTTTCGCCTCGGCAAGTGGCCAAGCTATTTTGACAACGTGCAGTTTGACCGCAGCCCGGAAACGCTGGACCAGTTCTTTCGCTCGGTCACGCCCAACACCGGGCCCTACGACACCGCAGTGATTTCTGACGCCATGTCGGCGCTGTTCGCCAAGACTGGCCCGGCGATTCTGTTCACCCACTCCCAGGGCGGCGGTCCCGGTTGGCTGACGGCGATCAAGAGCCCCAACGTCAAAGGCATCGTCGCGTTCGAGCCTGGCAGCGGCTTCATCTTCCCGCAGGGAGAACTGCCGCTTGCCATGCCCAGTGCTGCCGGCACGCTGGCGCCCGAGGCGGTATCGCCGGCGGAGTTCCAGAGGCTCACCCGCATTCCCATCGTCATCTACTACGGCGACAACTTCCCTGTCGAGCCGACCACGGAGCGAGGTCAGGACAACTGGCGTGTTCGGCTGGCCATGGCTCGACTGTGGGTGGAGGCCATCAACAAGCATGGCGGTGACGCTCGCTTGGTACACCTGCCGGAGATTGGCATTCACGGCAACACGCACTTCCTGATGTCCGACCTGAACAACGTCGAGATTGCCGACCTGGTCTCGAAGTTTCTGGCCGAGAAGAAGCTGGATTGACCCCTTCTGCCTGGCCGCGTGGTGCGGCCAGGCAGCACGAAGTACTGGAGGTTGAATGAACCAAGAAGTCGTTAACGAGAAGAGGCGAGAGTTTCTCGGAACCACGGCACTCGCTCTCTCAATCGCAACCATTGGAGTTCCTGCAATGACCATGACCACCCCCGGAGAAGCGGCCGACTACAAGAAGAATCCCTTCACGCTGGTGTATGGCGGTGCGATCACCGCCAACGAAGCAGGCAAGGTCAACATCCACCCCGTGAAATACAAGCTCAACGGCTTGGACATTGTCGCCAACGTCTACACCCCTGCGAACTTCGATCCGAAGAAGAAATTCGCTGCGGTCGTCGTTGCGCACCCGAACGGCGGTGTGAAGGAGCAGACGGCTGGCCTGTACGCGCAACGGCTGGCGGAGCTCGGCTACATCACCATTGCCGCTGATGCCGCATACCAAGGTGGAAGCGGAGGGCAGCCCCGCTCGGTGGACACGCCCGCAAACCGCATCGAAGACATCCACGGCATGGCGGACTTCATCACCGGCTATCCGGGCGTCGACGCCGAACGTCTCGGCTTGCTAGGCATCTGCGGCGGTGGCGGCTATTCGATGTCCGCGGCAAAGACCGACAAGCGCTTCAAGGCGGTTGCGACGCTCAGCATGTTCAATTCGGGCCGCGTTCGTCGCAATGGCTTCTCCGATTCGCAACTTGCCACGATCCAGCAACGTCTGAAGCAAGCTTCCGATGCTCGCGCCCAGCAAATGGCTGGGGGAAAGATTCTCTACTCGGGCGATGCTGACATGACCGACGAGCAGATCGCTGCGCTGCCCTTTGAGATGTACCGGCAGGGCTACGAATACTATTGGAGGACGCACGCCCATCCCGGCTCTACCTTCAAGTACACGACGAGCAGCCTGCTGGAATTGATGCGTTGGGACGCTACCGACCAGATCGAGCTGATCGAGCAGCCGCTGCTGATGATTGCCGGCAGCAAGGCTGACAGCCTCTACATGACCGAAGATGCGTTTGCGAAGGCAACGGGGGCGAAGAACAGGGAATTGTTCAAGATCGACGGCGCCACGCACATTGAGACCTACTGGGTGCCCAAATATGTGGACGCCGTGGTTGGCAAGCTGACTCCGTTCTACGCGAAGAACCTCTAAGCCGAAACGTCCCACGGGAACGGCAAGATCTGACAGGCTTCGGGCGCACAAGCTGCGGATGTTGTTGAGGAACTCGAGAGTTGCAGCGCCTTGGTCGCCGCTGAATTTCCTAGGTGCGGTCGTTGACGGAGGCCGGCTGCTGGCCGACCTCGGTCGGCCGCTTTAGACGTTGCGCTCACCAACAATGACCTTGTTGCCGGCAATGTATGAGCCTAAGCGTCGACAGCCGACAAAGTTCAGGCTGCTGCGGCCTGATGCATCGAGTCGTGCCGATCGCCGCCCAGGATATCGACAAGATCGGTCAACATCCGTCCCAATTCACCCGTCATCAGTGCGACATCCGACTCGAAGCGTTCGTCGTCGTTTTGCGCGGTTGGGTCCGCCGCCTCCTTGATCACGTCCAGCGGCGTGACACGCTTGATCGTCAGCGACGGCGTCAGCACGAAGGAGATCCGGTTATCCCAGGTCATCGCGAGGCGCACGCATTGTTTGCCGGCTTCGATGTGCCGCCGCATGTCGTCCGCTTCCAGCGCGTGGCCGACGTATCGCACCGTAGCGCCGCCTTCACCGCTCGAACGCAGCTCGGCGTCCTGGTCCACGGTGAATCCGCCCGGCGCCTCGCCGGACAGCAGCCAATCCGTCATCGCGGCGACCGGCGAAAGCGCCACGCGAACGCTGGCGAGCGGCAACTGATCGATCGATTTCACGAGCAGGCCGCGAACGTCGTCGCCAAGCGCCTGCGCAGCTGCATCGATGACGAGCCAGCCGTTTGCCGTATCGATCCACACACGGGTATCGCGGCGAATGGTGAACGCGCGCGGCAGCAATTCGTCGGTCACCTGCTCCTTGAGTTCGCGCAGCTGTTTTCGCCCGAGCTTGAAGCCCTGCTGCTCCTCGACTTCAAGCGCCCGGGCCTTGGTCACCTGATTGACGACCGACGCCGGGAGCAGCTTCTTTTCGGCACGAAACACCAGCAGCATCTGCCGGTTGATCGAATACACGAGCGCGCCATCATCGCGTGGCGATGCCCATCCGGAACACTGCTTCTCGACGCTGTTGCCTGGTTGAAACGCGTGGGGCGCCAGCCATTTTTCAATCTGATCAGGGGCAACGGCCCAAGGTGCCGGAAGACGATGAAGCTGAAGATTCTTGAACCACATGGCTGTACGGGCAAAGTGTGCAATTCTAAATGACGGCGGCGCTTCCCGGCCCATTGCGACCATTCGGACGGATCAAAGTCGAACGGCAGAGAAGGGTCGAACCGGGACCGCCGACCCTGCTGTCAAACCGTGTTTCCGACTTGCCCGACGCTTGCAGTGCAAGCATGCAATGAGGGCATCAACCAGCAAATACGGGTAGGCCTGTGCTGTCCATTCCTCAAAGCCGGCCGCTTGCGTTCGCGGACGTGCCGCAAATTTCGTTTGCCGAACAAGGGAATGGGAGGGGCTGCCCTATTCTGCATCCGTAACCGCTTTCTCCCCGAGGGGCTTAATGGCTCAGGCGGAAAAGCGGGCGCGTACTACGGAGTATCGGGTTGGGCGCTGGGCAAGGCGTTGAACGATACGCCGCGGTATCAAGCACCTCGCGAGCCGGGCCGAGAGGTCAATTCGATATTTCGCCTTGTCTCTCGGCGCCATATGCAGGGATTTCCAAATCCAAAGCGTCAAGTCACCCACACTGATTCATCAGCATGAAAACCATCATCAATAAAAAGGCCATTTTCTTTGCAGCAGCAGGCGCTCTGATTGCCGGGTCAGGCAATGCCCTGGCGGCAAGCGGTACGGGCATCGTGGCGGGCCCTTATCCGGTCGCCCCGGGCGCCTCCATTGAGCTGGTTGGGGAGAACATCACTGGCGGCTGTGTGCGGTTCTACGTCAACGGTCAGAAGGATGTTCCAGCCCGCACCGGGAAAAAGTTGGGCCAGGTCAAGGGCGGTCAGCAATTCACGGCATCCGTTTTCAAGGATGCCTGCGGCGGCGTTGCCGTCAAGACGGTTCAGTTCACGGTCCCTGGCAAGTACACGACCGAGTATTGGAAGGTGCAGTAAGGGAACCCTCACCGTGTCCTGGCATGGCTGGGCCACGGAAACGGCCAGGGTTGCAGGCAATCATGCCGCCAGCATGAAGGGCGCACTGTTGTCAGCGCAATGACGGCAGATGATCGTCGTGGCTGGCGAACACGGTCAACCGGGGCGCTCGCGCTTCTGCGCGAAGCGCCTTGTCTCCAAGAATGTTCCACTCCCGATCCGACCCATGAAAATGCTTCGTCACACATTCGCTTCCCTGGTCCTGTCGATGGCGGGCCTTGCCTGCGCTCACGCGCAAGAAGCCGTGCTGCCCGCGCCGAACGCCGAGGCCCTGTTCACCAGCTGCGATCCCAAGCTTCACGCCAACAAGCAGGTGGTCTACCAGATCATCCGGGAGTTGCTTGAAGCAGGGCATTGGGAGCGGGCTGACCGGTATCTGACGCCGCGCTACATCCAGCACAACCCCAACGCCCAGTCTGGCCGGGATGCCGTTGTCCGCTTCTTTACCGAGGTGCTGAAAGTCAAGCCTCGCCCGGTTGCCCTGACGATCAGCACACCCATCGTGGCGGTGATGGCGGAGGGCGATCTGGTCACCGTGGTCTATCCGAGGACGGTCAGCACGCCGCAAGGGTCTTACACGACAACCTGGTTCGACACCTGGCGGATCGTGGACGGCAAGGCGGACGAGCACTGGGACCCCGCGCTGAAAAACGAGACCCCGCAGATCGGGTCCCGCTAGCGCCCGCCGCGCCGGCACACCTCACGGCGGCGCAGCGGTTCACAACGCGGTCGCAGCCGATCACCGGGCTTGCGTGCATCCGTACGGACGGCCATTGCGGTCCCGAGTGCACCGGGACTCAATGGCCGTCCGCGATGCCGCCTCGACACGCTTCACGCGGATAAGGGATACGACTTCGCGCGCTGTCGGCAACCTCTGCGCAAGCGGGACATCATCCCCCGGATCGCTCGCCATGGCATCGAGTAGAACGACCGGCTCGGCAAGCCTCGCGGCATCGATCACGAGCCCCCCGCCATCGCCCCTTTCTCGGCACCCAGCTCCGCCTCAGACCGGCCCCGACAACCTCAGCGTCCTGACCAGCAGGTTCTGCAGGCTGTCCACCGCTTTCGAGCCGCGCGAGGCGCGGCTGCGGTAGACGGCCACTTCCATGGGTTCGAGTGGCCCCAATCCGTGCTCGCTGCCCAGGATCTGCAGGTGCCCGGGTGCGCTGCATTGGGTCAGCGCCGCCACCGCCAGGCCGCTCTCGACGGCGGCAATCTGCCCCGCCAGGCTGGAGCTGTTGTAGACCACCTTGTATCGGCGTCCTTGCTGCGCCAGGGAGTGGATCGCGCTGCGCCGCGCCAGGCTGGTGTCTTCGTAGACGGCGATCGGCAGCGGGTCCCGCCGCCACAGCTCGAACTGCACGGCGCCCACCCAGACCATCGGCTCGTGAAACAGCAGGATGCCGCGCCGTGAGTGATCGCGGGACACCAGGGCGAGGTCAAGGTCGCCGCTGGCCACACGCGGAATGAGCGAGGTCGACTGCTCGCAGTCCAATTCGATCTCGACGCCGCCGTGCCTGGGCGCAAAGCGCTTGAGCACCGGCGTCAGGTACTTGGCCGCGTAGTCGTCAGGCACGCCAAGCCGCACCCGGCCGGTGAGTTCCTCGCCGCTGAGCGCGGCCTGGGCTTCGGCATGCAGATCGAGGATGCGCCGCGCATAGCCGAGCAGCATCTGCCCCTCGGGGGTCAGCTCAAGCTTGCGCGCATCCCGCTCGAGGAGCCGGCTCCCCAGTGCGCCCTCGAGCTTCTTGAGCTGCATGCTGACCGCCGACTGGGAGCGGTGCACCTCCCCTGCCGCACTCGACAGCGAACCCGCGTCCACCACGGCGACGAAGCACTTGAGCCAATCCAGCTGCAGATCTTGCGGTGTCATCCGGTTTTTTACGCTTTCGATTATCGAATGATTGGTCCAATAATTATGCGCTTTTCGTCGGATCGATGGCGGTACACACTGCCGCCATGAATACGAACCCGCCCCTCCTGGACCAACCATCTGGCTTAGCAGCACCCGGCAAGGCCGGGCGCACCAACGGCCTTGCGGCAGGCGCATGCCCCTTTCTTCTGGGCAACATGCTGCTTGGCACCATCGGCGTCTTTGTGCACCAGGCCAATGCCGGCCCGTTGACCGCGACCTGGTTTCGCTGCGCCTTCGGCTTGCTTGGCCTGACGCTCTGGGTGCTGCTGCGTCGGCAGACCGGCTTCCTGCGCCTGACCAGAGCCACCGGGCCCTGGATCCTGTCTGCCGGCGTGCTGATGGTGCTGGGCTGGGGATTGTTCTTCACCGCGATCGAGCGGACCTCCGCGGGCGTGGCGATCGTGCTGTTTCACATCCAGCCGCTGTGGGTGCTGGTACTCGGCGCGTGGTGGCTGAAAGAGCCGATCAGCAGGCGGCGCATCGGCTCGGTCTGCGCCGCCATGCTGGGCCTGGTGCTGGCAACCGGGATCCCGGAACACACCGCCTTGTTCGGCGCGAGCGAAATGCTTCGGCCGGGTGATTGGCTAGGGGTCGCTTCGTGCCTGATCGGCGCCTTCTGCACCGCGTGCGTCACCCTCATCGCCAAACGCCTGCGTGACCTGCCCGCCGGAATCCTGGCCTGGTGGCAATGCGCGGTCGGCACGCTGGTGCTGTGGGTGTGGCCGATGGAGCACGGCTGGCCCGCATGGGGCATGGCATGGATGTGGCTGGCGGGCCTGGGGTTGATACACACCGGGTTGGCGTACACCCTGATCTATGTCGGCATGGCCCGCTTGAATACCGGGCGCATCGCGGTATTCCAGTTCGCGTACCCTGCGGTTGCCATCGTCATCGACTGGCTGTTCTTCGATCAGCGCCTGGACGGTGCGCAGCTGTTCGGCATCGCCTTGATGTCGGTCGCCATCCGATTTGCCGAGCGCGCCCCGAAAGCCGGCGTGCCTCGGGGGATGACCGGGCCCCACTCAGCAAGCCGCTAGCCGGCTCGCACGCCGGCCCACGTTTCGTTTGACGCCTTGCGCGCGGTTCGAGGCACACATCGAGCATGCCGCCGAATCGCATCCGCACAATAACCGCCCCAAAAAATGGTGCCCCGCCTCAATTCAGCTTGGTTACAGCTGATTTAAGCATCCGGAATTTGCAACGGTGCATAGACCGACATAGGCTCCACCACGCAGCCAAACAAAACGCTGCGCTCCGGTTTTCGGCATGCATCACAAAAGCACCGCAAACCGGAAACAAGCGCGGAAACATACCGCGCACATCACATGCATTCGATTTGAAAGGTGAGGGGGGATCGTCAGCATCACCATCCCCGGCATTCGATTCTTCAACCATCCGTCACACCGGCTGGCGCGGGATTCTATTGCGTCCTCGCTGTGCAATCGACTGGCTTTAACACATGCATGCCCGATTTCCGGCATGCACGCATGGATTCTCTGGTTTTTTCCCGGGGTCGCCGAAAACCGGAAAACAGAGTAGGCAACAATGCGAAGGGGACAATCATGGCAGAAGCACATACACCGGCTCGGGGCAAAGCCGCAGCCGCTACCAGCCAGCACCTGACCATCAACGTGATGACGACGATGAACGTTGATGCCATCCTCGCGGCCGCCAATAACAACCTGAGCAAGGACCCGACACAACCGACCGCGATCGGGCACGCCAACATCTACATGGTGTCCGATGATCCGCGCGGCTGGAGCACCGGCAGCGACCCCGGCAACATCACGCTCAATGCGCACGTCGACGACACCCTGTCCTTCTACTGCGCCAGCACCTCCGGCAATTCGGACAGCGCGGCCTTCATCTACGCCCTGTCGGGTGGGGGCTCCGTTCTCAACCCCTCGCATGTCAACGTGATCACGCTGCAAGGCGCCGCGCAGCCGACGGCCCCCAACGGCTATCCGTTCAAGAATGTTCCGGAAAGCTTTTCCAGGTGCGATGCGGTGGTCGGCTCGCAGGGCACGGCGCAGAACTTCTGGGCGTGCGCCGCGCTCTTCACCGTGGACGACAACAACGAAAACCAAGTGCTGGCCGGATACGTGACCTGGGATCCGACCGTGGTCGTCGCCTGATCCATCGCGGCGCATTCAGCCGTTGCGCGGGCAGGACCGGCGGCATCGCCGCTTTGCCGGTCCTGCCCGGCCGCGATCCGGAATGCGCTCAGGCACGCCGGACGGCATCGCGCCCGGCCGGGCGTGGTGCTTGCCCGGCAACGCCGGCGCCGGCGCCGGCAGCGGCTTCCGGCACATCGGTGGCGGGCCTACCCGGTCCCGGCCCCCTCTCCGCCATGGCGCTGCGCCGCCCCAGATAGACATGCAGCGGCGCCACACCGGCGGCCGCCACGCCGAGCAGCCAGTGCACGCAGCTGATCCAGGGCCGGGTCTGTTCGTCTCCGGCGTAATACAGTCCATATCCGGTCGCGACCAGCAGCGCCGCCAGCACCAGCATGAACAGGCCGGAGCGATGATTTCTCCGCATCTGCCAGGCCCGGGCGACGTGGCCGGGCAGCAGCGAGCCCAGCGCCACCAGGAAGCCCATGGCCGCGGCGCCATGGATGCGCAGCCACCAGGGCTCGGACGGATGCGGCGCATCGCCGAACGGCCCCTGCCCGCCCAGCAGGTCATGCGCGACCAGCCAGCCCAGGCCCGAGCAGCACAGTACGGCGCCGGTCGCATACAGCCAGCGCTTGTGCCGCTGGCTGAGCCGCACCGGCAGCCGCAACACGGGTACGGGAGGCGAACTCATGGCGCGTCGGCCCTACGCAGCAGCGGAGCGCCGCACATGCCGATGGCCTGCGCGCCGACCACCACGGCCTGCGCGTGGCAGCGATCGAGGATCTCGGGCGCGCGCTGACGCGCGAGGCGCACCACCTTGGTCAGCGCATCCGCCGTCATGCAGTCGGCGGCCACCACGCTGATGCTGTCCTCCCAGACGGCGCATGTCCGCCGGCCGGGGTCGACCAGCGGATCGATCTGCCGGCCATCGCGCTCGATGCCGGCGAAATAGCCGCCGGAGGTCGCAATGGCCAGATCGTGCAGCCACCCCAGCGGCACCAGCGTGGCCGGCGCATCCGGCCGGCGCACATGGATCGGTTCCGCCCGGCCGAAGCAGCGCAGGTCGCCGCCGGCATTGACGATGCCGCTGTCCACGCAATGGGCCCGCAGCGCCGCGATCGCGCAATCGACGGCGTACCCCTTGGCGATGCCGCCCAGGTCGATCCAGCCCTTGCGGCGCCATTGCACCCGGTGGTCCGCCTGCAAGATGAGATCCCGGAAGGTCGCCCCCGGAGCGGGAGGCTGCGCGCCGGCGTGCCGCGGCAGAAAGCCCTGCTCCACCAGCACGCCCGCCGTGGCGATGTCGAACACGCCGTCGGACAGCTCGCCCAGCGCCACAGCGCGCTCCAGCACGCAGTACGTCTGCGCATCGACGCAGACCGCGCTGCCCGCCTCGGCGGCGTTGATGCGGGAGACGTCGCTGTCTTCCGCGTGAAAGCTCATCAGGCGCTGCACGCGCTCGACGGCCGCGAACGCCGCGTCGAGCGCGGCCTGCAAGGTCGCGTCCGGGCCCCTGACCGTGATGTCGACCAGCGTCCCGAGCAGCGGCCGAGCGCGACGCAGCTTACTTGAGGGCGACGGCATAGGTGGCCAGCACCCGCTTCACGCCATCGGTGATATGCCTCGACGACAGCGTCGCGCCGCTGATGTTGCGGATGTCTTCGTTCAGGCGCAGCGGGTCTGCCGCCGTCTTGCCGACGAACTGCTTGCGCCACTCCGGATTGCGCACCTCGTAGCCGTACGATTCGCGGTAATCCATGATCTCGATCTGGCGCACGCTGCCGTTGGCGTTCAGGGCGACGGCATAAGTGATGAACTCGTGCTTGCCGACCACCTCGTCGAGGATGAACCAGCCGCCGTGCTCGGCCTTCCATGCCTGGATGTCCTTGTGGCGGACGTTGACGTCGGCGGCCTTTTCGATCTGGCGCGCCTGGTCAGCGGTGAGCGTGACGAACGCGGGCGTCAGCTTCTCGCCGGGAAAGAGCGCCTGCTGCGCCTGCTCGGTCGTGAAATAAGTGGTCGCATAGACCGAGGTGGAGATCGCCGCCAGGGGCACCCATAGCCATTGTCCGTGCTGCATTGCGTGTCCTCGCGCTCAGAAGTAGTAGCCCATCTTGATCCGCACGCGGTACTTCTCGAAGTCGTTGTCGAAGGTGCGGCCGCTCACCAGCGTGCCGTCGACCGTGTCCGAGTGCGCATGTGCCCAGGGCAGCTGCTCCAGGAAGGTGGCCGTCACAAAGAAGTTCTTGCCGCCGTAATGAATGGTCGGCCCGAAGTAATAGCCGCCGTTCGACTGATTGCGGAAGCGATAGCTGTTGTACTCGCGCTCGTTGACGAACTCGACGCCGGCCGACCAGTTCGGCGCGAAGCGGTACGAGACGGCGAAGTTGAAGTTGATGTCGGTCTCTTCCTGCCAACTCTTGCCCGAGGCGGCCGCGTCGTCGGCCAGGTAGCGCCACTCGGGTGCGTAGGTGAAATTGAACGCGGTGATCAGCCGGTCATCGAGAAAGTTCTTCTGCAGGATGACCTTCGTTTCCAGCTCCTTGAACTGCGGGCCGATCGTGGGCTCGACATAGAACGCCAGGCCCACGCCATCGGTATAGGGGCTGAGGACACGGTAGATGGCTTCGGCGGACACGCCGACGAAGCGCTTGCCGCTCCAGCGCGCATCGGGGTCGACATCCTTGTCGGCGAACTGCTCGGGCGGCGTGGTCGCGCCGTACGGGCCGTTGTGATACGCGTGCGCCCAGGCGTAGTTGCCGTACAGGGCCACCTGGAGCCGGTCAGTCAGGCCGTACTCGACTTCGGTGCGCCCTTCGACCTGATCGTAATAGCCGCCGACCTTCTGGTGGCGCCAGGTCATCCATTGCTCGATTTCCTTGGCGCCCTTGGGCAGCAGGTCTGTCGTGTAGACGTAAGCGAACTGGCTTTCTTCGGCATGGGCCGCGGGCACGCACGCCAAAGCCAGGGCCGCCCACCCCAGCCAGCCCGGAAAACGACGCAAGCAGCGCATGAATGGATTCCCCCTCCCCGATCGCACAAGCGGCGAATCGTAAATGGAAATCACTATCATTACAATTTACTTAGCACCAAAGAATTGATACTTGACTTTTTCCTCACATTCCAGATTTTCTTACTCGGAACCCAATGAAGCGAAAAGCCAGGCCCCCGTCACCAACCGGAAAGACCGGCGAAACGGGGGCTGGACTTGCTGACGCGGCGCCCCGCATGACCCGATGCAATGAGGCCATACCAATGAGCGCCGGCCGATTCACGACTAGCCGTCGCTATCGCTATCGCTGTTGTAGTTGCGGACCCTCAGGTTCCCCATCTGATCGGCCAGATCCTGCGGCCGGGCGTGCTGGTCGGGATAAACATCCCACCCGAAAACACTCCGGCCCACCTCAGCGTGACCATGCACGCAGTTGCTGTATTCCCAGCCGCTTGTCTCGTAGGTGGGATAGATCGACCGGTTCTGCCAATCCATGAACCGGCCGGCCTGCGCGTCGGACATTTCGCCATGGTCGATCACGTGGCTGGCGTGCTGGCGGTCGATCACCGCGTCGTCGCCCGAGCGGATGGCTGGCCCCCGGAGGCCTGTCACGCTGAAGTACTGGCCATCGGGAAAGTAACCGCTGATCGGGAAACGCTCTGGCCTTGGCGAACCGGGGCCGGTATACCGCGAATGACCGACCGCCTCAGCGAGGTCGGGGTAGCGCTCGCGTTCGGACTCCGAAGTCTGGTACTGGATATGCCCCGGATATGTCACCCTCCCGTCGTCATCGAACCGCGTCGGCGAGGCGACCGTACTGACATGCCGGCTGCGAGGTGAGCTGGGCAAGTCCGACAGCGCCGGACTCGGAGAACGGGCCGCTCGCCCGGAGGAACCTTCTTCCCGCTCATGCGTCCGGCCGCGGGATGATCCGGACGCGTGCGATCGCGTTCTGAAAAAGTTGCCGATTCTTCTCATCTCAATCTCCTGAGTTTCAAATAGGAGATCCGCAGTATCGGCAAAAGTGGAATTTTATGCTGCAGCGCAGCGAAAAACTGGCTGCGTTGGCGAACACCATGGGGCCAATCCGCATTCGAAACATTCGGGTTCCATCAACACTTTTCGTTGGCTTAGAAAGCGCTTCTCATTTGTTAACGATTTGCAGGGTTCAACCAGCACGCAATGCTGGTCAGGAAGCCCGGCATCCGGCAGTTAGCCAAAGGGAATGCTCGTGCCATCCTCGTGCGGGTACCGTGCCATGTCGCGCAGGGGCCGTCCGCGAAACACCCTGCCCCGGGCCATGTCCCCAACCATGTCGCTGGACAAGCGTTTTGGCCCGAGCGCAGCCAGCATCCTGATCTTCGCCCGCCTCGCGGCCGACCTGCGCGAGCCCGGCTCACACTTCACCGGCGCGCTGGCGATGCGCCGAGGGCTCATCGACCACGAACGCCTCGCCATCGAACGCACGCGCGGCCGGATCGACCAACTGCGCGCCGTGATCGACTCGCGCCTCGCCAACCAATCCAGCCTGAGCCCCGCCGCGTTCGCCCGGCTCAATGCCGGATACTTCGACGACGGCCTGCGCTATCGGTGGAAGCAGCGCGCGGTGTGCCACGTCAGGAAGGCTTTCCAGGGCAGCCGGTTTCCGAGGGAGTAGAGTAACCCCCCCCTATCCACTGAGAACCATCGCATGCCGACCAACCGTCATCTGACTCTCTATCACGCCCCGCACAGCCGCTCCGCCGGTGCCCGCATGCTGCTCGAAATATTGAATGCGGACTACGAGATCCACCCGCTCAACCTCAAGACGAATGCACAGCGCGCGCCCGCCTATCTCGAGATCAATCCGATGGGCAAGGTCCCGGCACTGCGGCACGGCGAGGTACTGATCACCGAGCAGGCGGCCGTCTACATGTACGCGGCGGAACTGTATGCGGAGGCCGGCCTATCGCCGGCGGTGGGCGACCCGCTGCGCGGGTCATACCTGCGGTGGATGGTGTTCTACGGCTCGTGCTTCGAGCCCGCGCTGGTGGACCGCTCGATGCAGCGTCCGCCGGCACCGCCGGCGAGGTCGCCCTATGGCGATTTCGGTGCGGTCAACAGCCTGATCAATGCACAGCTCTCAGACAGCCCCTACCTGCTGGGCGAGCGCTTCACCGCCGCCGATGTGCTGTGGGGCTCTGCGCTGCATTGGACGGTGGGGTTCGGGCTGGTGCCGGAAACGCCCGTGCTCCGGGCCTACATCGACCGCATCCTGGCGCGGCCGGCCATCCAGCGCTCCCGTGCGTTGGACGAGGCACTGGCGGCCGAACTGAGCGCGGTCGCCACCTGAACTGAAACCCGCCGGCGCCGCACTCAGTGCGACAGGCGGAACGAGCCGACCGCGTCGTTCAGGTTGCGCGCCTGCTCTTCCAGCGATTCCGCCGCGGCGGCGGCCTGCTCGACCAGCGCTGCGTTCTGCTGGGTCACCTGGTCCATCTGGTTGACGGCCTGGTTGACCTGCTCGATGCCGCTGCTCTGCTCTTCCGACGCGGCGGAGATCTCGCCCATGATGTCGGTCACGCGCTTCACGGCCTCGACGATCTCGGCCATGGTCACGCCGGCCTGGTCCACCAGCGCGGTGCCGTTGGAGACACGATCGACCGAGTCGTGGATCAGCGCCTTGATCTCCTTGGCCGCGCCCGCCGAGCGCTGCGCCAGGCTACGCACCTCGCTCGCCACCACCGCGAAGCCGCGGCCCTGCTCGCCCGCGCGCGCCGCTTCCACGGCGGCGTTCAGCGCGAGGATGTTGGTCTGGAACGCGATGCTCTCGATCACGCCGATGATGTCGGCGATCTTCTTGCTGCTCTCGTTGATGCCGCCCATGGTCTGGACCACCTGGCCGACCACGCTGCCGCCGCGCGTCGCCACGTCGGAGGCGTTGACCGCCAGCGAGCTGGCCTGGCGCGCATTGTCGGCGTTCTGCTTCACGATGCTGGTCAGCTCTTCCATGCTGGAGGCGGTCTCCTCCAGCGAGCTGGCCTGCTCTTCGGTGCGCTGCGACAGATCGGCGTTGCCAGCGGCGATCTCCTGCGCGGCCGAGCGCACCGAGTCGCTGCCCAGGCGGATCTGCTGCAGCACCGCGGTCAGCTTGTCGGCGAAGGCGTTGAACGAGCGGGCGATCTGCGCGACTTCGTCCTGGCCGTCGGCGGGCAGGCGCTTGGTGAGGTCACCGCTGCCGGAGCCGATGTCGTCCATCGCGTCGCGGATCATCGACAGGCGGCGGAACGCGCGCGCCGTCATCGCGCCGACGATGGCGGCCGCCACCAGCGCCACCACCACCAGCACGCCGATCGACGTGGTCACCAGCGAACGCATGCCGGCGGTCGCGTCGGACTTGTCGAGCGCCACCACCAGGCCCCAGTCGGTGCCCTGCACACCCTGGCGATGAAGCAGCTTGGCGGCGCCGCCCACATTGACCTGCAACGGCTTGTCGGTCTGCGCAAGCGCGGCGAGGGTCGTGTCGCTCAGATCGGCCGACAGGTCGGTGACCGGCTTGAGCGTGAATTTGTCATCGGGATGGGCGACGATCTTGCCGGCGGCGTTGACCAGGAAGCCGAAGCTGGCCGGCGTCGGGTGAATGGCCTTGACGTTGGCGATCACGGCGTCCATCGACACATCGCTGGCGACCACGCCCTTCAGGCCGCCGTCGCGCAGGATGGGCACGGCGAACGTGACCACCAGCTTGCCGGTGCTGGCACTGACGTAGGGCGGCGTCACCACCGGCTTGCCGGCCTCCGCGGCCTGCTTGTACCAGGGGCGCGCGGTCGGATCGTAGGTGGGTGGAACCCCGCTCGGGTCGGCGAACTTGTACGACTTGTCGGGGTAGCCGACATACACGCTGATGAAGCCGCCCGACGCGGCCACCGTCTTGAGGGCCGGCACCGGATCGGCCGACAGCGCCGCATCCTGCAGCGCGACCACCATCTGGGTCTTGGACGCCACCCAGTCATCGATGCCGGCGATATGGCCGCGTGCGACGGACTGCAGGTTCTGGCGGATCGCGTCGTCGTTGTAGGAGCGGGTGACGACGTAGTTGAGGCCACCGGCGAGGGTCAATGCGCCCACCACGATGGCGACGCAGGTCAGCAAGATGCGGGTACGGATGGAGTTGAGCACGGTATGGGTTCCTGCCATGTAGAGCGCACTGCACGCAGCCGGATCAGCCACGCAGTCCGTCCCATGAAAACGGCCCACCGCGCCTTTTCTTGAACTTTTTTGAGGCCTGGGTGACGCTACCGCCCAGGCCCGGAAAACAGGCCCGGGCGGGCCGTACAATCCCAAACGTTTGCTGTGCCTACCCCCTCACTGGAGACTGCCCCGCATGAAAACCAAAGCCGCCATCGCCTGGAAATCCGGCGCGCCGCTGACCATCGAAGACGTGGATCTGCAAGGCCCGCGCGCCGGCGAAGTGCTGGTCGAGATCAAGGCCACCGGCATTTGCCACACCGACTACTACACGCTGTCGGGCGCGGACCCCGAAGGCATCTTCCCGGCCATCCTCGGCCACGAGGGCGCGGGCGTGGTGCTCGACGTGGGCGCGGGCGTGACCTCGCTGAAGGCCGGCGACCACGTGATCCCGCTCTATACGCCCGAATGCCGCCAGTGCAAGTTCTGCCTGTCGCGCAAGACCAACCTGTGCCAGGCGATCCGTGCCACGCAGGGCAAGGGGCTGATGCCGGACGGCACCTCGCGCTTCTCGATCGACGGCAAGCCGATCTTCCACTACATGGGCACCTCCACCTTCGCCAACCACATCGTGGTGCCGGAGATCGCACTGGCGAAGATCCGCCCCGACGCGCCGTTCGACAAGGTCTGCTACATCGGCTGCGGCGTCACCACCGGCGTGGGCGCGGTGGTCTACACGGCCAAGGTTGAGGCCGGCGCCAACGTGGTGGTGTTCGGCCTAGGCGGCATCGGCCTGAACGTGATCCAGGGCGCGAAAATGGTGGGCGCCGACAAGATCATCGGCGTCGACCTGAACCCGGCGCGCGAGGCGATGGCGCGCAAGTTCGGCATGACGCATTTCGTCAACCCGAAGGAAGTCGGCAACGTGGTCGACCACATCATCCAGCTCACCGACGGCGGCGCTGACTATTCCTTCGAGTGCATCGGCAACACGCAGGTCATGCGCCAGGCGCTGGAGTGCTGCCACAAGGGCTGGGGCAAGTCGATCATCATCGGCGTGGCCGAGGCCGGCGCGGAGATCAGCACGCGCCCGTTCCAGCTCGTCACCGGCCGCGAGTGGAAAGGCTCGGCCTTCGGCGGCGCGCGCGGGCGCACCGACGTGCCGAAGATCGTCGACTGGTACATGGAAGGCAAGCTCAACATCGACGACCTGATCACGCACACGCTGCCGCTCGAGCGCATCAACGAGGGCTTCGACCTGATGAAGCGCGGCGAGTCGATCCGCTCGGTGGTCCTGTACTGAGGAGGGCGCGATGAGCCAATCACCGACACTCGAACTGCTCTCGGAGCACGCCTGCTTCGGCGGCGTGCAGCGCTTTTACCGGCACGCCTCGGCGGTGATCGGGCTGCCGATGCGCTTCTCGGTCTACCTGCCGCCGCAGGCCCTGGCCGGCGAGCGCTGCCCGGCGCTGGTCTACCTCGCCGGGCTGACCTGCACCGAAGAGACCTTCCCGATCAAGGCCGGCGCCCAGCGCATCGCCGCGCGCGAGGGGCTGATCCTGATCGCGCCCGATACCAGCCCGCGCGGCGCCAACGTGCCGGGCGAGGCGGACAGCTGGGATTTCGGCGTCGGCGCCGGCTTCTACCTGGATGCGACGCAGGCGCCGTGGCGCGAGCGCTACCGGATGGAGACCTACATCGTCGAGGAGCTGTACCACATCGCGCGGGTCGCCTTCCCGGTGGCGGCGGGGCGCGTCGGCATCTTCGGGCATTCGATGGGCGGGCACGGTGCGTTGACGCTGGCGCTGCGTCACCGGGAGCGCTTCGCCTCGGTCTCGGCGTTTGCGCCCATTGCGCATCCGTCGGCCTGCCCCTGGGGCGTGAAAGCGTTCACCGGCTACCTCGGCGAGGACCGCACCGCCTGGGCCGCGCACGACGCCACGCGGCTGATGCAACTGGCGAACAACCCGTTTCCCGGCGGCATCCTGATCGATCAAGGCGAGGCGGACACCTTCCTCGCCGAGCAGCTGTACCCCGATGACTTCGCCGCCGCGTGCGAGGCGGCCGGGCAGCCACTGCAACTGCGCCGCCATCCCGGCTACGACCACGGCTATTACTTCATCCAGACCTTCATCGAAGACCACCTGCGGCACCACGCGGCACAACTGCGCTGCGTCGGCTAGCGAGCGGGGGCGCCGCGCTCAGCGGTTGCCCCAGTCGCCTGTGGTCGCGCCGGTGCCGGGGGCCCCCACCCTGCCATCGCCGGGCGCACCGACCCGCCCATCGCCTGGGGCGCCGACCCTGCCGTCCCCCGGTGCCCCGGCCATGCCATTGCCCGGCGCGCCGATGGAACCGCCCAGACGGCTCCCGGCGCCGCCGCCCACGGACCGGCCGGGCGGCGCAGCCTGACCGGTGGCACCGTTGAAGGCGCCGTCGCCGCCCCTCGCGCGCGGCGCGCCACGATGGCCATGCCACGCGCCGGCATGACGGCCCGAAACGCCATCGGGCGAGACCGCCCCCGGGTCAGCGCCGTTGCCGGATGGCATGCCCGTGAATTGCGCGCGGGCGACGCCGCAGCCCAGAGCCAGCACCATCGCAAGCCACGGGGAAAACCGGGATGGCACGCGAAGACACGTCATGAAAACCTCCCGCAAGAATGCAGACAGCGTGCACCTGCCAGCAAGGTTCATTCCGGCGCCCGGGCCGGCGCGGCCCCCTGGGCTCCGGTGCCCACATGGCGGACTTCTTGCATCGTCCATCGACATCCGATCCGGCTTGATACGCCGTCGCCCCCGCTTATACATTCAAGCTTGTATGTATAATGCGCCGACCGGTGCGGCCGGCGCGTGCGCTTCGCTTGCCGTATCGCCACCAGACGATGGAGTGGTTCGACGTGAGATTGCCCTTTCCGCTGCCGGCCTCCTGGCGCGCTGCCCTGTCCGGGGCCGTGCCGGGCCTCGCATCGGGCGCGCCTGCCGATGCGAGCGCCGCGCCGGTCGCCGAACCGCTGCCCGGCGACCCCGACGCGTGGATCGCCTGCGAGCACTGCGACACGCTGCACCGGCACGAAGTCATCGCGCTGGATGAAGAGGCGCGCTGCACACGCTGCGGCGTCAAGCTCTACCGCAACCAGACCGAACGGCTGTCGGTGCTGCTGCCGCTGGTGGTCACCGGGCTGATCGTCTACATCGTCGCCAATGCGTTCCCGATCGCCGAAATGGACGGCGGCGGCAACCGCAACGCCACCACGCTGTGGAACGCCGTCGAGGCGCTGTACAACTACGACATGCCGTTCGCGGCGGTGCTGGTGGCGCTCACCACCGGCCTGTTCCCGCTGATGTACCTGGTCGTGCTGGCGCCACTGCTGATCGCGCGCGCGCGCGGCCGGCGGCATCCGTCCGCCGCGCTGGCGCTGCGCGCGGCGGCGCTGATCCGGCCGTGGGCCATGATCGAGATCTTCATGCTGGGCGCGGTGGTGGCGCTGATCAAGGTGGCGCACATGGTGTCGCTGGAAGCGGACACCGGCCTGTGGGCCTTCGCCATGCTGACCGTGTTCATGACCATCGCGCTGTCGATCGACCTGCGGCCGTTCTGGCGCGAGCTCGGCCTGACACGGCCGCCCGCGCAGGCGGATGCCGCCGATGCCGCCGCGCCCCCCAACGACAACGCCAGCGGCGAGGCACACCCATGACCACCGCCGACGCCACGCCCGCCCCGCCGCCACAACCGCAGCAGCCGGCCCGCCCGCTGCGCGCCGCCGCGCATGGGCTGGCGACCTGCGAACGCTGCGGCCTGCTGGCCCGCCTGCCCGGCGCGCGCGAGGGTGCCCGCGCCGCCCTGGCGCAGGAGGAGGCCCCCGACCACGCCGCCGCCGCACCGGTCTGCCCGCGCTGCCTGTCGCCGATCCACGTGCGCAAGCCCGACAGCCTCAGGCGCTGCTGGGCGCTGCTGCTGGCCGCCGCCGCCATGTACCTGCCCGCCAACATGCTGCCGGTGATGATCACGGAAACGCTGCTCGGCACCCAGCAGGACACCATCCTGAGCGGCATCGTCTACCTGTGGACATCGGGCTCGTGGCACCTGGCCATCATCGTGTTCATCGCCAGCTTCTTCGTGCCGCTGGCCAAGCTGGGCATCCTGGCGGTGCTGTGCCTGTCGGTGCGGCAGCGCTGGCGCTGGAAGCCGCGCACGCGCACGCGCCTGTATGTGATCGTCGAGGCGGTCGGCCGCTGGTCGATGCTCGACGTGTTCGTGATCGCGCTGCTGGCGGGGCTGGTGCACCTGTCCACGCTGGCGGTCATCAAGCCCGGCCCGGGCGTCGCCCCCTTTGCCGGCGTGGTCGTGCTGACCATGTTCGCCGCCCGCTGTTTCGACCCCCGCCTGATCTGGGACGCCATCGACGAGCCCGACCCCGAAGAGACCACCGCATGACCGATCCCGTTGATACCCGCGACATCCCCCCGCCCCGCCGCATGAAGCGCAAGCGCTGGCTGCCCTCGCTGATCTGGCTGGTGCCGATCGTGGCCCTGGCCGTGGGGGCCACGCTGATGACGCGCGTGATCCTGGCGCGCGGCGCGCAGATCACCGTCACCTTCAGTTCGGCCGAGGGCATCGAGGCGGGCAAGACGCGCGTCAAGTACAAGAGCGTGGACATCGGCGTGGTGAAATCCGTCGGCCTGACCGACGACCGCTCCGGCGCCGTCGTGCTGATCGAGCTGACGCGCGACGGCAAGGCCTTCGCGGTGGCTGACACGCGCCTTTGGGTGGTGCGCCCGCGCGTGGCGGCAGGCAGCATCTCGGGGCTGGGCACGCTGCTGTCGGGCGCCTACATCGGGGTGGACGGCGGCCGCGTCAAGGAGCACAAGTCCGTCTTCAAGGGGCTCGACACGCCGCCGGCCATCTACGCCGATACGCCCGGCAGGCAGTTCACGCTGCACGCCAACGACCTGGGCTCGCTCGACACCGGCGCGCCGGTGTACTTCCGCCGAGTGCGCGTCGGCCAGGTCACCAGCTACGACATCGACGCCGACGGCAAGGGTGTGACGCTGCACATCTTCGTCAACGCGCCGTTCGACCGGTTCGTCACGCGCAGCTCGCGCTTCTGGAACGCCAGCGGCATCGACCTCAAGCTCGACGCCAGCGGCCTGAAGGTCGACATGCAATCGCTGCTGACGGTGGCGCTGGGCGGCATCGCCTTCCAGTCGCCGGAGGACGCCGACCGCGACCCCGCCCCGCAGAACACCGAGTTCGAGCTGGTGCGCAACGAGGCGATGGCCCTGAAGGATCCCGAGCACGTCTCGCAGACCGTGGTGATGTACTTCCACCGCTCGCTGCGCGGCCTGACGGTGGGCGCGCCGGTGGAGTTCAAGGGCATCAACGTGGGCGAGATCAAGTCGATCGGCATCCACTACAGCAAGGAGCGCCACGAGTTCGTGCTGCCGGTGACGGCGGTGCTGTACCCGACGCGCTTCGGCATGGACATCCGCGACGACACCGCCGCGCACGCCACCGAGGACACCCGCGCCCAGTTCGACACGCTGATCCGCAACGGCATGCGCGCGCAGCTCAAGAGCGCCAGCCTGCTGACCGGGCAGCAGTTCGTGCAGCTCGACTTCGTCGAGCCGGCCGACCGCGGCAAGACGCCGCCGCGCTTCGGCCTGCGCGAGCGCGGCGGCGCCTACGTCTTCCCGACCGCCGACAATCCGACCGACGACATCGAGGCCCAGATCGCCGGCATCGTGAAGAAGCTCAACAAGGTGCCGTTCGAGCAGATCGGCCAGGACGTGCACCGCGCCCTGAACTCGCTCGACGCGACGCTCAAGCAGACCGAGCAGTTGGCCAAGACCGTCAACAACGACCTGGCGCCGCAGATGAAGGACACGCTGGCCGAGGCCCGCCGCACGCTGGAGACCGCGCGCCAGACCTTCTCCGAGGATGCCCCGCTGCAGCGCAACGCGCGCGACACGCTGGAGCAGGTGGCCAAGGCCGCCGCCTCCGTGCGCGTGCTGACCGACTACCTGGACCGACACCCCGAGGCCCTGATCCGGGGCAAGGCAAAGGACGCCCAATGATGATGCGAGCAAACCGTTCTTCCTTCCTGCGGCTGGCGGGCATGGCCGGTGCCGCCGCCCTGATGGGCGCGTGCGCCTCGCCGGAGCCGACGCTGCATACGCTGTCGCTGCGGGCGGCGGCGCCCGCGCCCGAGGCGGCGCGCATCCAGCGCGTCTTCCGGCTGTCCGGCGTGCGCGTGCCCGAGCGGCTCGACAAGCCGCAGATCGTGCTGCGCACCTCCGACAGCCAGGTACAGGAACTGGAGCAGCAACGCTGGGCGGCCCCGTTCGGCTCGGAGCTGCGCGACGCGCTGTCGGCCGAACTGGCCGATGCGCTGTCCGCGGTGGACGTGGGTGGCGCGACCGCGCCCGCCGGCGTGCCGCTCTACCGCATCAGCGCCGATGTGCAGCGCTTCGACGCGCGGCCGGCCCGGGAAGTGTCGGCGCTGGTGACCTGGCGCGTGGCGCGCGACGCGGCCACGCCGGGCAGCGCGTTGACCTGCCAGACCACGCTGGCCGAGCCGGCCGGCGGCGAGATCGACGCGGTGGTGACGGCCACGCAGGGCGTGGTCAGGCAGTGGTCGCAGCGCATCGCGGAGAGCGTGCGCAGCCTCGAGACGCCGGGCAAGGACCAGCCGGCCTGGTGCCGCTAGGCTTCGGCCAACCGGTGCGCGAGCTGGCCGAGCTGCGCCAGCGCCGCCTCCACCTCGGCCGTGTACGGCAGGCCGAAGCAGATGCGGAAGTAGTGGTCGAAGCGGTTCAGGTTGGAGAACATCGTCCCCGGCGCAATGCGGATGCCGTGCGCGAGCGCCCGCTCGAACAGCGCCATCGACGACACGCTGGCCGGCAGCTCCACCCACATCGCCACGCCGCCGGCCGGCACCGACAGCCGCGTGCCGGCCGGGAAGCAGCCGGCGATCGCCTCGGCCATGCGCTCGCGCTGCTCGCGCAGGGTCTGGCGCAAGGTGCGGATATGGCGGTCGTACGCGCCGGATGCCAGCAGGCGCGCGGCCGTCACCTGCGACCATGAATCGTTCGGGCGCGACTGCGCGAACTTCAGCATCTCCACGCGCTCTTGCCAGCGGCCGCCCGTCATCCATCCGAGCCGCAGGCCCGGCGCGATCGTCTTGTTGAGCGAGGCGCAGTAGATCACGTTGCCGGTGCGGTCCCAGGCCTTGATGGCCTTGAGCGGCGCGGGGCCGTCGCCCAGGGCGCTGTAGGTATCGTCTTCGATCAGCGGGATGGCGTGCGCTTCGCAGAAGGCCGCCAGCCGCCGCTTGGCCGCGTCCGGCATGATGCTGCCGAGCGGGTTCTGCAGATTGGGCACCACCACCACCGCGCGGATGTTGCCATAGGCCTGCACCGCCATCTCCAGCGCTTCCAGCGAGATGCCGGTGCGCGGGCTGGTGGGGATCTCCACCGCGCGCATGCCCAGGCATTCGAGCACCTGCAGCAGGCCGTAGTAGGTGGGCGACTCCACCGCCACCGTATCGCCCGGCTGCGCCACCGCGCGCAGCGCCAGGTTCACCGCCTCGATGCAGCCGTGCGTGACCACCACGTCGTCCGGCGCCACCTGCACGCCCATTTCGAGCGCGCGGCGCGCCACGGCGCTCTGCAGATCCGGATGCCCGTTGGGCGTGACGGCCTGCGTCAGCAGCAGCGGACGCGCGCGCAGCATCTGCGTGGCGATGCGGTTGAGCACAGCGGACGGATACAGCGTGGCCGCGCCGCTGGCGCCCGACAGGTCGACCCGGGCCCGGGCCTGCAACCCGCGCGCGATGATGGCCGACACCCGCGCATGCACGCCCACGTAGGCGGCCGGGTCGGGCGTGGCCACTTCCGGCTCCTTGGCCGGCGCCAGCAGCGCGCGCCGCGGCTGGCGCACGAAATAGCCCGAGCGCTCGCGCGCCTCCAGCCACCCTTCGGCCTCCAGATGGCGGCAGACCTGCAGCGCGGTCGACAGGCTGACGCTGTGCGTGCGCATCAGCGTGCGGACGGACGGCATGCGCTGGCCGGGCGTGAGCACGCCGCTGCGCATGGCGCCGAGGTAGTGGTCGGCCAGCATGCGATACAGCGGCTGCGCGCCAGGCGGGCGCACGGCAGGGGCGGGAGTCAGCTCGATCACGGACATGGCGGCAGGAGCGGAATGGGCGCTGTCGCCCATCTTGCGACGGCCGGGTCGATCGGAACAGATACAGACGGGCGTAAAGCGTACCGTAACAGATGACGGCCTCGCCTGCCCTGCTCTGGTGCAATCGTTAACGTCTGTGTCTGTTGGTACCAACGGGCCTGTCCTACCCTGCAGCCATACATTCGGAGACCGACATGACCGCTGCAACAACGTTCATAGACCGGCTGGCCCTGCCGGCCGGACAGAGCCGACGACACTGGCTGCCGGCCGGGACGATCATCGTGACGCTGGAGGGCCGGCTGATGCTGGAGCCGCCCCTGCGCTGGCTGGCCGGCGACATGGTGCGCCTGTGTCACACCGTGGGCGCGGGCCATGCCCACACGCTGGAGACTTCCGGCTGGTGGAGCCTGCACGCGGATGCAAGCGTGGGCCTCCACCTGCGCCTGGTGGCGCCGGCGTCATCCGCCTCGCGCTGGCCGGACGGCCTGGTCCGCGCCGGCCGCTGGCTGCTGGCCGCCCTGCAGCCGCGCCGGACCTCTCGCGGCTGAGGCCGCAAGGGCTACGGCTTGCGGCCGGATCCGGGCGGCGGCTTGCGCGCTTCGTCGCCGGGCTCGCGCCGCAGCGAAGCGGCTTCGAAATCGCCCGGATCTTCCTCGCCGACCGCGCTTTCGCTCGGCACGGCCGGTGCCACCGGGCGCTTGCCCCCGCCCGGCGGCGGCATCCGTGGCCGCTCGGGCACGGAACCCGGACGCGACGGTTGCGCTTTCCGATTGGACATATTGGACATGACGGTGTCCTTGCAGCGCTCAGGGCTGCTTGCGGCTGTTCTGATGCTGGCCGAGCCGCTGCTGGTTCTGCGGTAGCTGCCCTGCGTGCGTGATGGCGCGGCCATCCTTGGCCGGCGCGCGCATCGGGCGCTCGGCGCCAGGCTGCATCGGCATGCGCCCGGCGCGGCCGATATCCGCGTCGGCCGAGCGATCATGCGACACGTGTGCCCGCGATGGGCCAGTCTGCTTCTGCGGTTTCATGCGGCACGCTCCTTGGGTTGCGGTGATGGCATGGCGCTTGCCAGGCCCTGCCGCCCAAAACCGGACGCAACCCGCGTACCCGCGGCGAACAGGTCCGGACGGCATGCCGCGCGACGGCACCTGCCTTGCTGCAACGTCGGTATCGCACCCTGCGCATCGTGCGCGCGGATGCGCAGGGCGCGTTGACAGCCCAGCGGGTGCTGGTCGGCAAGGACGGACCGCCCCCGCCGATGTGAGCGGTGTATCCGGATGCGGCATGGGGAGGGCCCGGGCGATGCGCGTGCCCTCCCCGTCCCATCAGAACGGCTTGCTGACCGACAGCAGGAAGGTGCGGCGCGGCGCGAACTGCGGCGCGCCCACGCCGATGCCCGTGCCGTCGCGCAGCGCATAGCTGCGGTCGAGCACGTTGAGCACCGTCAGCCGGGTCTTGAGCTTGCCCGCCAGCGGCAGGTTGAAATCGCGCGCGGCGCCGAGGTTCAGCTGCCAGTACGCCGGCAAGCGGTCGGTATTGGCAAAACCGCTGCGCAGGCCCGAGCCGAACAGCGCATCGGCCAGCCAGGTGGTGCCCCGGTACTGGTACGACACGCCGGCCGACGCGGTCAGGCGCTGGTCGTGGTCGAGGCTGACCCAGTGGCTGTTGATGTAGGCCAGCTCCGCGTCGTCGAAGTTGAACTGGCCGGTTTCGATGCCCTTGCCCTGCGCGCGCGACACGCCCAGGTTCAGGTAGGCGCCGAAATTGCCCTCGCGGTAATTGGCGCTGGCCTCCAGCCCGTAGATGCGGCCGCGTTCGTAGTTGAAGGCCGAGAACAGCAGCGCGTTGCCGAACTGGCCTTCGTCCTGCAGGTGGCGCACGTCGCGGTAATACGCATCCAGCCCCAGCGTCAGGTGCGGCGTGAGCTGGTGCGAGATGCCGAGGTCGAAGTAATTCGAGCGCTCGGACTTCACGGCCGTATTGGCATCCGACGGCAGCGCATTCGTGGTGCCGATGAATTTCTGCACCGTGGTGGTATCGAACTTCTCGGTCGGCGGCGGCGTGAAGTAGCGTGCGTAGCCGGCGTGCAGGCGGGTGCGGCTGGTCAGGTCGTAGGTCAGGCCCAGGCGCGGGCTGAGCTGCTGCTCGCTGACGATGGCGTTGACGTGGTCGTAGCGCGCGCCGTAGTTGATGGTGAGCCGGTCGGTCGGCTTCCATTCGTCCTGCAGATAGACGCCGAGGGTGGTGCCGGAACCGCTCGAGTTGTCGAGCACGGTGAACGGCGTGGTGCTGGTCTGCGCGCCGGTGTCGTCGGCGGAGAAGACGGTGGAGGCATTGTCGACGGCAAAGCGCTCGCGCTGCGCGAAGAGACCGGCGCGCAGCGTATGGCGGTCGTTCAGCTTGTAGCTGGCATCGCCCTGCACGCCATAGGCTTCGTTGCGGCGCGAGATGTCCGAGGCCACGCCGTTGTAGACCAGGTCGCCGACCGGGTCCGGCGAATAATCGATGCGGCTCACGCGGCGGAACACCGACACCTGGTAGTCCAGCTTGGGCGACACCTTTTGCTGGTACGTCAGAATCTGGAAGTCGGTCTTCTCGCGCTGATTGGCATTGAGCGCCTGCGAAGCGGGCGGCGTCACGCCGCCCAGCGTGAACTGCGGCTCCAGGCCCGGACGGGTCGGAATCTCGAAGCGGCTGTTGGCGGTGCCGAACATGAAGCTCACCCGGCTGTCCGCGTCGAGCAGGTACGACAGCATGCCGAACGACTTGTTCTGCGTGGTGTGGTCGTGCGTGGCGTTGCGGTTGCCCGTGGGGTTCTCGATGCCGAGATTGTTTTCGGCGAACACGCCCGAGAGGTAGTAGCTGAAGCGGTCCTTGCTGCCCTGCAACTGCAAGTTGACCTCGTGCGTGGCGTTGCTGCCCAGCACGCTGCCGATCTCGCCGCTGATGGCCTTGGGCTCGCCCGCGTCATCGGTGGCGGTGCCCTTGGTCTGGATGTCGACGATGCCGGCGGTTCGGTAGCCGTACTGCGCCGGCAGCGCGCCGGTCAGCACGTTGATCTGGTTGGCGAAGCGCGTGTCGAGCATCTGCCCGAACCCGCTGATCGGCTCGGGAATGATGACGCCGTTGATGCGGTACTGCAGGTTGGCGTGATCGCCGCGCACGTGCAGCTGGCCGAACGAATCCTGCACCACGCCCGGCGCCTGCAGCAGCACCTGGTTCAGCGGCGTGGCATCGCCCAGCGGCAGGCGGGCGATGTCGTCGGTATCGAAGCGGTAGACCGAGCTGCCGGTATCCGGCGACAGCGCGTTGCGGGCGGCATCGAGCCGCTTGGCCGTGACGCGCGTCTCGCCCAGGTCCCGCACGTTGGCGGCGGTGGCTTGCGCCGTGGACGTGGAGGACGCCGCTGCGGCAGCGGGGTTGGCGGCGTCCTGCGCCGATGCGGAAACGGCGGCCAGGGATGGCAGGGCGGCGGCGAGCGCCAGCACCAGCGCGCGTGGCTGGAACGGAATCATGAACAGACCTTTGAATGCGAACGAATGCGAAAAGCAGCCGTCACGCGCAACGCGGCATGACGGCGAACGAACGAAGCATCAAAGGCTGAAGGGTGGATCGCGGGATCGGACCGGGACGGGGAAGACCAGCGCGCAGGCGCCCGCCCCCACCGACGGGAAGTGCCAGCGCCGCGTATTGCGCAGGCGGAAGATCGCCAGCACCGGCAGCGCCGCCGTGAAGGCCGCGAAGGCCGCGCACTGCAGGCAGGCGGCATGCTCCGTCCCGGCGTGGCCGGCGCGCTCGGCGGCCTTGCCGGCCGGCGCCCGCGCCGCGCTGATCTCCGCGCCGCCGCGCCCATCCGGAAGGTGCGACAACGCATGCCGCAGCGCGCCCTGCTGACCGAACAGCAGCAGCACGGCCAGCAGGCAGGCCAGCCAGCGCAGGTGCGGAAACAATGAACGGAATGGGCGCACGGATGGGTGGAGACAGCGGGGTCAGGGACGCACAGCTTGAGGACACTGTGCGCACCAATGCAACTAAGTTGCGAATTCTGACACCAGCCGCGCCGTTCGGCAATCCACCTGGCAGGGGGCGGCGGGTGCAGCCCCCGACCCTATGCGTGCCGTATTACGCCCGTGTATGCGCGAAACCCGGCGCGAAGCCGGTCGGCACGCCCAGCCCCGGCACGGAAACCCGCTTCCAGCCCGAGCGGGACTTGGGCGTTGCCACCGCCTGCCGTGCCGGCATGCCCACTTCGGCCGGGTCGTGCAGGCTGGCGAGCCAGGCACCGTAGTCGAACCAGCCGTCGCGCACCAGTTGTTCGCCCACCCGGTTGGCAAAACGGTCGGACTTGGGCAGAAAGCACAGCTCGAACCCTTCGGTCTCGCGCCGGCCGTGCATCCAGCGGTGCGGCACCTGGTGGCTGGCCAGCGCATCCGACAGACGCGTGCCGTAGCGCTGCTGCCCCTGGCGCCGCGCGCCGATCACGTGGAAGCCGTCGAGCAGTCGCCGCACGCCCGGTGCCGAGCGGACATGGCGGATCTCGGCGTCGACCAGAAATTCGCGCCCCTGCGTGTGCGCCTGCAGCACCATCGCGGCGAAGTGATGGGCGCCCCATTCGTTCATGTAGAACAGCTCGCCGCCGGCAAAGTCGTACGCACGGAACACGTTGGCCTGATTGGCATAACGGAACACATGGCGCGCATTGTTGGCGAAGTCGGCCTCGGTGCTGTGCGGAATGCGGCGGCAGTGCTGGTGCCCAAATACCAGCATGCTCGGGAACGAATGCACCGAGCACGGCGAATTGGCCAGCCCCGTCACCTCGCGGATGTCCACCTTGCGGGACTCTTGGCGCGTGCCGACCAGATTGCCCAGATGGTGATGCAGCTCGTCCACCCAGTCGGCGTGCTGCAGATGCTTGGGATACAGCTGGTGAGCCGGCTCGACCAGGCTGTCCTCGAACAGGAACGGCACGCTCTTGTGCCAGATATCGAGCTTCCAATGCGACAGCGCATCGCGCTCGGTGCGGTGGTGCGTGACGGATTGCACCACATTGAAGGCCCGCGACTGGACCATCCAGTCCGAGACCGCGTGCAGTATCGTGAAAACGCTCATGTCACCCCCCGGAAGACCGAATCGTTCGTTTTGAGAGAGAAGTTTCAGCGCGCTCCCGTGGCTCTGCGGCAACCGGTGAACGTCGATGAAACCAATGGCGCAACAATACCCTACTTCAGGGGGGTATGAAGTGGAGTTTGATTAACCTTGTGTTAAGAAAAATACACATGGCACGCGGGGGCTTGCCAGGTCCGCAAGATGCGGGTTAGCGGCCGGCACGGGCCGTCCGCCAAGCCGCACCGACCCCGCTCCGGGGGGTACCGGACGACGACGAAGCCGACGCGATCCGCCCACGGCCCGCCGAGCGCAGCCGAACTCGCCGGACCAGACCACCCGGCCGGCAGCGGGCAGGCGCCCCGCACCATCCGGCCCGACCGGCCGGCGCGCGGGGAACCCCTCGTCAGGAATATCCGACCATCCGGCGATGCGGGCTCAGACCAGGCACATGTCGGACACTTCCTCTTCCGACAGGCCCCAGGTGGAGGCGTCCTCCACCGTGATGATGGCGTCGTCCGAACGGCCCAGGCTGATGCGCTCGGGGCGCACGCGCGTCTTGGTATTGCCGGAATAAAACACGACGACGTCCGGACGCAGCGCGGACGACTCGTTCTGGTGCACCACCACGCCCAGCCGGTTGGTGCGCAGCTTGACCAGCGTGCCGACCGGATAGATGCCCACGCTGCGCGTAAACGCCTGGAACACGGTACGGTCGAACTGGCTGTCGGTGCGCGCCATCATGTACTTGAGCGCCTGCGCCGGCGACCACGCATGGTGGTAGGGGCTGCTGGACGTGAGCGTGTCGTACACGTCGCAGATGGCGCCCATCTTGGCCCACAGGCTGATCTCGTCGCCCTTCTGGCCGTCCGGATAGCCGCTGCCGTCGATGCGCTCATGGTGATGCAGGCACACTTCGCGCGGAATCTCGCTGAACTGGCCGGTCCCGATCAGCAGGTGGTGCCCGCCGACCGCGTGGGTCTGCAGCAGGGCCAGTTCTTCCTTGGTCAGCGCGGTGCTCTTGTCGAGCAGCGTGCGCGGCATGGCCGACTTGCCGATGTCGTGGACCAGGCCGCCCAGACCGCATTCGCGGATCTCGTCTTCGGACAGGCCGAGCGTGCGGGCCAGAGCCACCATCAGCGCGCAGACGGCGAACGAATGCAGGTAGGTGTAGTCGTCCTTATTCTTCAGGCGAGCCAGGGCAATCAGCGCATACGAGTTGCGCGCCAGCGAATTGGACACGTTGTCGACCAGCAGCAGCGCCTTGTCGGTCTGCAAGGCGCGGCCCATGCGGGCCTCGGAGAACAGCTGGCCCAGCGTCGCCTTGCCGCTCTGCACCAGTTGCTGGGCATGCTTCCATTCTTCCTTGAGGGAAGTCGGCGTGACCGGCGGCAGCGCCGCCAGGGTCTCGCGGGTCAGCGGCTCCGGAGCGGGCTGCGCCGCCGCCGGCATCAGCGCGGGCGCAAGCACATCTTCGCCGCGCTCGGGGTCGATCCAGATCTCGGTAATACCGGCTCGACAGATATCGTCGACCTGTGCCTGGCTCGACAGTTGGAACTGCGAACGCCAGAACGGGTGCTTCAGCCAGGACCCGCCCAGCTTCACCACAAACATACCGACACGCAGCTGATTCGCATCGATTCGCTTCATACCCTACCTGCCTCGGCTCAATGTCCGTTTTGATTTGATGGAATGTGGGATGCGGGATGCCAGCCGACACTGGCGCCGTCCTCGCTGCCGTCATGGGTGCTCTGGTCCACTGGCAAGGCGAGCCGCATTTGGCTAATCGGCCCCCGGCGACAGAACTTGAGAAAAATTTACAGGACAAAGTGCAGTCCGCTCCGCCCAACCCGGTAGGCGGCTCGCTGCACCGCACCAAGTCCTGCTCCGTGAGACCCACGTCCGGCGGGCTGTCGGCCGGCGCAGCGGCGACATACACTGGATTGAATGACCCATGGGTGATATGGCACAGCACGATCCTTCATCCCTACGCAGGCCGCCGTCCACCAATGACTTCGCGCTCAACCGCGACGCCATTCGCTGGCTCGCGCAATTGCCCGATGAAGTCCGGCCGATCGAGCTCGGCCGCCAGTTTCCGCGCATCATCAACACCATTGCCGCCAAATGGGTCGATTTCATCGGCTGCCGGCGTTATCTCAACAGCCTGCAGATCGATGAGCGCGGCGGACGCCAGGGCTTTCCGTTCGTGATCGTGCAGGAGATCTGCACGCTGCGCGAATACTTCGATTCGCTCTACCCGCCCGAGAAGGATCTCTGGCAGAAGGCGATCGACGCGGGCAAGCGCTAAGGTCGGCTGCCGCACGTGCGGCGCCTGGGCCGGCAGGCGCCGGGATCCGCCAACCGTCAGGCCGGGCCGAGCGCCAGCTTGTTGAGCAGCTCCAGCAGCGTGCGCCGCTCGTCGGCCGACAGATGGGCCGTGACCCGCGCATCGTGAGCGACCACGACCTCGGTGATGTCCCGCAGCGTGGCCGCTCCCTTGTCGGTCAGCGCCAGCCGGAAGGCGCGCCGGTCCACCGGCGACGGGAGCCGCTCGACCATGCCCATCGCTTCGAGCGTATCGACCAGCAGCACCGCCCCCGAGCGGGCCACGCCCAGGATGCCGGCCAGCTCGGTCAGCTTCAGGTCGGGGTTGTGCGCGATCACGGTCATGGCCGAGAAGCGCGGCGGCGTGATGTTCCACGCCTGCAGCGAGCGCACGAAGTCTTCGTAGACACGCAGCTGGGCGCGCCGCACCGCGTAGCCGAGCAGCCCATCCAGCGCGCCATACTCCACGTCCTCCATGCGCGGATTGAAGTGGCCGGACTCGGCCACGGCGGGATAGGCGTCTTCGATGTGGGTCAGGCTCGGCATGGCGGCATCGATCGTGGGCAATCCGACCATTATGGATGGCGGTGCACCCGCCGGCCACGTATCGGGACGACGCTCCGTTCTTCACGGCATCGCCGGGAAAGCGGCGTGCCGCGGGCCCGGGCCGGCATGCGCGCGCGGCCCGGCAGCGGCGGCCAGCCGCGCGGCAACGGCGGATCGAAGCCGACCAGCGACTGCGAGTGTGCCGCGACGCCGCTATGCTGTCGGCACGCCGACCGTCGCAGGCCGACGGTCACCCACGCACCGGAGACGCCCGCATGATGACACCCCGCCCGAACATGATCCGCGCCCTGGCCGCCGAGCTGGCCGCCGGCCACACCACCAGCATCGCGCTGACCGAAGCCGCGCTGGCGCGTGCGCAGTCGCACCGCGCGGCCGGCGGCGCGGCCTACATCGATATCGATGCGCGGGCGGCGCTGGACATGGCGCGCGCCGCCGACGCCGCGCGCGCCGCGGGCAACGTGCCGTCGCTGCTGGCGGGACTGCCGGTGTCGATCAAGGATCTGTTCGACGTAGCGGGCCAGGTGACGGCCGCCGGCTCGCGCGCGCTGGCGCACCAGAGCGCCGCGACCTCGGACGCAACCGCCGTGGCACGGCTGCGCGCGGCCGGCGCGGTGCTGCTCGGCCGCACCAACATGAGCGAATTCGCGTTCTCGGGCCTGGGCCTGAACCCGCACTACGGCACGCCGCGCACGCCGGCGGACGGCACGCGCGCCGCGGGCGGCTCGACCTCCGGCGGCGCGGTGACAGTGGCCGGCGGCATGGCCGTCGCCGCGCTGGGCACCGACACCGGCGGCTCGATCCGCATTCCGGCCGCCTTCTGCGCGCTGACCGGCTTCAAGCCCACCGCGCGCCGCGTGCCGATGGCCGGCGGCGTGCCGCTGTCCACCTCGCTCGATTCGGGTGGGCCGCTGGCCAACTCGGTGGACTGCTGCGCCATCGTCGATGCCGTGCTCAGCGGCCAGGCGCTCGACACCGACGCCGTGCCGCTGGCCGGCCTGCGCCTGGGACTCACGCGCGACTACGTGGCCGCGGACCTGGACGACACCGTCGCCACCGCGTTCGCGCGCGCCGTGGCACGGCTGGAGCGGGCGGGCGCGCACATCGTCCGCTTCGAGTTTCCCGAGCTGCTGCAGCTGCCCGAGATCAACGGCGGCGGCGGCCTGCCCGCGGCCGAGGCCTGGGCCTGGCACCGCCCGCACCTGGCGCGCGCCGAAGCCCAATACGACCGCCGCGTCGCCGCGCGCATCCGCCGCGGCGAGCAGATGAGCGCCGCCGCCTACCTCGACGTGATGGCCGCGCGCGTGCGCATGATCGCGGCCGCGCGCAAGCGGCTGGGCAACCTCGATGCCTGGCTGATGCCGACCGTCGCCGTCGTGCCGCCCGAAGTGGCGCCGCTGGAGGCCGACGACGCGCGGTTCTTCCACACCAACGCGCGGGTGCTGCGCAACCCGAGCGCGATCAACTTCCTCGACGGCTGCGCGCTGACGCTGCCGATCCACGCCGCCGGCGAGCTGCCGGTCGGCCTGTCGCTGTGCGGGCTGGCCGACGACGATGCGCGCATCCTGCGCGTCGGGCGGGCGGTGGAGACCGCGCTGCGCTAGCGCGCCGGGCAGCCTGGACCGTCGCCTTGTAGCCCATGCGCAGCCCCCCCAATGGCGGCCGCCGACAAGGCGCGGCACGGACACGTCCTGCATCATCGCGAAGGTGCCGTTGCCCATGGTGATCGTGATCGACACGGCCGGGCCGCGTGGCGCGCCCGGTCGACGTGTTGCGCGACACCGGTGCGCCGGCGCCGCGCGTGGCGCGCCGCTACGCCGGTCCGCCCAACTGCGCGCGGCGCAGGCGTTCCTCGTAGGCGGCAGCCGACATGGGTGCGCCGAACAGGAAGCCCTGCAGCTTGTCGCAGCCGGCCGCCTGCAGGAATTCGGCCTGCGCGAGCGTCTCCACGCCCTCGGCGGTGACGGTCATATCGAGCGACGCCGCCATCGCCACCACCGCGCGCGAGATCACCACCGAATCCCGGTGGCGCGGGATGCCCGAGACGAACGAGCGGTCCACCTTGAGGTTGTCGATCGGAAAGCGCTGCAGGTACGACAGCGACGAATATCCCGTGCCGAAATCGTCGATGGAGATGCGCACCCCCAGCGCCGTCAGCGCGTCGAGCACCGGCATCACGGCTGCGGTGTCGCGCATCAGCAGCCCTTCGGTGATCTCCATCTCCAGCGCGCACGCGGGCAGCCCGCTCTCGGCCAGGCAGCGCGACAACATGGGCACCAGGGCGTCGCCGAACTGGCGCGGCGACAGGTTCACGGCGATGAAGAAATCCGGCGCGCAGGTCCGGCGCCAGTGGGCCGCCTGGCGGCAGGCCTGCTCCAGCACCCATTCGCCGATGGCGATGATGAGCCCGGCGTCCTCGGCCACGGGAATGAACTCGGCGGGCGACACCTCGCCCAGCTCGGCGCTGTGCCAGCGCAGCAGCACCTCCGCGCCGACGATGCCCATCGAGGCGGCATCGACGATGGGCTGGAAGCGCAGCGACAGCTCCTGCGCCGACAGGGCGCGCCGCAGGTGCTGCTCCAGCTGGAAGCGCCGCTGCGCCCGCTGCGAGAGCTGCGCGGTGAAGACGCGGTGCTGGTTGCGGCCGTTCTGCTTGGCGTTGTACATGGCGGCGTCGGCGCAGCGCAGCAGCGTGGCCGCGTCCTGGCCATGATCGGGATGCACCGCGATGCCGATCGAGGCGCCCAGGTAATACTCGGTGCCGCCGGTCGAGAACGGCTGCGCGATGGCCGCGATGATGCGCCGGGCCAGTTGCTCGGCCTCCGCCAGCGAGCGCACCTGGTCGAGCAGCACGACGAATTCGTCGCCGCCCAGCCGCGCCAGCGTGTCGGTCTGGCGCACGCAGGCCGACAGCCGCTGCGCCACGATGCGCAGCAGGTGGTCGCCGGCCTCGTGCCCCGCGGTGTCATTGACCTTCTTGAAGCCGTCCAGGTCGAGGAACAACACCGCCGCCTGCCGGCCGTCGGTGACCGCCTCGTCGAGCACGGCCTGCATGCGCTGCAGGAAGTAGGCACGGTTGTACAAACCCGTGAGCGCATCGCGCTGGGCGAGGAACTTGAGCTGCTGCTCGGCCGCGCGCGCCGGGCCGATGTCGTTGAACGAGATCAGCACGGCGCTGGGCGTGGCGTCGCCGGGACGCATGATGGGCAGCACGTTCTCATACACCCACACCACGTCGCCGTTGATCAGCTCCAGGCCAATGGTCAGCCCCAGCAGCGGCCGCCCCGTGGTCAGCACCACGCGCGTGGGCCGCTCCAGGAAGGGGATCTCGCTGCCGTCCTCGCGCAGCGAGCGGCGCATCAGCGTCAGGTGGCTCGCGCCCACCGGCGACTGGTCGCCGGCGCGCAGGATGCGCCGCGCGCTCGGGTTGCACGCGAGGATGGTGCCGTCCGCGGCCTGCACGAGGATGCCCTCGGTCAGGTTGTCGACGGCCAGGCGGTAGCGCTCTTCGCTTTCCTGCAGCTCGCGCGCGATGTGAGCCTTCTGGACCGCCACGCCGACGATGTCGGTGATGTCGTCCAGCAGTTGCATCGCCGGCCGCGTGGGCGCGCGCGGCGTGTCGTAGTAGACGCCCACCGCGCCGATCATCTGCGCGTTGTCGCCGCGGATCGGCGTCGACCAGCAGGCCCGCAAGCCCATCGGGACAACCAGCGCGCGGTAGTCGTCCCATAGCGGATCGGTCTCGATGTCTTCGACCACCACGCGGGCATTGCGGAACATGGCCGTGCCGCACGACCCGGCGGCCGGGCCGATCGTCAGCCCGACCAGCGCCTTGCTCAGCGCCGACGGCAGCGACGGCGCCGCCGCCAGCGTCACGTGCTCGCCGTCGCCGCACAGCAGGATGGAGCACATCGCGCCGTCGTCGAGCAGGGTATCGACGATGTGGCACACCTCGGCCAGCAGGTCCGGCAGCGGCACATTGCGCGAGCTCATTTCGAGCACGGTCTTTTCGCAGCGCAGCAGCTCCTTCGCCCGCGCGGTCTCGGCGGCGAGCGTCCGGTAGTTGGCCTCGGATTCGCGCAGCGCCTGCTCGGCATGCTTGCGCTGGCGGATGTCGCGCGCGACCACCTGGACGGCGGTGCGCCAGCCGAGCTGCACCGGCGCGGACAGGATCTCCACGTCCACCGGCGTGCCGTCGCAGCGCAGCAGCGTCTGCTCGACCGGCGGCAGGCCCGCGCCGTGCTCGATCATCCACTCGCGGCGCTGGCGCGCCAGTTGCACCGAGTCCTCGTGGACGAATGCGTCCAGCTCGTGCCCGACGATGTCGCTCGCGCTGTCCGCGCCGAGCAGCCGCACGCCCGCCTCGTTGATGAAAACGATGATGTCATCCGCCACGATGTAGAGCGCGTCGGGCATCTGCCGGACCAGCGCCTCGTAGCGATCGTCGGCGAGCGGCAACGGCCGGGCCGCGGACTCCTCTGGAGTACCGGGTGACCCGGGCCGCCCGGTGGAAGTGGCGTCCATATGGGTATCCGGGCGGCGGCCGCCCTGGGCAATCTCCCGTCTTGTTTCTTCCGATAACGACCGGGGTGTCCGGAAAGTTGAGGTGTCTAGACCATCCCCCCTACTTCAGAGTGGGCCGCGCCTGCGTCAGATGGCGCACAGCGCACCGGACAGGCGCGCGCTTGCGGCACAATGCCGCAACCTCCGCTGGCACGCATTCGTCCGATCGTACGCCATGCGTGCTTGCCCTGGCCAGATTCAATCGTTTTTGCCTGCCACGCCCGGTCTCGCCGCCATCGTCCCGCGCCGCACGCGGCTCGCGGACGGCGACCGCGGAGGCTTGATCGCGCACGTGCGCCGCTCAGCGCTGGAGCTCGACCACGTTGATCACCTGCGTCTCGCCATGCTGCTCGACCTCCTGCCGCACCACCACCGACAGGGCCGGGCAATACCAGTCGGTGACGTGCGCCACGGTCGGCGCGGGCTCGAGGGTTTCGCTGCCCAGCCGCAGCACGCCCAGCGTGGCCGTGCGCGTATAGCGGATCGGACGGCACGGCTGCGGGCCGACCGGCGTCGGGATGGTCTGCGGCGGGCCGACCTCGCGCTCGGACACGTCCACGCGCGCATGCGCCGCCTGCATGTGCCCGATGCTGATGCCCAGCCGGGGCGACACCACGTCGAAATCGAAGCTGGAGTCGTAGCTGTCGCCCGGCAGCATCTCGGCTTCGGGCGCCAGCCCCGCGCCATAGAGGAACATGCCGGAGATGGCGGTACTGACCGTGCCCACCAGGTCCGCATGCTCGCTTTGCGCGAACACCCGCCCGTTGGTGCTGACCACGCGCGTGACCACGCCGGCCTCGTCCACCATCAGGCGGTGATCCTGCACTGTCTCGATCGGCCGCCCGCCCAGCGCCACCAGGCCCGACTTGGCGTAGATATGCAGGCCGATCTCGCAGCCGTCCACGATGTCGCGGTTGATGTCGTGCAGGGTGAACTCGACGATCATCGGCGTCTTGCCGTTGCCGTCCAGACGCAGGCGGGTGCCGTCGTGCATCCAGGGTGCAGTGCACAAGCCCGCTGCCCGGGCGGGCGCGGCCAGGCCCCCGGCCGCCAGCGCAAGCAGCGCAAGACGGGCGAGACCGACGAGAAGGGCCGCGCACAAAGAGAAACGCCGATGCACCTGGCGGTACATCGGCGTGCGGATCGGCAGGTCTTGCCGCACCGTGCCTGTTCCCGGCGGCCTATTGCTTGGCTGCGCCCGAGCCGTCCTTGTCGGCGCCTTCGGAGTACGGATCGAACTTGCCGCCGGACTTGGCGCCCTGCGAATACGGGTCGAACTTGTCGCCGGCCTTCGCGCCTTGCGTGTACGGATCGTATTTGCCCTGCTCCACATTGGCGGGCTGCGCGCCGGGGTTCAGTGCGTTGGCGGTGCTGTCGGCGCCTTGCGTGTAGGGATCGAACTTGTCGCCGGACTTGGCGCCCTGCGAATACGGGTCGAACTTCTTGTCGTCTGTCTGCGCGTGGGCCACGCCTGCGGTGATGGCCACGACGACAGTCGCTGCCACTAGGGTGAGACGGTTGTACGGCATCTGCGGCTCCTTTCCTTGGGTCGTTTGAGCTGATCGACAGCCTCGATTTGAACGAATCCCGACCGACCGCGCGCACCCCGGATGCGACGCGCGCCAATCCGCCGGAGAACCCCCTCTCCTCCGCGTACGCTATGGCAACGGCAAGCGAAAGTCAACGCAAAGGAACGGCCCCCGCATGACGCGAATTCAGCCCGGCGGACGGATGGCGCGCGGCCCCGCCACCGCGATCAGCATCATGGTCAGCGCCACCAGCGACAGGCCCCAGCGCAGGTTGGAATGGTGCGCGATCATGCCGATGAACACCGGGCCGATCAGCATGCCGACATAAGCGAAGCGCGCCACCGCGGCGATACCCTCGGCCGCGGGCACCCCCGGCATGCGCGATGCGGTGACAAAGAAGATCGGCACCATGTTCGCCGCGCCCACGCCCATCAGCGCAAAGCCGGCCAGTACCGCCGCCGGATCGGGCCACAGCAGGGCGAGCAGGATGCCCCCGGTGGCCAGCACGCCGCTCACGCCGAGCACCCTGGTATTGCCCCAGCGCGCGCGTGCGGCATCCCCGCCGAAGCGCGCCAGCGCCATCCCGCCCGAGAACGCCGCATAGCCCGCACTGGCCTGTGCCTCGGGCGATTGCGCCACTTCGCGCATATAGACCGTGGTCCAGTCGTACATCGCGCCTTCGCCCACCAGCCCGAGGAACGCCAGCAGGCCGAGCACGAGCAGCGTGCGGCCGGTGGTCGGATGCGCCGGCTCGCCGGGCGCATGGACGTGGTCGGGCAGCATGAACGGCCCCGCGCACAGCGCCATGCCCGCGGTGATCAGCCCCATGCCCGCGCAGTGCACGGCCGCCGGCACGCCCAGGTCCAGCAGGACACCGCCTGCCGCCGCGCCCACCATGCCGCCCAGGCTGAACATGCCGTGCAGCGACGAAATGATCGGCTTGTGGGAGTGCGCCTCCACGGTGGTCGCCTGCGCATTGATCGCCACATCGAAGCCGGCGTTGGCGATGCCGAACAGCACCAGCAGCCCCAGCAGCAGCGCATAGCTTGGCATCAGCATCAGCAGCCCGGTCATCAGGCCGAAGACCACGCCCGCCTGCACGCTGGCGCGCCGGGTGCTCACCCGCGCCGCCCAGCCGCCGGCGAATTTCATCGCGGCGATGGCGCCGGCCGCCACCATGAACATCGCCAGCGACAGCGACGCCTCCGACAGTCCGAAGCGCGCCTTCACGGTGGGAATGTGGACGCCCCACGTCGCAATCGTTGCGCCGTTGACGAAAAAAAGCGCCATGGTGGCCGCGCGCGCCGACAACGGCAGACGCTGCGTGCGCATGGCACCGGCGGATCGGATCAGTTCAGAGGTCATACACGGCAGAAAAGCACGCGCGGCGCCGGTGCGCCACAAAACCGCCATGCTACCGCGCTGCCCCGACGGATGTGTTGCGGCCCGCCATCACCCCGCTGCCGCATCGGACATGCCGCCCGCGAGGCCGCACCGGCCTCGATCAGCCAGGGGTGACGCGGTCACCACCCTGCGCCGAGCACCGCAAATTGGGCACGCAAAGCAACGCAGCTTGTCGGCTGGCGCCGGGGATGGCTGCGTTAACATGCGGGCGTCCGCACTCGGCGCACGCCTGTGCCTTCCCTCCTCGTGCCCCATCCCCGTTCATGGCCCGAATCATCCGCCTGACCCGTTTGCTCCGCCTGTCGCGCTGTGCCGTTGCCTGCGCGGCCCTCCTTGCCCTCACCGCCGCACCGCTGGCGCAGGCCAGAAAACCCGCCCGCGCCCATGCCGCTCCCGCCGCCACCGTCGCCCAGAAGCGGCAGGCCGCGCACAATCCTGCCGGGCTGCCCGCCAATGTGGCGCTGGCGTTCGCGCGGGCGCATATCCCGCTCGATGCGGTCAGCGTGTTCGTCATCCGCACCGGCACCGCCACGCCCATCCTGCAGTGGAACGCCGACGCTGGCATGAATCCGGCCTCGACCATGAAGCTGCTGACCACCTTCGCCGGCCTCGACCTGCTGGGCCCCGATTTCCGCTGGAAGACCTCCGCCTACGCCGACAGGCCTCCGGCGGGCGGCGTGCTCAGCGGCAACCTCTACCTGCGCGGCCAGGGCGATCCGAAGCTGATTCCCGAAGAGCTGATCAAGCTGGTCACCGACGTGCGCCGCGCCGGCGTGGACGAGCTGGCCGGCAACATCGTGCTGGACCGCTCCTATTTCGAGAACGGCCTGTCCGACGCGCCGCCGCTGGACGGCGACACCGGCCGCGCCTACAACGTCGCGCCCGATGCGCTGCTCTACGCGTTCAAGACGCTGACCTTCACGCTCGCGCCCGACGCCGCCACCGACGCGGTCAACGTCGACGTGTCGCCGCCGCTGGCCCAGCTGCAGGTCGACAACCAGCTGCACGTGACGCACGGCAACTGCGGCGACTGGCGCTCGCATGCCAACTTCGACATCGCCACGCAGGCCGACGGCACGGTGCGCGCCAGCTTCGACGGGCGCTACGCCGGCGCCTGCGGCGAGCGCATCTTCAATGTCGCCGCGCTCACCCATGCCGACTTCATCTGGGGCGGCTTCCTGGCGCTGTGGCGGCAGGCAGGCGGCACCTTCCGCGCCACGCCAGGCCTGCGCGAGGGCAAGGTGCCGCATCCGGCCGTCCTGCTGGCGACGCACTACGGCCCGACCCTCGCCGAGGTCGTGCACGACATCGACAAGTATTCGAACAACGTGATGGCGCGCCAGCTGTTCCTGACCATCGGCGCCGAGATCGGCCGCAAGCCCGCGTCGGTGCAGCAATCGGCGGACATCATCAGCCGCTGGCTCGCCCGGCAGAACCTGTCCATGCCGGAGCTGGTGCTGGAGAACGGCTCGGGCCTCTCGCGCATCGAGCGCATCAGCGCCCGCAACCTGGGCCGCCTGCTGCAGCAGGCCGATGCCAACCCCAACGGCGCCATCCTGCGCGACGCGCTGCCGGTGGTGGGCGTGGACGGCACCATGCGCAACCGCCTCACGCGCGCGGGCGTGGCCGGCAACGCCGAGATCAAGACCGGCACCCTCAACGACGTGCGCGCCATCGCCGGCTACGTGGAAGGCGAAGGCGGCCAGCGCTACGTGGTGGTCAGCATGATCAACCACCCCAACGCCGGCGGCGGCCAGGCCGCACACGACGCCCTGCTGCAATGGATCTACCAGGGGGCGCCGCAATGACCGCCGTCGTCGGCGTCACCGGTACCTCCGGCAGCGGCAAGACCACCCTGATCGAGCAGCTGATCGCGTGCTTCGTGCGCGACGGCCGGCGCGTGGCCGCGGTCAAGCATGCGCATCACGGCTTCGACCTCGATACACCCGGCAAGGACTCGTATCGCATGCGCGCGGCCGGCGGCGCCGAGGTCGTGCTGGTCGGCGACCGGCGCCTGGTGCTGATGCGCGAATACGCCCCCGCGCACGAGCCCGAGCTGGCCGATGTGCTCGCGCTGCTGTCGCCCGGGATCGACGTCGTCATCGTCGAAGGCTACAAGCGCAGCGACTTCCCCAAGATCGAAGTATTCCGGCCCGCGCTGGGCCGGGCGCCGCTGTGGCCGGAAATCGGCAGCGTGGTGGCGGTGGCAACGGATGCGCCGATTCAACTGGAAACGGAGGTGCCCCGCGGCATGGCGGTGCTGGATCTGAACGATGTGGAAGCGGTGTACCGGTTCACACTGGAACACACGGGCCTTCAGGTCCGCCCCTGATCCGGCCGGCCGCACCATCCAAACCCTGGGGCAAACCAGCGGTTCCGCCAACATGCCAATCGGCCCCGCGCGGAAGATCGGCTTGACCGCGGGCAAACGGATTCCGGGCCGGATCCAATCCAATATTTCAAAATCACGAATCTCAAATGGATTTGAATAAGTTGAGATTTAGTTAATCAATTAAGCAAGAACACAGAATAAAAGCATTTTTCGCATAAAAAGAGCACGAAAAGCCCCTCGAATAATATGATTTAAATATTTTTCATACAAAAACCGGCCAGACCCTCGGTAGCATGGCGATCCTCTTTAAACCCGGCCTCGCCAAAACATGCGAGGCATCAATACCCGCAAGACGCATCGACATGGCACTGAGTTATTACAATTCGATCGACGACCTCCTGGGACGCCGTGAAACCCGCTATTTTGGAAACGGATACATCAACACCACACGGTCCGTTTCCGATTTTTAATGCATCGAGACCGATACAGGATTGCAATTCTCGTGCGTCGCGGCACTGGAACTCCCTTCCCTATGGTCGGCAAAGGGCGATTCAAAGCAAAAACCGCATCTGAGCAGCATCGATGTGATCGAACTGGCGACCGAGTGCACGCGCAGGGTCTTTCACCAGGTCTTCGGCGGACGCGAGTTTTCTCTGGAGTCCATCCGAAAGCTCCTGGTTGGTGCGGGCAGCGAGCCCGTGGAAGAGGCGCTGGACGCCATCTCGATCACCGGTGTGGCCAGCCGGCTGCCGGACGGGGCGTACCATCTGCGGGCGCAGATCTCCAGCATGAGCGTCGACGTCACTTTCTCGGCGCGGGAAGAAGGCAGGCCGCGGATGACCGGCGAAAACAGGAATCCGATATCGATCGAGAATGTCACGCTCAACCGGAACGCATTGACAGCCTCGGCCATTGTGCTGCCTTTTCAGGAAAGCCATGACGACAGTTGGTCGCTGTCGGACTGTTTTGCATCCGTGGCGCAGGTCGGACAAGCGCTCCTGTACAACCTGGACGGCATCGTCCGTGAAGCAAGCAATACCCTGTGGATGCGAAAAATCTCAATGACCCTTTTTTCCGGAATTCCGGAATGCAACATGCCACAGCCGCTCTATGTCAGGCTGGATAATTCGAAGAAATTGAAATTGGGAAATGATTATTGGCGCAGCGCCGATGTATTCTGCATCTTCTGCAATACCAATATCGTTTGCCGGGTCGCGCACAAACTCTGAATGCAATCGGGTTCATGCCATGCCCAATATGTCCACCCATTTCCATCATCAGCCGGTAGAGGCGTTCATCATCGATCTCGATGGAACGATGGTCGACACCATCGACGATCTGGCCATCGCGTTCAATACCGCCCTGAACCAGCTGGGGCTGGCGCCTGTCGCGACGGCATTCGTGGAGCGGATGATCAACAAGGGGCCCGAACACCTTGTGCGAGCGGCGCTCGGCGACGCCGGTACCGACATGGCGCTCTACGAGCGCTGCCTGCAGCTGTATAGAAAGGCCTATGGCGAGATCAACGGCAAATATGCTCGCGTCTATCCCGGCGTCGGGGAGAGCCTGGCGGAACTCCGGGCCCTCGGGATAAAACTCGCCTGCCTGACCAACAAGCCGGGTTCGTTCGCACGTGCATTGCTCAAGGAGAAACAGCTCGATGGCTTCTTCAGCGTGGTGTTCGGGGGAGACGCCTTCCCGTGCCAGAAACCCGATCCGCTACCGGTCATCAGGACATGCGAGGCACTCGGTACCGCGCCGTCCCGGACGCTGATGGTCGGGGACTCGAACAACGACGCGCTGGCCGCGAAGGCGGCCGGCTGCCGGGTCGTGCTGGTGAAGTACGGGTATCACCATGGTGAATCCCGCAGCCGCACCCACGTCGATGGCTTCATTGACGGCCTGCATCAACTGCGGCCGTTCTGCCGTCTTGCCGATCAGGACGCGTGACCACCGGAATCCCCTTCGTGGAGACGAACGCGGTTGCATGACCGTGGCGCCCAATACGGGTCGGAGCACCAGCGGTCCGTCCAGTTGCGCCCCCCGAAAGCAAAATGCCCGCGATCCAAGCGGGCATTCTGCATGGCGCGACCGGACACCCCTCAGTGCGCGACGTTATCCGCCAGCAGGCGCGCCAGCACGTTGCTGGCGATCAGGCGATGGCCGGCCGTGGTCGGGTGCACGCCGTCGGCGAACAGGTAGCTCTGGTCCGCACCGGAAGCCACCAGCGTGTTGGCCGAGCAGAACAGCGAGCTGCCGCCGGCGCTCGGCACCAGGGCATTGATCTTGGTGGCGTCGCAGGCCCGGGCGCTGGTGTTGGCGAAGCCGAACGAGGCGCCATTCTGGATCGCCGCAGTCAGTTGTGCGTTGAAGTCGATGATGCGCGCCGAGGTGCCGGCCAGCCCGCTTTGCAGCGTCGTGTTGAACGTGCCCACCAGCGCGTGCAGCAGCGCCTGGCCGGTCGTGCCGCTTGCCACGCCGTCCGGCGTCAGGCTGCTGTCGGGCAGGTTGAACACGTAGACCTGCGTCGCACCCTTGGCGATCATGTCCTTGACATAGCCGACCAGGTCCGTCGCGGCCTGCTGCACCTGGGCCGTGGCAATGGCGGGCGTCACGCCGGAGCCGCTGGTGGCCGCCGCAGTGGTCCAGAAGAAAATGTCGTTGCTGCCGGCCAGCACGAAGACGACATCGTTATTGCCGTTGAATGTGTTGTTGCTGGCCGCGTAGAAGTTGGCGAGCTGCTGCTGAACCGGGTAGGTCAGCGCCCCCGCGCCGCCGTTGTGGCCGATGCCGTTCGGATCGGTCACGCGCGAGCCGCCCTGCGCATAGTCGAAGCAGCCGGCCTTGGGGCAATTCTGCACGGAGGTGGCGTAGCCCATCACCGCCGGCGTGAGCGTCACGCCCAGTTGCGCGGCCACGGTCTCGGCCCAGATCGGGCCCGGGTTGGTGGTGAACTTGCCGCCGCCCACCGCCTGCGCGACGGGGGTGTAGGTGCCGATATCGCTCAGGCTGTCGCCGAACACCACCATGCGCTGCACCTTGGCGACATTGGGATTGCCGCTCTGGTCGGTCCCACCGCCCCCGCACGCGGCCAAGCCCAAGGCAAGGGCAGCCGTGGCGGCGCCCATCCATTGACGCAGGTTCATGTGTGTCTCCCTGTGGGCTTTTTGATGTGTGTTGCGGTGCCGGCGTGCAATTCAGGCAGACGCGGGCCGACGCACAGGGGCAAGTGTAGCGAGGTTGCCGCCCATGCGGCGGCGCCGTGCCCGGCCCGAATTAGAGGCCGGCTTCGAACGCGGCGGCAGCGCGACGCAGGCGGTCGTTGACCGCCGCCCAGGCGGAGGTGTCAGGCAGGGTTTCCACCCAGATGGCGTGATAGCCGCCGCGATCCAGTTCGCGCAGCAAGGCGTACAGCGCATTGGCGTAGGCCGCCGGCGTGGCGGGTGCGGCATGCTGGTCGCAGCCGGGCGGCAGGTCGACAGGCGCCCCCACCCACACGATGCGCTGACCGGCCGGCAGCGCGGCCAGCCGCGCGGGCACATCGGCAGCGGCCAGCAGATACAGCGGCGTGCGCGGCGCGTAATGCGCGCGCAGCGTTCCGGACGCGCGCGGCGCGGCGGCATCGGGCAGCAACGGCATCACGCCGGTCACGCGCCCGATGTCCTCCGGCGTGATGGCGCCGGGGCGCAGCAGTACCGGCCCGACGCCCTGGTCCAGCCGCGACAGGTCGACGATGGTGGACTCGATGCCGACATCCACCCCATCGCCTTCGAGCACGAACACGGCATCGCCGAACTCGTCGCGCACATGCTGCGCGGTGGTCGGGCTGACCTGGCCAAACTTGTTGGCCGACGGCGCCGCGATGCCGCCGCGACCGCGCTTGAAGCGCGACAGCAGCGCCTGCGCCACCGGATGCGACGGACAGCGCAATCCGACGCTGTCCTGCCCGCCCGCGACCGCCGCCGGGATGTGCGGCGCGCGCTTGAGGATCAGCGTGAGCGGGCCCGGCCAGAACGCCTCGACCAGCTGCAGCGCGATGCCGGGCACGTCGTCGGCCCAGTACGTCAGGTCCGCGCCGTCGACCACGTGCACGATCACCGGATGGTTCGACGGCCGGCCCTTCAGCGCGTAGATCCGGGCAATGGCCTGAGGGTTCTCGGCATCGGCGCCGAGGCCGTAGACGGTCTCGGTCGGGAAGGCGACCAGCTCGCCCGCTTCCAGCCGGCGCGCGGCCTCATCGAGGCGCGCGGCGGGAGGCATGACGAAGGGCGTGGTCGACTTGTGCATGGCTGCGGATGTGGCGGCCGTCAGGCCGGGGCCGATTGCAGGCCGAGCACCTGCACGGCATGGTGGAACGCCTCGTCCGCCACCTCGGGCGACGTGCCGACGCAATTGACATGGCCCATCTTGCGGCCCGGACGCGCGTCGGCCTTGCCGTACAGGTGCACCTTGGTGCCGGAATGCCGCATCACATCGTGCCACGCGGGCGTGCGTTCCAGGCCGTACTCGAACCACACGTCGCCCAGCACGTTGAGCATGCGCCCCGGCGAATGCTGGCGCGTGCTGCCCAGCGGCAGGCGGGCCATGGTACGCACCTGCTGCTCGAACTGGCTGGTCTCGCACACATCCATGGTGATATGGCCCGAGTTGTGCGGGCGCGGCGCCATCTCGTTGGCGATCAGCGAACCGTCCTGCAGCACGAAGAACTCGATGCACAGCACGCCCACGTAGCCCATCTCCTCGGTGATCATTGCGGCGGCGGCGCGGGTGCGCGTGGCGATGTCGTCCGACACGCTGCGCGAGGGCATGACCGTGGAGAACAGGATGCCGTCGCGGTGAATGTTCTCGGCCAGCGGCCAGGTGACGGTGCTGCCGTCGGCGGCGCGGGCGGCCAGCACGGACACCTCGTAGGCCAGCGGCAGCATCTTCTCCAGCACGCACGGCACGTGCTGCATCGCGCCCCAGGCCGCGCGCAGCTCGCCGACCGTGGAGACGCGCGCCTGGCCCTTGCCGTCGTAGCCCATGCGGGCGATCTTCAGGATGCCGGGCAGCAGGTCGGCCGGCAGCTGGTCGATGTCGGCGTCGTGCTCGATCACCCAGCTCGGTGCGGGGTGGATGCCGGTGCGGGCGGCGCACAGCGCAAAGAATTTCTTCTCGGCAATGCGGTTCTGTGCGATCGACACACAGTGGGCGCGCGGCGCGACGAAGGCGCCGAGGTGCTCCAGGCGGTCGAGCGCCTGTGCCGGCACGTTCTCGAATTCGGTGGTGACCGCCGGGCACAGCGCGGCCAGCTCGGCCAGCGCGGCCTCATCCGTGTAGGCCGCGCACAGGTGGCGCTCGGCGACGGTGCCGGCGGGGCTGTTCGGGTCCGGGTCCAGCACGCACACCTTGTAGCCCATCGCCTGCGCGGCGTGCGTGAACATGCGGCCGAGCTGGCCGCCGCCGAGCATGCCCAGCCAGCTGTCGGGCAGGATCGCGTCGGGAACGTTCAGCGCGCGGGATTCGGGCGTGTGGGCCTGCGCGAGGCGCGGATTCAGGTCGTCGGCCATGGGCGGTTGGGCGAAGGACTTAAGCACTGTGCACGGGCAGCGTCATGCCGCGCGCCACTTCGGTCTGCCGGGCGCGGAAGGCTTCGAGCTTGGCCGACAGCGCGTCGTCGGTGGTCGCCAGCATGGCGATGGCCGACAGCGCCGCGTTGGCCGCGCCCGCCTCGCCGATGGCAAAGGTCGCCACCGGAATGCCCTTGGGCATCTGCACGATGGACAGCAGCGAGTCTTCGCCGCGCAGGTACTTGGACGGCACCGGCACGCCGAACACCGGCACGATGGTCTTGGCGGCAATCATGCCCGGCAGGTGCGCCGCGCCGCCGGCACCGGCGATGATGGCGCGCAGGCCCCGGCCGCGTGCGGCCTCGGCGTAGCGGAACATGTCGTCCGGCATGCGGTGCGCCGAGACCACCTGCGCTTCGAACGGAATGTCGAATTCCTTGAGCAGGACCACGGCGTGCTGCATGACGTCCCAGTCGGAGCTGGAACCCATGACGACGCCGACGAGCGGTGCGGATTGCGGTGCGGTCATCGTCGTTGCTCCCTCAGCGCAGCGTCTCGCCGGTCAGGCGGGTCAGCGCTTCGCGGTACTTGTCCGCGGTCTTCTCGATGATGTCGGCGGGCAGCTGCGGCGCCGGCGCGGTCTTCGGCCACGGCTGGCCGTCGATGCGCACAGCCTCCAGCCAGTCGCGCACGAACTGCTTGTCGAACGACGGCGGGTTGGTGCCCACCTGGTACGAATCGGCCGGCCAGAAGCGCGACGAATCGGCGGTCAGCGCTTCGTCCATCAGCGTGAGCGTGCCGTTCTCGTCCAGGCCGAACTCGAACTTGGTGTCGGCGATGATGATGCCGCGCGTGGCGGCAAAGTCGGAGGCTTCCTTGTACAGGCGGATGCTGACGTCGCGAATCTGCGCGGCCAACTCGGGGCCGATGCGGCGCTCGACTTCGTCGAACGAGATGTTCTCGTCGTGCTCGCCCACGTCGGCCTTGGCGGCGGGGGTGAAGATGGGCTCGGGCAGCTTCTCGGCGTTGCGCAGGCCGGGGGCGAGCTGCACGCCGCAGACCTTGCCGGTGGCCTGGTAGTCCTTCCAGCCGCTGCCGGCCAGGTAGCCGCGCACCACGGCTTCCACCAGGATCGGCTTGAGACGCTTGACCACGATGGCGCGGCCGCGCACCTGGTCGGCTTCGCCGGGCTGCACCACCGCTTCCGGCGCAATGCCCGTCTCGTGCGTCGGCACGATGTGGCGCAGCTTGCGGAACCAGAAATCCGACATCTGCGCCAGGACGCGGCCCTTGTCCGGGATCGGCTGGCCGAGGATCACGTCGAAGGCCGACAGGCGGTCGGTGGTGACCATCAGCAGCTTGTCGTCGCCCACGGCGTAGTTTTCGCGCACCTTGCCGCGGCCGAGCAGCGGCAGGCTGGTGATCGACGATTCATAGAGTGCGGAAGACACGGCGGGGGTGGCGGACACGGCGAAACCCAAAGAGGAAGAAAAAATGTGGAAGGCCGACATTATACGTGGCCGGCCCCATGAAAAACGGCTGGCGCGGGGCCAGCCGTTCTTGCGGGCGGAATGCGGCTTACTGCACCACTTGCGCCAGCGCGCCGCTCTGGTACTGCGAAGCGATGACCGACAGGCCGATCGGCTTGATCTTGCCGGCCTGGCCTTCGCAACCGAACTCGATGTAGCGTGCCTTGCAAACCGCCTTGGCAGCCTCGCGCGCGGGCTTGAGCCATTCGCGGGCGTCGAACTTCTCGGGGTTTTCGGCCAGGAACTTGCGCACCGCGCCGGTCATTGCCAGGCGGATGTCGGTGTCGATGTTGATCTTGCGCACGCCGTACTTGATGGCCTCCTGGATTTCCTCGACCGGCACGCCGTAGGTTTCCTTCATCTTGCCGCCGTACTGGTTGATGATGGCCAGCAGCTCCTGCGGCACGCTCGACGAGCCGTGCATCACCAGGTGGGTATTCGGGATGCGCGCGTGAATTTCCTTGACGCGGCTGATCGCCAGGATGTCGCCGGTGGGCTTGCGCGAGAACTTGTAGGCGCCGTGGCTGGTGCCGATGGCGATGGCCAGGGCGTCGAGCTGGGTGGCCTTGACGAACTGCGCGGCTTCCTCGGGGTCGGTCAGCAGGGCCGAATGGTCGAGCTTGCCGACGGCGCCGTGGCCATCTTCCTCGCCCGCCTCGCCGGTTTCCAGCGAGCCCAGGCAGCCGAGCTCGCCCTCGACCGTCACGCCAACCTTGTGCGCCATGTCGACCACGCGGCGCGTGACGTCGACGTTGTAGTCGAACGAGGCCGGGGTCTTGCCATCCTCGTGCAGCGAGCCGTCCATCATGACCGAGCCGAAGCCCAGGTCGATCGCGCCCTGGCAGATTGCCGGGCTCTGACCGTGATCCTGGTGCATGACCAGCGGGATTTCCGGATAGGCTTCAACAGCGGCCTGGATCAGGTGCTTGATGAAGGACTCGCCGGCGTACTTGCGGGCGCCCGCGCTGGCCTGCAGGATCACCGGCGCGCCGGTTTCCTTGGCAGCTTCCATCACGGCCTGGACCTGCTCCAGGTTGTTGACGTTGAACGCCGGCAGGCCGTAGCCGTTTTCAGCGGCATGGTCGAGCAGTTGGCGCATCGAGACGAGTGGCATGGTTTTCTCCTATGGGTCGATCTGTATTCGGTCTCACGGATGCCGGTAGCAACCGGCATTCCCGGTGGCGCGTCAGTGCATGCCGACGCGCACGATCTTGAGTGTGTTGGTCCCGCCCGCCTGCCCCATCGGCTCGCCGACGGTCAGGACGATGAAGTCGCCACGCTGCACCACGCCGCGCGCGACCAGCAGTTCCTCGGCCTGCCGCAGCGCCTCGTCGCGGTCCAGGCTGATGGCCAGCGGCAGCGGCTGCACGTTGCGGTACAGGGCCATCTTGCGCTGCGACGCGACGTTGGGCGTGATCGCATAGATCGGCACATTGATGCCGTGGCGGCTCATCCACAGCGCGGTGGCACCTGAGTCGGTCAGCGCGGCAATCGCCTTGACCTGCAGATGGTAGGCCGTAAACAGCGCCCCCATGGCGATCGACTGGTCGATGCGGCTGAAGGTCTGGTCGAGGAAATCCGTGTCGAGGTGCACCGGCTGCGACTTCTCGGCCTCCACGCAGATGGCGGCCATGGCCTCGATGGTCTCGACCGGGTAGCGGCCGGCGGCGGTCTCGGCCGACAGCATCACCGCATCGGTGCCGTCGAGCACGGCGTTGGCGACGTCCGACACCTCGGCGCGCGTCGGCACCGGGTTGACGATCATCGACTCCATCATCTGCGTGGCCGTGATGGCCAGCTTGTTGGCCTCGCGCGCGAGCTTGATCATGCGCTTCTGCAGCGCCGGCACGGCCGCGTTGCCGACCTCCACCGCGAGGTCGCCGCGCGCCACCATGATGCCGTCGGACGCCGCCAGGATCTCTTCCAGCACGCCCGGGCGGATGGCCTCGGCACGCTCGATCTTGGCGATCATCTTGGTCTTGTGGCTGTGCGGCGCGCCGGCCACGGCGGCCAGCTGGCGCGCCATTTCCATGTCGGTGGCGTTCTTGGGGAAGCTGACCGCGATGTAGTCGGCGCCCAGCGCCATCGCGGTCTTGATGTCTTCCATGTCCTTGGCCGTCAGCGCCGGCGCCGACAGCCCGCCGCCCTGGCGGTTGATGCCCTTGTTGTTGGACAGATCGCCGCCGACCTTGACGGCGGTCTCGATCTCCTCGCCCACCACGCGCTCGACCTGCAGCACGATCAGGCCGTCGTTGAGCAGCAGCAGGTCACCGGGGCCGACGTCGCGCGGCAGCTCCTTGTAGTCCAGACCGACGCGCTCCTGGTTGCCCAGCTCGCAGCGGGCATCCAGCGTGAAGCGCTCGCCCGGGCTCAGGGTGATCTTGCCGCTCTCGAACTTGCCGACGCGGATCTTCGGGCCCTGCAGGTCGGCCATGATGCCGACCTCGCGGCCCACCGCGCGCGCCGTCTCGCGCACCAGCTCGGCGCGCGCCACGTGGTCCTGCGCGGTGCCGTGCGAGAAGTTCAGCCGCACCACGTCCACCCCCGCCGCGATCATGCGCGTCAGGATCTCCAGCGTATTGGACGAAGGGCCGAGTGTGGCGACGATCTTGGTGGCGCGAGTCATGGGCAAGGGGTACCGGTGACGTTTGGGGGACGTTGACGACGCAGGCGACGTGCCTGGCGCTTCAGGCCAGCGCTTCCTGGCGCTGGGCACGCTGCTCCAGGATCTCCACGGCCGGCAGCGTCTTGCCTTCCAGGAATTCCAGGAATGCGCCGCCGCCGGTGGAGATGTAGCCCACGCGGTCGGCGATGCCGTACTTGGCGATCGCCGCCAGCGTATCGCCGCCGCCGGCGATCGAGAAGCCCGACGAGGCCGCGATCGCCTCGGCCAGCACCTTGGTGCCGTTGCCGAACTGGTCGAACTCGAACACGCCGACCGGGCCGTTCCACACGATGGTGCCGGAGGCCTTGAGCTGGTCGGCCAGTTGCGCGGCGGTCTTCGGGCCGATGTCGAGAATCATGTCGTCATCCGCCACGTCCTTCACGTCCTTGACGGTGGCGGCAGCGGTAGCGCTGAATTCCTTGGCGCAGACCACATCGACAGGAATGGGCACCGAGGCGCCACGGGCAGCCATCAGGTCGATGATCGCCTTGGCATCGCCCACCAGATCCGCCTCGGCCAGCGACTTGCCGATCTTCAGGCCCGCGGCCAGCATGAACGTGTTGGCGATGCCGCCGCCGACGATCAGGTTGTCCACCTTGTCGGCCAGCGATTTCAGGATGGTCAGCTTGGTCGACACCTTGGAGCCGGCCACGATAGCGACCAGCGGACGGGCCGGTTGGCCCAGCGCCTTGCCCAGCGCGTCCAGCTCGGCGCCCAGCAGCGGGCCGGCGCAGGCGATGGGGGCGAACTTGGCGATGCCGTGCGTGGTGGCCTCGGCGCGGTGGGCGGTGCCGAAGGCGTCGTTGACGTAGACGTCGCACAGCTTGGCCATCTTCTGGGCCAGTTCGTCGCTGTTCTTCTTCTCGCCCTTGTTGACGCGGCAGTTTTCCAGCAGCACCACCTGGCCGGGCGCGACATCCACGCCGTCGACCCAGTTCTGCACCAGCTTCACCTCACAGCCGAGCAACTCGGACAGGCGCACGGCCACCGGGGCCAGCGAATCTTCCGGCTTGAACTCGCCTTCGGTCGGACGGCCCAGATGCGAGGTGACCATCACGGCGGCACCGGCGTCGAGCGCGGCGCGGATGGCCGGCACCGAAGCGCGGATGCGCGTGTCTTCGGTGATGTCGCCGGCATCGTCTTGCGGCACGTTGAGATCGGCGCGGATGAAGACACGCTTGCCGGCAAGCTTGCCTTCGGAGATGAGATCGGTCAGACGCAGGACGTTGGGCATGGCAGCAGCGGAGAAATCACGGAAAGCGGCGATTTTACCCGATGCCACCGGTCGGAACGCGCGTTTCCGCCCGGAAACCTGACGCGCCCGTCCATCGCGGCGAAGCCGGCTGGATGGCGCACGCGCCGGTCAGGCCGCCACCGGCGCGCGCCGCCGCAGCCGCAGCCACCCTTCGGCCGAATACACAACCAGGCCGCACCAGATCAACGCGTAGCCGAGCACCTTCGGCCCGCCGAACGGCTCGTTGTAGAGCCACACACCCAGCAGCAGCTGCAGCGTCGGGCTGACGTACTGCAGCAGGCCCAGCAGCGACAGCGGAATGCGCCGCGCCCCGGCCCCGAACAGCAGCAGCGGCACGGCGGTCAGCGGGCCGGCCAGCACCAGCAGCAGTTGGATGCCCGGCGGCGCGACCAGGAAAACGTTCTGCTGCTGCGCGGCCAGCCAGCCCAGGTAGGCCAGCGCGAGCGGAAACAGCAGCAGCGTCTCCAGCGCCAGCCCTTCCAGCGCGCCCAGCGGCGAAGTCTTGCGCAGCAGGCCGTACAGGCCGAAGGTCGTCGCCAGCACCAGCGCGATCCACGGCAGGTGCCCGGCCTGCCAGGTCAGCCAGACCACCCCGGCGACGGCCAGCGCCAGCGCGAACCACTGCCCCGGCCGCAGCCGCTCGCCCAGCACCAGCAGCGCCAGCAGCACCACCACCAGCGGGTTGATGAAATAGCCCAGGCTCGCGTCGAGCACGTGATCGTGATTGACCGCCCAGATGTAGGTGCACCAGTTGAGCGCCAGCATGCCGGTGCAGGCCAGGTGCCGCCCCACCACGCGCGGCTGGCGGCGCAGCGCCCACAGCCACGCCCAGTGCCGCTTGACGGCCAGCACCACCACCATCACCGCCAGCGACCAGATCACCCGGTGCGACAGGATCTCCAGCGGCGTGACGGCCTTCAGCAGCTTGAAGTACAGCGGAAACAGGCCCCACATCGTGTAGGCCAGGAAGGCAAAGATGACGCCGCCGCGGACATGGGCCGACACGTTTTATCCCCAGAGACGCAGCACGGTATAAACGCCCATGCCGACGCAGATCATGCCGAGCATCCGCCGCGTCGCCACATAGAACGCGGTGGCCGCGATGCCGGCCATCAGGCGCGGATTGGTCCAGCTGGCGTCGAAACCGCCGTGGTTCCACAGCAGATCGGGCAGCACGATGGCCGCCAGCGCCGCCGCCGGCGCGAAGCGCAGCGCGTGCTGCACGCGCATCGGCAGCGTGAGGCGGTCGCCCACCATCAGGAAGAGGGCGCGCGTGACGATGGTCACGATCGTCATGCCGAAGATGGTCAGCCAGATATCTAGCGTGCTCACGGCCCCTCCTTCGGCTCGGACGGCGCCGGCTGCGCGCCGCGGCGCTGCCATTGCAGGCGAGCGGTGGCTTCGTCGCCGGCCAGGCCGGCCGCCATCGCGCCCACCACGGCGATCACCAGGCTCAGCCGGTACGGCAGCTTGAAGGCGACCAGCGCCAGCACCGCGGCGACCGCCACGGCCATCAGCGTGGCGCGCGAGCGGATGGTCGACACCATCACCGGAATCAGCGCCAGCGTGCCCGCCAGCGCCAGGCCCCATGCATCCGGGAACAGGCTCGCGCCGACGATGCCCAGGAGAGACGACACCTGCCAGATCGTCCAGTTGGCCAGCGCCATGCCCCAGAGATAGCCTTCCTTGCCGCGCTCCGGGCCCGGCCCCGGGTAGCGCTGCGAGAACAGCACGAACGGCAGATCGCCATTGAAGAAACCGATCAGGACCCGCCGCCCGAAGGGCAGATGGCTGAAATGCTGCATGAGCCCCGCGCTGAAGATGATGAAGCGCACGTTGACGATGAACGCCGTCAACAGCACAGTCCAGACCGGCAGGCCGGCGGCCATCAGCGGCAACACGGCCAGTTGCGACGAACCTGCATAGACCAGCAGCGTCATGCCGATCGCCTGCGGGATGGTCAGGACCGACTTGCTCATCGCCACGCCGGTCACCAGTCCCCAGGCAAACACCGGCGGCAGCGAGCCGACATAGAAGCGGGCACCGGCGACAAAGCCGGCGCGCTCGGCCGGGTCGATGGCCTGCCACCGGCGCTGCAGCGCCGCGCCCCAGCGGGCTAGCGCCATGGCACCCTCGCAAGTGGCGTCATCATCTCTTTTTGGACGGCCGGCCAGGAAGGCACGGCCGCGCGGTGGCGCGGGAACAGCGGGGGCGCGGGAACAGCGGGGGCGACATGGGTGGCTCGTAGTAAACATCTGATTATACTTTTGATGTTAAGCAGTTGCTTAACGTGTAAAACACGCGCAACACGAATTCGCAACGCACGGAAACCGCCGCCAAGATCGGCGTTGGCGTCCCTGCCCCCACCCCTTACAATTCCGCCTTTGTCGGCATTTGAGCCCGGACACTCACAGGAGCCCTCCATGACCAGCATGGCTGACCGCGACGGCAAGATCTGGAAAGACGGCAAGCTGATCGAATGGCGCGACGCGCAACTCCACGTGCTCACCCACACCCTGCACTACGGCATGGGCGTGTTCGAGGGCGTGCGCGCGTACCAGACGCCGGCCGGCCCCGCCATCTTCCGCCTGTCCGAGCACACGCGCCGGCTGTTCAATTCGGCCAAGATCTTCCAGATGCAGATTCCGTTCTCGGAACAGCAGCTGATGGACGCGCAGCGCGAAGTCGTGCGTGCCAACGCGCTGGCGTCCTGCTACATCCGCCCGCTGGCGTGGCTCGGCTCCGAGAAGATGGGCGTGTCCGCCCGCGGCAACACCGTCCACGTGGCGATCGCCGCCTGGCCTTGGGGCGCCTACCTGGGCGAAGAAGGCATGCAGCGCGGCATCCGCGTCAAGACGTCGTCCTTCACGCGCCACCATGTGAACGTGTCGCTGGTGCGCGCCAAGGCCAGCGGCTACTACATCAACTCGATCCTCGCCAACCAGGAAGCCACCGGCCTGGGCTACGATGAAGCCCTGCTGCTCGACACCGAGGGCTATGTGAGCGAAGGCTCGGGCGAGAACGTCTTCATCGTCCGCAACGGCGTGATCTACACGCCCGACCTGGCCTCGTGCCTGGACGGCATCACCCGCGACGCAATCATCACCATCGCGCGCGACCTCGGCATCGAGGTGCGCGAGAAGCGCATCACCCGCGACGAGATGTACTGCGCGGACGAAGCCTTCTTCACCGGCACCGCGGCGGAAGTCACCCCGATCCGCGAACTGGATGACCGCGTGATCGGCGCGGGCTCGCGCGGCCCGATCACCACGCAGCTGCAGTCGACGTTCTTCGACATCGTCAACGGCAAGAGCACCATCGAAAAGTACAAGGCGTGGCTAACCCTGGCCTGACCGCGCCCGCTGACCCTCATCATCATGACCACGCAAACCGCACCCATCATCGAAATCGGCGCAGACGACCTGCCGCTGCACTGCCCCACCAGCAAGACGCCGGCGTGGAACTACCACCCGCGCGTCTTCCTCGACGTGGCCGACACCGGCGAAGCCAAGTGCCCATACTGCGGCACCGTCTACAAGCTGGCCCCCGGCGTCGAAGTGAAGGGCCACCATTGAGCCGTCCGGACCTGCCGTACGCCGCGAGCCCCCTGCCCGCGGCGCTCCGATGATGCGCAAGATCCTGGTCGTCGCCCCCAACTGGATCGGCGACGCGCTGATGGCGCAGCCGCTGTTCGCGCAGATCAAGGCGCGGCATCCGCGCGCGCAGATCCATGCCATCGCCCCGAAGTGGGTGGCGCCGGTGCTCGCGCGCATGCCCGAGATCACGCGCGTGCTGCCGACTGAACTGGCGCACGGCAAGCTGCAGCTCGGCAGCCGCACGATGTTCGCCCAGCAGCTCAAGGGGGAATCGTTCGATGCCGCCTATGTGCTGCCGAACTCGTTCAAGAGCGCGCTGATCCCGTGGCTGGCCGGCATTCCGCTGCGCATCGGCTACAAGGGCGAATCGCGACTGGGCGTGCTCAACGTGCGCTACCCGAACCCGCCCAAGCGCGAACGGCCGCCGATGGTGCAGCACTATGCGGCGCTGGCCTTCAAGCCCGGCGCCAAGCTGCCCGAGACCCTGCCCGACCCGCAGCTGCGGGTGGACCTGCCGCGCGTGGCCGCCACCTCGGCCAAGTTCGGCATTCCCGGCAACGCCCGGCTGATCGCCTTCTGCCCGGGCGCGGAATACGGCACCGCCAAGCGCTGGCCCGCCGAGCACTTCGCCGAGCTGGCGCAGATGCTGCGGCGCTCGTTCCCGTACGCGCACATCGTCACGCTCGGCTCGGCCAAGGATCGCGAGACCGCCGACGCCATCGCCGAGCGCGCGCCTTTCGTGCGCAACCTGTGCGGCGAGACCTCGCTGGACGAGGCCATCGAGCTGCTCGCCCGCGCCGAGGCCGCCATCTGCAACGACTCGGGCCTGATGCACGTCACGGCTGCCCTGGGGCGCCCGCAGGTGGCCGTGTTCGGCTCGAGCGACCCGCGCCACACGCCGCCGCTGTCACCCGCTGCGAGTATCATGTGGCTCCATCTCGAATGCAGCCCGTGCTTCGCCCGCGAATGCCCGCTCGGCCATCTGCGCTGCCTGCGCGACATCGGTCCCGAGATGGTGTTTCATGAATTGCGCCGGCTGCTGCAGCCGGTGTAACGCTGTCACCGTCAGCCATTCCCTTCACGTCCTGCCGCCATGCCACGATTTGCCCGACTGTTCGAAGCCGCCGAGGACATCCTCGACGCCTACCGCGAAGCGCTGCGGCGCCGCGATGCCGACAGCGCACTCAAGCTCTGGCTGGACGAGGACTCCGTCAGCTTCATCCTGCCCGACGGCCAGCGGCTGCACGGCCACGAGCAGCTGCGCGGCTGTCTCGACGCCCTCGTCGAGAAGCAGCCGGTGTGGATCGAATGCCTGGACCAGCAGGTGCACTCCTCGCTCGGCGTGTCGATCTTCGAGGCGACCGAGGCCCTGCGCTTCTCCGAAGACGCCACCGAAGCCAGCCTGTACGTGCACACCACCTACGTGCTGATGCAGAACCACGAGGGCTGGCGCATCGCGCACGTCCACTCCAGCCAGGCGGCAGAGGAGCGCGTGGCCGCATCGATCGCCAGCGTCGCGCATTCCCTGCACTGATCCCCGCCCGGCGACGGGCGCAGGTGACTCTGCCTGAGACGATGATCCGCCCGTTCCGCTCCGCCGCTCCCGCCGACCTCAACCTGGGCGCGCTGCTCATCGGCCCGTTCGAGCCGCACGCGTTCCGCTCGCCCTGGTGGCTGATCGGCGGCAACGCGCAGACCATCGTCCCGGCGCGGCTGTGGCGCTTCCCGCGCATCGCGTACCGGCGCGAGCGCTGGGACACGCCCGACGGCGACTTCATCGATCTCGACTGGACCACGCACGAAGCCGATGCGCACACGCCGCTGGTGGTACTGTTCCACGGCCTGGAAGGCGACTCGCGCAGCCACTACGCCCAATTGATGATGGATGCGCTGCGCGCGCGCCGCTGGCCCGGCGTGGTGCCGCATTTCCGCGGCTGCTCGGGCGAACTGAACCGCGCGCCGCGCATGTATCACTCCGGCGACTCGGCCGAGATCGCGTGGATCCTCGACCGGCTCTACCGGACGCACTGCGCGCCGCACGGCCGCAAGCTGCTGGCGGTGGGCATCTCGCTGGGCGGCAACATGCTGCTGCGCCACCTGGGCGAGCGCGGCGCCGATGCGCGCCAGCTGAGCGCCGCCGCCACCGTCTCCGCCCCACTGGACATGATGGCGGGCGGCGCGGCGCTGTCCCAGGGCGTCGGCATGCTCTACACCCGCATGTTCCTGCGCACGCTCAAGCAGAAGGCCGCGGCCAAGCTCGACCAGCATCCCGGCCTGTACGACCGCCGCGCCATGCTGGCCGCGCGCAGCTTCGTCGAATTCGACAACCTCGTCACCGCGCCGCTGCACGGCTACCGCAACGTCTACGACTATTGGACGCGCGCCTCGTCCAAGCCGGTACTGCGCGATGTGCGCGTGCCGGTGCTGGTGCTGAACGCGCGCAACGATCCCTTCCTGCCCGGACGCCACCTGCCCGGCCCCGGCGACGTCTCGCCCGACGTGGTGCTCGACCAGCCGCTGCACGGCGGCCACGTCGGCTTCCTGATGCGGCGCGACGGCAAGCTGCGCCATCTCCCGCTGGCCGGCCGCATCGACTGGATGCCGGCGCGCCTGCTGCGCTTCTTCGACGACGTGCTCGGCCGCACGCCCCGCCCGGATGCCCCCGAACACCCCGGAGCCGACCGTGGATGAGATCGTCCGCCAGGCCATGGCCAGGTGGCCCGACGTGCCCGACTGCTTCGGCTGGCTGGCGCTCGACCGGCGCGGCCAATGGCGCATGCGCAACGAATACGCGCAGCAGCACAGGCTGTCCGGCGACCCTGTCCGCCACCCCGCGCTGATCGACTTCATCGTCCGCAACTACACGCACGACGCGGCCGGCCGCTGGTTCTTCCAGAACGGCCCGCAGCGCGTGTTCGTGGAACTGGACTGCACGCCGTGGATCGTGCGGCTGTCGCCCGAAGGCGCGCCGACGGCCCTTGCCACCACCACGGGCGCCGCCTTCGTGCCCGCCGGCTGCTTTGTCGACGAGCACGGCAACGTCCTGCTCGCCGGCCACGTCGCCGGCGTGGCCAGCCGCGAGACCCTTGCCCTGCTGCACGATCATGACCTGGAGCCGTTCTCGTCGCTGGCGCACTGGCACGGCCAAGCGTGCGGCGCCGCGCTCGGCATGCTGCCCTGGGGCGATCGCACCTTCGACATTCAGCCGATCCGCAGCGACGAGGCCGAACGGCGCTTCGGCTTCGTCCGGCATCCGGCCGCGCTCGCCTGACGCCGGCCGGCCCGCTACTTCGGCAGCGCCTTCTCTTCCTGCTTCTCTTCGCGGTACTGGCGCTCCATCTGGTGCAGCCGCGCATCGACCTCGGACAGCGTATAGAAATCCGCATCGCCCGCGTCGCGCGCGAGCTTGAGCTGCTCCACTGCCGCGCCCCAGGCACCGTCGCGCGCGTACTTCTCGGCCAGCGCGCGATGCTGCTCGACGCGCTTGCCCTGGTCCGCATAGGCGCGGGCCAGCATGTCCCACCAGATCGGCTGTGCGGTGTCTTCGCGCGCCTTGTCCTGCAGATAGGGAATCGCATCGCCCGCGCGGCCCGCCGCCAGCAGCGTCTGCGCATAGGTGATGCCGACCGCGCGCGACAGCGGATACGCCGCCAGCGCGGCCCGTGCCATCGTCAGCGCCTCCGGCACGCGATTGCGGGCACGGGCCAGTTCGATGGCAGTCACATCCAGGCTCGGACTGCCCGAGGTGATACCGGGGATGTTGCCGTACAGCCGCCGCGCTTCGAGCAGCGCCTGCTCCGCGGGGTCCAGCTGCCCGGCCAGTTGCTCGGCGACGGCGATGCCGTACCACAGCGCCGCGCGTTTCTCGGCCGGCGCATCCGGCGCGGAGGCCAGCTGCGAGCGCATCGCATTGCGCACGTCGAGATAGGCGCTGGTCGAGGTCTCCTGCAGCACGCGCGCACGCGCCTTGGCAAAGCCGAACGCCGGCCGCTGCGGCTGGCGCGGGTGCGGCAGGCCGCGCGCGCGGTCTTCCATGTCGGCGATGCGCTCACCGGTCAGCGGGTGGGTGCGCGCGTAGCCGGGAACGGCGCCGGTGTCCGCGATGCTGCTCACGCGCTGCAGCCGTCGGAAGAAATCGGGCATGCCGTCAGGGTTGTAGCCGGCGCCAGTCAGCAGCGTAAAGCCGACGCGGTCGGCCTCGCGCTCCGCGCCGCGCGAAAACGCCAGCTGGTTCGACACCGCCGCCGCCTGCCCGCCCACCGCCAGCGCCTGCGCCGCGTCGCCGCTCTTGGTGGCCGCCAGCCCCGCCAGCAGGATCGACGCCAGCGCAATCCACATCGACTCGCCCGACTTGTCGATGCCGCGCGCGATGTGCCGCTGCAGCACGTGGCCGATCTCGTGGCCGAGCACCGAGGCCAGCTCCGATTCGCTCTCCGTCGCCACCAGCGTGCCCGTGTTGACGCCGATATACCCGCCCGGCAGCGCAAACGCGTTGATGCCCGGATCGCGCACCGCGAACAGCTCGAAGCTCGATGCCGACGTACTGCCCGCCACATGCTGCCGTCGCGCCGCCTCGATCAGCCGGTAGCCGATATCGTTCAGGTAGTCCGACAGCAGCGGATCCGGCACATAATCCGGGTCGCGCCGGATCTGCCGCATCACGCGGTCGCCCAGACGGCGCTCCATCTCCGGCGACAGCGCCGCCGTGGACGGATCGCCCATGTCAGGCAACTCGTAGGTCGGCGCATCGATGATCGTCGCGTCTTTCTGCAGATACGGCGACTGGCGGCCGATCTGCACGCTGCGGTTCAGGTTGCTCTGCACCTGCTCCGACGCCGCTGCCGCGCCGGCCGGCGCAGCGGGAACAGACGCCGGCTGCGCCAGCGCCAACGGCGACACGGGGGCAAGCCACGTCATCAACAGCACGGCGGCCGTCACCTTGCGGGCGCGCGGCCGGAAGAAAGAGAGCGTCATACGGAATGCGCGTGGGGCGGAATCCACCCGGCGGCATCGCCGGGCGCTGGGCACTTGCTATCATAAATCGCTTCACACCAAGCACCGTCATTCATGCCGCACCTCACCCACTTCGATACCGCCGGACAAGCCCACATGGTCGACGTCGGCGACAAAGCCGTCACCCACCGCGTCGCCGTCGCCACCGGCCTCATCCACATGCTGCCCACGACGTTCGCGCTGGTGCGCGACGGCACCGCCAAGAAAGGCGATGTGCTGGGCATCGCCCGCATCGCCGCGATCCAGGGGGCGAAGCGGACGTCGGATTTGATCCCGCTGTGTCACCCACTGGCGTTGACCAAGGTCGCGGTCGACTTCGAACTGGATGAGGTGGACCGCACCGTCCGCTGCACGGTACGCGCCGAGACGCACGGGCAGACCGGCGTGGAGATGGAAGCGCTGACCGCCGTGCAGGTGGGGCTGCTGACCATCTACGACATGTGCAAGGCCGTTGACCGGGGGATGGTCATCGGCGATGTGCGGCTGATGGAGAAGCGTGGGGGGAAGTCCGGGGAGTGGGTGGCGCAATGAATTTCCGAGCCCGTTTCCGCAAAAGGAAGCGGGCGCATCGGATGCGCTCTTCTTTCTGCTCAGCAGCCTTGCGGCATTCAGCGGGTGCCAATTTTGCTGCGCGCCTTGCGCGGTAGACGGCAGAGTGCTCCAGCTTGCCGCGTCGCGCTGTGCCCACTTTGCTTTGGTTGTCATTGCCGAAAAAAAAAGCGCCTTCAACGAGGCGCTTTCTTTTTGAGACGCGATCCTTAATCTACACCGACAACCAAGTTCTCCGCCTTGAGCCGCGCGCAGAACGTCGCCAACCCTTCCAATTTCTTGGTGCAGACAAGTGTCAGCAATTTCGAATCGCCCGCATAGTCGATCCAGTATTGATTGTGCAGCCGACGGACCTGGGTGAGGGCTTCGTCGGTCTTGCCTTGAAACGCGAGCGCAATCGCCCAACGTTGAACCGTGCCAGAACCAGGATAGAACTGCACAGCCTGGTGTTCGACCGCAGCCATGATCGGCGCCGTCTCGGCCGTCATCCCGGCATTGTTCGCGATTGACAGGTTGCCATATGGGACCAGCAGCAGTTGCCCACTGCGCTGGTACCGTTGCAATTCCACCGGACCGTCGAGGGAGTAATACAAGCGCTCCACCGATTGGTAGTCGATCCACATCCGGCCCGTCAGCACGGCACCGCATACTGCCACGATGCCGGTCAGTACCCATGCCGTATCTGGGGAAAGAACGCGCAACTTGCGGTCATCCACATACCCCAGCGCGAAAGCAAACGGCAGCAGGAAGTACAGATAGTGCAGCGGATATTCCAGCATCGAATGCGCCACGGTCACCAGAATGACCGCATACAGAAAGGCCAGCGCGGGCGTCATTCGCCGTTTCCACGCAGCATGCACCAACCCCAAGAACGGCAGCATCACGGCCAGCAACCCGAACACACCCACCTTGGCCAGGAGATCCAGGACGAGGTTGTGGGCGTTCATGGACATTTCGACATGGCCGAGCACGTCGGTCTGCACGTACTGGTTCCAGGCATAGTCGCCCCAGCCACCGCCGAGCCAGGGATGCGCCAGGAACATGTGCCACGCATGCTTCCATAGGAACACCCGCAGACCCACACCCTGCTGCAACCGCTCGTCCAGCGAGATCGGCAAGTCCAGATGCCAAAGCACGTTGGCATAGGCCACCAGCCAGTTGCAGAGCTGATAAACCACGGCCAGGCCGAGCACAGGCACGCCCGCCCGAATCCAGCGGCGAGCCCCCCGCTCCTCTGCTGACCAGGCCAGCCCTGCGACGCCCCCAACCAGGACAAGGTGAAGCCAGCTCATCCGGGAAACCGTCAGCGCCATGCCCAACAACAATGCCAGAGCGATGGCAGCCAGGGGCGCCCAATATCGCCGACGCGTCGAACCCAAGAACAGGCACGCTGCCAGGCCAAAGGCGAGATAGGTCGCCACGTGATTCGGCTGATTCAGGTTGCCCCACATTCGGCGGCCTGCGCCCGTTGGCATGATCGAGATCCAATTGATCGGCAGGCCAGAAACACGGAACAGGTGCAGACATTCAACCGCCACCGTCAGCAATCCGCCAATGATGACGGCAACCGCGATCGACTCCAGCACACCGGGGACGTCGCGGCAGCGCGCACCGAGACCGCATACGGCCACGGTTCCGAGCAGAAACACGATGGCCGCAAAGGTAAAAAACGGGTTCAGCGGCGTGGCAACGACCAGTTGCACGATCAACACACCGATCAGCGCCAGCGGCGCCAAGACAACCTTGGGTAGCCCTGCCTTGCTATGCCACGTCGAGCCCAGCACGCCCGCTGCCAGAGCAACCCAGCCGATCGCCGCTACGAATTCGCTGTAGAACGTTGGGATCGGGTAACTATGGACAGCCACCAGGAACGGGACAGACCAGCACGCAACTGTGGCCAGCCAGACCGGCCACAACAACAGGGAACGATGAACTGGAAGCATTGATGGGCAGGACACGAATATGGCGAAACAAAAAGAGCGCCCAAAGGCGCTCTTTACTACAGCAGCTAGCTTAGCTTAGCTTAGCTTAGCTTACAGCTTAGCGGCATTCTGCCGGGGCATACTTGGCCGCCAGCGTCATCGTACCACTCGGAGGAACGCTGCTGGCAGCAGTGGCCTTGTTTTGAGCGTAGCAGGTCCACATGATCGGGCCCGACGGTGCGGAGCTCAACGGCAGCTTAGCGCCTGCCGCAGTCGGAACCAGAGCCAGCGTGCCGCCGCCAGCTGCCGTCGTATAGGTAACGGTGATCTGGCCCGGAGCAGTAGCATCCGTACCGAGGATCTGGAGGTTGGCAACGTTCTTGGTGGCCGTGAACACCGACGAACCCACCGACAGGTCAGACTGTGCATTGGCAGCGTTTTCCGACACCAGTGCCTTGGCTTGTGCAGCCAGCGACAGACCTTCCGTCACGCGTGCACGAACCGTGTAGTCCTGATAGGCCGGAATGGCAATCGCAGCCAGAATACCGACGATCGCGACCACGATCATCAGTTCGATCAGCGTGAAACCCTTCTGGACACGCTTGTTGAGATGACGCATCGACTTCATGAAATTCCCCCGGAAAGTGTGGTTAAAGATGATGCGTGGGAGATAGAGCAGGGACCGTGCCAGCCGAAAAACCGGGGCTGTCGGCGAAAAACTGACGCGATTCGGGTGATCGCCGGCCTCGAGTTGACAGTTTTCGGCAGACATTGACGGAGAGCGTCAATATGGGAGCCATCGATCACAGAGCCCCCTTCCCGGCAGCAGGGTGGCAACTCCCAAAACAAAAGCGCCCGAAGGCGCTTTTGTTTTTTGGTGCCAGGCCGACGGATTCAACGGCACTCCGAGGGCGCGTATTTCGGTGGCAACGTAGCCGTCGTCCTCTGGGTAACGGTATTGACCGGCATCGACTTGCCGGCGGCGGCACACACCCACAGCACCATTGCCGGCGGCGTTGAACCTGCCTGCAAATTGCCAAATACTGACGAACTGCCGGAGTATGGGGTCAATACCAACGTATTCGCCCCCGCTTCCGTAACAGCGGGTGCATAGACCACTGCGATTTCGCCGGTGGACGAATCAATATTCAGCGCACTGACGTTCTTGCTGGCCGGCAACGATGCGGAACCGAGTGACAGGCTACTCTGTGCGTTGGCGGCATTTTCAACCACCAGCGCCTTGGCTTGCCCTGCCAGTGCCAGCCCCTCGACCACACGCGACCGGATCGTGTAGTCCTGATACGCCGGAATCGCCAGCGCCGCCAAAATCCCGATGATCGCCACCACGATCATCAACTCGATCAATGTAAAGCCGCGCTGGCCACGCCGCCTGTTCCTGCTGTGCTTCGATGCCATGGTTTCTCCCCGAAAGCGTTCAATCGATATTGTTTGAGGGGTGGAAACAGCACAGACCATGCCACGCAGCGCCCGCTACTTCTGGGCGCAAATCGGTAAGATTTGGCGAGAATTCGTGCGCAAAACTGACCTTTCTTGGCAAAAAACCGGACAAAGATCGTCACGACCTACTTTCGGGGGGTGTCCCATCAAGTCACGCCTGGCGCAGTGAACGCCGCCCCATCCACCAGCCCACGATCACGACGATCAACGCGCCAAGACAGCCGATCGCGACATCGGCATACGGGATGGCTTGCATGAACCAGCCGGCGTCCACCGGATCGGTCACCAGCATGTCGCCCGCCAGATAGCCGAGCAGTGCCGCCGCGAGCGTGACGATGAGCGGAAGCCGCACCATC